>CACYXI010000151.1 GCA_902778265.1 uncultured Bacteroidales bacterium | reverse complement strand
TTGATACCACCCTGTGCAGCGATAGAGTGAGCACGACGTGGAGAGTCCTGAATGCAGAAGTTAAGTACGTTGAAGCCCATCTCACCGAGAGAAGAAGCAGCAGAAGCACCTGCAAGACCTGTACCTACTACGATAACGTCGAGCTTCAGTTTGTTCTTTGGGTTAACCAGACGCTGGTGAGCCTTAAATTCGGTCCACTTCTGTGCTACTGGTCCCTCTGGTATTCTTGAATTTAATACTTTAGTCATTTTTGTTTTGTTTTTTTCTAGTTGTACCGGATACTCCAGAGATTCTGGAAAGTCCTGACATTCCTAGTGGTTCCAGAGATTCTAGTTAACTAATTAGCAGCAGCTACCACACATTCCGCAGAAAGCGAAATAGAGAACTACGATAGCAAAGCCTGCGAACAGGAGTGTTGAGTAAGCGATGCTGATAACCTTCCAACGGCAGAACCATGTCTTACCATTCCAACCGAGAGTCTGCAAAGCACTCCAGAAACCGTGTGTGAGGTGGAACCAGAGAGCAACGAGCCAGATGAGGTAGAGAACAACGAACACTGGGCAAGAGAATGTCTCACGAATCCAGTGTACACCATCAGCAGCATAGATAGTGTCACCACCAATAAGCTCCTGGAACATCATGTTGTACCAGAAATTGTAGAGGTGGAGGAGAAGACCTACTACTACGATGATACCAAGAACGAGCATGTTCTGAGATGCCCACTCTACCTTTGCAGGCTTGTCAGTAACAGCGTACTTGCTTTCACCACGTGCACGACGATTCTGTGCAGTCAAAACGAAAGCATAGAAAATGTGAAGCACAGCCAATGCAGCAAGACCTCCAGTTGCTACTACAGCGTACCAGTTGGCACCGAGCATCTCGCAGATCATGTTGTAACCCTCCTCTGAGAAGAGAGCAACTACATTCATTGACATGTGGAACGTTAAGAACAGGATGAGAGCGATGCCAGTTACTGACATAACAACCTTTCTTCCGATTGATGAATTAAATAACCACATAAATGATTGTTGTTTAAATAAAGTTATAAAATAATGTTTTGAGTTTTTTCGAATGACACTTCCTATAAAACCCTAGGATTTACCTAATATTATATGAATTAGACTGCAAAATTAATTAAAAATAGTGATAAAACAAACTTTTCTACTTGAAAATTCAAAATTTCTTCTTACTTTTGTACAAAATTTCTAAAAAATGACAACTCTATATTACGATGTTATAGTTGTTGGAGGTGGACACGCCGGTTGCGAGGCAGCTCATGCTTCTGCAAAAATGGGCGCAAAAACCTGCCTTATAACTATGGACATGAACAAGATCGGACAGATGTCCTGCAACCCTGCCGTTGGTGGTATTGCCAAAGGACAGATTGTCCGCGAAATTGATGCCCTCGGAGGTGGAATGGGTATCGTGACGGATGCAACTTCTATTCAGTTCCGTATGCTTAACCGTTCAAAGGGTCCTGCCATGTGGAGTCCTCGCGCACAATGTGATCGTGGGCAGTTCATCTGGAAATGGCGTGAGATGCTTGATTCTACTGAGAATCTTGACATCTGGCAGGATCAGGTGGAAGAGGTATTGACGGCCCAAGGGGGAGAATGTAATGATGCGAAAAGGGTAACAGGCGTGAAAACCATCTGGGGTGTTGAGATTATGGCTCCTACCGTAATCATTACAGCCGGTACTTTCCTCAACGGACTAATGCACGTGGGAAGAAAGATGGTTCCTGGTGGTCGTTGTGCCGAACTTCCAGTCCCTCATCTCACAGAATGCCTTAACGCTCTCGGCATTCGTTCTGCAAGAATGAAAACAGGAACGCCTGTCAGAATTGATAAGAGATCCGTGCATTTCGAGGATGCTGAGCTTCAGCCGGGAGAGCATGATTATCATAGTTTCTCCTATATGAAGGAATATCTGCGCCTGAACAAGGATGAATCAAAGATTGACCTAAACGACGCATTCCTTCCTTGTTGGACATTCACTACAAACGAAGAAGTTCACGAAACTCTCAAAAGCGGACTTGCAGATTCGCCCCTTTTCAACGGACAGATTCAATCTACAGGTCCTCGCTATTGTCCTTCCATAGAGACTAAACTCGTAACATTTCCTGATAAGGATCATCACCCGTTATTCCTTGAACCTGAAGGACTTAACACCAACGAGATGTATCTAAATGGTTTCTCAAGTTCTATGCCTATCGAGGTTCAGCTTGAAGCTTTGAAGAAAATTCCAGCTCTTAGGGATGTTAAGGTTTATCGTCCGGGTTATGCAATAGAATACGATTACTTCGACCCTACACAGCTTGATCACTCTTTGATGAGCAAGAAGGTTAGCGGACTTTTCTTTGCAGGTCAGGTAAACGGAACAACGGGCTATGAAGAGGCTGCAGGCCAAGGTCTAATCGCTGGTGTCAATGCTGCTATCCTTGCAGGAAGCACCAACACCCAACACCCAACACCCAACACCTATCACCCTCTCATTCTTCACAGAGACGAGGCTTATATCGGCGTTCTTATCGATGATTTGGTTACAAAAGGTGTTGATGAGCCTTATCGTATGTTCACCTCACGAGCAGAATACCGCATTCTTCTTCGTCAGGATGATGCTGACGCCCGACTCACAGAACGCGCCTACTCTATTGGTGTTGCCACAAGTGAGAGAAATGCTTGGTGGCAAGAGAAAAAGGAGCATATTGCAGAAATCATCGATTACTGCAACAGAACCAACGTAAAACCGAAGGAAGTGAACGCAGCCCTCGAAAGCATCGGCTCTACCCCACTCCACTACGGATGCAAGCTCCACGAACTCATCGCCCGTCCGGGAATCTCTATAGAATGGCTCGCAGAATCCTTGCCTCACCTGAAGGAGATTATCAACCGCCCTGCTAATCGTAAGCAGGAAATCGCCGAAACTGCCGAGATACAGATAAAGTATCAAGGTTACATCGAACGCGAGAAACAAGCTGCAGAAAAGATGCACAGACTTGAAAACATCCGTATTCAAGGGCATTTCGATTACAGCGAACTGAAAGGTCTTTCTACGGAGGCTCGTCAAAAGCTGACAAACATTAATCCAGAGACCCTTGCACAGGCTTCACGCATTCCTGGTGTTTCTCCAAGCGACATCAACGTATTGCTTGTCCTAATGGGAAGATAAACCGCCGTTTCCCGGAAAAGGATTTGAAGCGGATTAGAAGCGAAGGAGAAGCGGACTTAGGGCTTACCCACCGTGAAATCAGGCAAAAAGCGCGAAACGATAATGTTTCACGTGAAACAATACCATCTCCCGAGTTCGGAAGATATTCCAAAAACAAAGAATATAAACAAAAACAGAGCATAGCAATGAACAACCCCACCCTACTAAAGAATCTGCGAGTAATTCCAGATTTCCCAATTCCTGGGATTCAGTTTCAGGACATCAGCACATTATTCGACAATCCCGAATGTTTGCACATAATGCGCGATGAAGTCGTAGATTACTACAAAGACAAAGGAATAACAAAGGTCGTAGGCTTGGAAAGCCGCGGATTCCTACTCGGCCCTATCGTAGCCTCAGAATTGAGCGCAGGCTTTGTAATGGCACGTAAGCCGGGTAAACTTCCAGGAAATGTCGTTTCGTACGATTACAGCAAGGAATATGGCAAGGATACAATCTGCATGATCAGCGATTCTATCAACGATGACGACGTTGTTCTCATACACGATGATCTCCTTGCAACTGGCGGAAGTATGCGTGCAGCATACGAGTTGGTGAAGAAATTCAATCCAAAGAAGATTTACATCAGTTTCATCATAGAACTCACCATTGAAGGTTTACACGGACGCGATGTTTTCGCAGATACTGACGCAGAAATTTCTACCCTTTTGACCATCTAAATTACAGTCATAGCCTCCCCCAACAGGGAGGCTTTTTCTTTGCAGATAGGCCACAAAGCAAGAAACGTCAGAAACAGTCGAAAACACCGATGTTACACATTAAAGTATTACTTTAACGACATCGGTAAAACCCTGATTTTTAGATTCTAAAGAATATTTTGTTTCACGTGGAACATTAACTATGACAAAGGAAGAGAATACCGCCAGACTTGAGCGATTAAAGGGTATTGTACTATCGATGCCAGAGAAGCCGGGGTCGTACCAATACTACGATTCTGAGGGCACTATCATCTACGTTGGAAAGGCAAAGAACCTGAAGCGTAGAGTATCGTCATATTTTCACAAGGAAGTCGATAGATTCAAGACAAAAGTATTGGTTAGCAAGATTCATAACATAACCTATACCGTAGTAAATACGGAGGAAGATGCCCTACTCCTCGAAAACTCTCTTATAAAGAAATACAATCCAAGGTACAATGTCCTGCTAAAGGACGGAAAGACGTACCCAAGCATCGTTGTAACCAACGAATTATATCCCCGTATCTTCAAGACAAGGCAGATAAACCGCAAGTTTGGCACGTTCTACGGTCCATACTCTCATATAGGCTCTATGTACACCATTTTGGAGCTTATAAACAAGCTTTACCATCCTCGTACTTGCAGAATACCTATAACACGCGAAGGAATCGCAGAAAACAAATACAAGGCGTGTTTAGAATACCACATAAAGAATTGCGGTGCTCCGTGCATCAACAAGCAGTCATACGACGAATATCAGGAGAATATCCGCATGGCAAGGGAGATTCTGAAAGGAAACACTCGTGAGCTGAGTAAGGTAATCTACGAGCAGATGATGCAGAAAGCTGAGGAAATGAAGTTCGAGGAAGCCGAGGTATTGAAACAGAAGTACCTTCTCATCGACCAATTCTGCGCCAAGAGCGAGGTTGTATCTCACACCATAACGGATGTGGACGTATTCAGCATCGACGACGATGAAAACAAGCATAACGCATTCATCAACTATCTGCACGTTACTAATGGCACGATAAACCAGAGCTTCACCTTCGAATATAAGCGTAAACTTGACGAAACAGACGAGGAATTGCTTCTTCAGGCAATACCCGAGATACGCGATAGGTTCCATTCTACCGCAAAGGAGATAATAGTACCTATGGAGATGGAATGGACTATTCCAAATGCCACACTGTTTGTACCCCAAAGAGGCGATAAGAAGCACTTATTGGAGCTATCGCAGATGAACTGCAAGCAATACCGTTTTGACCGTCTTAAACAGGCTGATAAGCTCAATCCAGAACAGAAGTCTGTACGCTTGATGAAGGAACTGCAAGAGAAGCTCGGATTAGACAAGATGCCATACCAGATAGAGGCTTTCGATAACTCCAATATTTCGGGTACTGATGCCGTTGCAGGATGCGTTGTATTCAAGGGTATGAAGCCTTCAAAGAAAGACTACAGGAAGTACAATATAAAGACCGTTACAGGCCCTGACGACTACGCTTCCATGCAGGAGGTTGTTCTGCGAAGATACGGCAGAATTAAGGAGGAAAAAGAGCAGGATCCAGAGAACGAGGACATACGTTTTCCCGACCTTATCGTATGCGATGGAGGCATAGGCCAGATGAATGTTGTTCGTGAGATTATAGAGGACACTTTGCATCTTAACATCCCTATCGCTGGTCTTGCAAAGAACGATAAGCACCGCACTAACGAACTACTTTTCGGATTCCCTCCTAAGACCATCCAACTAAAGACCAATAGCGAGCTTTTTCACGTGCTCACCCAACTTCAGGACGAGGTTCATAGGTATGCTATCACCTTCCACCGAGATAAACGTTCTAAGCACGCTTTACACTCGGAGCTTGACGACATCAAGGGCATAGGCAAAGTGACGAAGGAAACGCTTCTAAAAACCTTTAAGAGCGTCAAGAGAATCAAGGAGGCTGACGAGGATGCAATAGCCGAAGTAATAGGCAAGGCAAAGGCGAAAATAGTCAAGGAAGGGCTGAGCATATTTTAAATGAAAAATGAAAAATGAAAAGTGAAAAGTGAAGAGTGAAGAGTGAAGAATTTAAGTTAGTATCGATGTTTGAGTCATTTAGCTCCCCCCTTTTACCATAAAAGGTTACTTAAATTTTTCACTTTTCATTTTTCATTTTTCGTTTTTTTTAGACGACACACAAGAGGACATCGACTGGCTCGTGGGTAAGATATCCAAGCTACGTATTTTCGACGACGAGAACGGCGTTATGAACCGTTCCGTAATGGATGTTGACGGCGACTGTCTGGTAGTATCTCAATTCACCCTTATGGCAAGCTATAAGAAAGGCAATCGTCCTTCTTGGATAAAGGCTGCACCACACGACATCTCTATCCCTATGTATAAGGCGTTCTGCAAGGCTTTAGAGGCAGAGACAGGCAAACATATAGAGACAGGTGAGTTCGGGGCTGATATGAAGGTAGAACTGCTGAATGACGGTCCTGTAACAATCTGTATGGATACTAAGAATAAGGAGTAAAGTGGAAAGTAGAAAGATTAAAGTAGATAGAGTAAAGATTAAAGCGTAAAGAATATGGAAATTAACGGACAGACCAAGTACGAGCAGGCATTATCCCAGTATAATTGCGAGCTTAATGATGCCGATATCAAGGCAAAGGTAAGGGAAATAATCGCTACAAAAGTGCCGGAGAACGACACTCTTGACGTGAAGAAATTCCTCTTCGGAAGCATAGAACTCACCACCCTGAAACCAACCGACAGCGACGTTTCTGTCATGGCTTTCACAGAGCGCGTAAACGCTTTCGACAACGAGTACCCTAACCTACCCCACGTTGCAACAATCTGCGTATATCCTTGCTTTGCAGAGATAGTAAAGGACACTCTCGAAGTAGATGGCGTGGAGATTGCCTGCGTTTCTGGCTCATTTCCGAGCTCTCAGGCGCGTATCGAGGTAAAGGTGGCAGAGACGGCTCTTGCAGTAAAAGACGGCGCTACAGAGATTGATATCGTGATGCCTGTTGGCAAGTTCCTTAGCGGAGATTTTGAGGGCGTTTGCGATGAGATTAGCGAACTAAAGTCTATCTGTGGCGAGAATGTGCCTATGAAGGTAATTCTTGAAACAGGTTGTCTGACTACTGCAAGCAACATCAAAAAGGCTTCTATTCTCGCTATGTATGCCGGTGCTGACTACATAAAGACAAGCACAGGCAAGGAGAAGATTAGTGCTACTCCAGAAGCTGCTTATGTGATGTGTCAGGCTATCAAGGAGTACTACGATAAGACAGGTATTCAGATCGGTTTCAAGCCTGCTGGCGGTTTAAATACCGTTATGGATGCAATCATCTACTACACAATCGTAAAGGAGATTCTTGGCGAGAAATGGCTCACAAATAAGTACCTCAGACTCGGTACTTCAAGACTTGCAAATCTCCTTCTTTCAGAGATAGAAGGGGAAGAGATTAAGTTCTTCTAAAGCCTAACCAAGCCTTCCCAAAGGGAAGGATGTTTTATAGTATTATCGCTTAAAAGTAACATACAAAATGCCGCTTATGGAATGGTTCACAACGAACTACCATAAGCGGCATTACTATATCGCATTCCTCCCTTTGGGAGGGCCTGGGTGGGCTTTATAATTTTCTCCCAATCACATAATCCACATACGCAGTAAACGAAGTCTTCAACGCTTCATCTCCTACCCTATTCTCAACGAATGAAAGACACTCTTCGCGCAATCTTTCCATTGTATCTTTGGCATATTCTATACCGCCATTCTCCTTCGTGAAAGCAACAAGTTTAGCTATCTCTTCCTTAGTAACCTCATGCTGTTTTACCTTATAAGCAATAGCAAGCATTTCAGGATTCTGAGTCGTCAAAACTGCATGGATAACAGGCAAGGTAAGCTTACCTTCAGCCATATCATTACCTGTTGGCTTACCTATTTCAGCAGAGTCGTAATAATCAAAGATATCATCACGAATCTGGAAGATAATACCAAGCTTCTGACCAAACTCACGAGCGGTGATTATATCCTCTTCAGAAGCCCCCGCACTCAAAGCACCCATAGCACAACAAGCCTCGAAAAGAGCAGCAGTCTTCTGCTTTATAACCTCGTAATAAGTCTCCTCGCAGATAGTCTCTCCCCCATTGCTCGTAAGCTGAAGAATCTCACCATTAGCGAGAGTCTGACCAAGAAGAGCAAGGTATGAAACGATAGGCTGAGAACCCGTAAGAGAGACGTTAAGAAGAGCCGTTGAAAGGATATAATCACCCACCAAAACGGCTACTTTATTATCGTAAAGAGCATTTACTGATTTCTGCCCGCGACGCTCTCCCGACTCGTCAACAACATCATCATGAACCAGAGATGCAGTATGCAGAAGTTCAAGTCCTACCGCCGCTCTCTGCGTCGATTCATTCACCTCTCCAAAACATTTTGCAGTAAGGAGAATGAGCATAGGGCGCATACGTTTTCCCGCACGCTGACGGATATGATCGAGAACAGTTTCGAGCATACCATCAGTATGAGAAAGAGAGTCGTTGAAAAGACTTATGAACTCCTGAAGTTCTGTATCTATTGGCTTACGAATGAGTGATAAATAATCCATTGGTTTCTGAAATTTGTTACAAAATTACATAAATAATTTGGTTTTCAAAGCAAGTTATACGAGTTTTTAATTTTTTATTATTAATTTTGCAGAAATATATACATTAAATGAAGTTTCGCAAGCTCTACTTCATGGGTTAGTGAGGTTGTAATAGAGGTTAGGAGGTTGTGAGGTTGGAGGTTATGAGGTTAAAGGTTATGGGGTCAGCATCGCTAATAGGCAATCCGACCTAAAAACCTGAGAACCCATAAACCTAAAGACCTAAAAACCTTAATAACCTCCCTAACCTTCAACATGAGCTTTGCGAAAGTTGAATAAATAAATATGGACAAACTCTTCCTATTAGACGCTTACGCAATTATTTATCGTAGCTATTACGCATTTATAAATGCTCCTCGTATCAACTCGAAAGGTATGAACACAAGCACCATCATGGGCTTCTGCAACACACTTAACGAGGTACTTACGAAGGAAAAACCTACCCATATCGCCGTTGCCTTCGACCACGGCAAAACCTTCCGTCACGATGCTTTTCCTGCCTATAAGGCACAGCGTCAGGAGACTCCCGAAGACATCAAGCTATCCATCCCTATCATAAAGGATATACTTAATGCCTTCCATATTCCTATCCTTCAGGTTGACGGATTTGAGGCTGACGACATCATCGGAACTATTGCCCACAAGGCTGATCTTGAGGGTATGCAAACCTATATGGTAACGCCCGACAAGGACTATGCTCAACTCGTTACCGACAACGTTTTCATGTACCGTCCGCGTCATGGTGGCGGCTATGACACTATGGGTCCAAAGGAGGTTTGCGAGAAGTACGGAATTTCCAATACTGCCCAAGTCATCGACCTTTTAGGACTCATGGGCGACTCTTCCGACAACTTCCCTGGCTGTCCGGGAGTGGGCGAAAAGACTGCCGTAAAACTCATCATGCAGTTTGGCAATATCGAAACCCTCCTCTCCTCCACCGACCAGATCAAGGGCAAGATGCGCGAGAAAGTTGAAGGTGCAAGAGAAGACATCAAGATGTCAAAGTTCCTTGCCACCATCCGACAAGATGTCCCCGTCACCATCACTTTTGACGAAATGAAAGTTTCCGAACCTGATGAGAGCCGACTTCGTGAAATTTTTACAGAATTGGAATTTAAGTCGCTTGCCGACCGTATTCTGAAAAAATCCGCTCCAAAGCCCAAAGTTGCGAATATGCAACTCGATCTCTTTGGAGAATCCACGGCAGTTGTAGAGGATATTTTTACAAACTCAAATTTAGACACATTTAAAACATCTGACGCAAAATATCATATAATTGAAACAGAAGAGGATGCACGCAAACTTTCTGAACTTATTGTTACAAATAAAGAAGTAGCTTTCGACACAGAAACCACCTCTATCAACGCTATTGACGCAGAATTGGTAGGTTTAAGCTTTGCCTTGAAGGAAAAAGAGGCTTATTATGTCGCTGTTCCTGCTAATCGTGAAGAAGCGTTAAGAATTGTAAATATTTTTAAGAATGTTTACGAAAACGAAAATATTGTAAAAATAGGTCAAAACACCAAGTACGACATAGAAGTACTGAAAAATTACGGCATTGAGGTCAAGGCTCCTCTTTGGGACACGATGATTGCTCACTACCTCATCAACCCAGGTCGTGAGAACAATATGGACTATATGGCGGAAACTCTTCTCAAATACCAGACCATCCATATTGAGGAACTTATAGGTCCGAAAGGTCCAAGACAGAAAAACATGCGTGACCTCTCCCCTACCGAGATTCGCGACTATGCTGCGGAAGATGCCGACATCACCCTAAGACTGAAGAATGTACTCGAACCAAAACTCAAGGAGGTTGGAGCAGAAGATCTCTTCTATAACATAGAGATGCCACTCGTCCCCATCCTTGCCGATATGGAATATACTGGTGTCAAGCTCGACACAAAGGCATTGGATGAGGTTCGCCTCACTTTCAACGAGCGTATGATTCAGTTGGAGAAGGAAATCTACGAACTTGCCGGACAGGAGTTTAACATCTCCTCCCCTCGTCAGGTTGGCGATATTCTCTTTGGCAAACTGCAGATCATTGAGAAGGCAAAAAAGACAAAGACTGGACAGTATCAGACATCAGAGGAAGTGCTTCAGCAACTCAGTAGCAAGCACCCTATCGTGGCTAAGATTCTGACCTACCGCGGATTGAAGAAACTCATTGGTACTTATGTAGATGCGTTGCCAAAATTGATAAATCCACGTACTGGTCATATACACACTTCCTTCAACCAATGCGTCACCACTACCGGCCGACTTTCATCCTCTGATCCTAACCTCCAGAACATACCTGTTCGTGGTGAGGACGGTAAGGAAATTCGCAAGACAATCATACCAGAGGAAGGACAGGAATTTTTCTCTGCCGATTACTCTCAGATTGAGCTTCGCGTCATGGCCTCTATGTCGGGCGATGAGAATATGATCGAGGCATTCACAAGCGATGCCGACATCCACGCAGCCACCTCTGCCAAGATATTCCACAAGCCTATTGAGGAGGTTACAAAAGACGAGCGTGCTAAAGCAAAACGTGCAAACTTTGGTATCATTTACGGCATTTCAGTCTTCGGTCTTGCACAGAACATGGGCATCGACCGTGCAGAGGCTAAAGCCTTGATAGACGGCTATTTCGAGACATTCCCAGGCGTTCATAAATTTATGGAGGATAGCAAGAAGCGAGTATCAGAAAAGGGCTATGCCGAGACTCTGTATCATCGTCGTAGATACCTTCCAGATATCAACTCTCACAACGGAACAGTTCGTGCCGTTGCAGAACGTAATGCCATCAATGCCCCTATCCAGGGTACTGCTGCCGACATTATCAAGATAGCAATGATACGCATCTACGAGCGTTTCAAGAAAGAAAATATACGCTCAAAAATGATACTACAAGTACACGACGAACTTAACTTCTCGGTACTCCCAGAAGAAAAGTTTCACGTGAAACAAATAGTACTCGAAGAGATGCAAAATGCTGCTACACTGAGAGTTCCCTTGATTGCAGACTGTGGCTGGGGAGCCAACTGGTTAGAGGCACATTAACAACATGGAGCTTACGCTCATTTTTATTCAGAAAGTAAATTGTAATTTATAACGCACCTCTGGTGCTTGAACTGACAATAATTACCAATCTTGCCAATCTTCAACCAATAAAAATTATGGGAAAAGATTGCGTAGATTGGTAATTATTGTCAGTTAAAACAGCTTGCTGTATATTCATAGTGATTTTTCTAAGCACTTTTCTTGCAAGTATGGAAATAAAACATTATTTTTGCAAGCGAAAGCAAACAAAAAGACAAATGATTATCCGCAATCACGCAATAGCGCCCCGAAGGGGCAAAACCTCATAGCCTAGGGCATCGCCCTAGGTAGATGGAAGTTGGTAATTTCGCCCTGTAAGGGCAAAAGCTCCAATATGAAGTAATGCTTTTGCCCTTACAGGGCGAACAAAATCGCTCACAAGACCCAGGGCGATGCCCTGGGCTAAGTGCTTTTGGGCTTTCAGCCCGCCTTTCGGGTGTATGTGAATAAAAACCAAAGATAATATTGCTCTCTATATAAGACAAAGATAATGTGCAAGTATAAAGATGTTACAATAGGTATCAAGAAACTCGATTTCTCTGAGAAGCGCGGAATGATGGCTGTCTATCTTACAGATGGTCGAGAGGTTCTTGTGCCTGTATCAATGTTTCCAGAGATCCATAAGCTTCGCAAATCACAGCGTGAAGATTATATGATTATGGACGATCAGTACTTCACCTTTGATGCTATCAGTAAAATATTCTCTGTAAAAGATGTGCTAAACTACAACTTAGCATAATCCCGAACATAAGGCAAGACAAATGACACAAAAGGAACTCAGATCATATCGTCTTAACTCTTCCGAAGAACCAACGGACGAGATGCTACACGCAATCATGCTCGGCGTTCAAGAGACTGCTCGCCAGTCAACGATTAAGGCTGATAACGAGATTAAACGCCGTTTCAAAGAAATGGAAAATAACGTGGCACGTCGCAGACAAATGCAACAAAAAGCATGACAAGCAAAAGACTTCCAACCATATGTGTTGTAGCAGGGCCTAACGGCTCTGGCAAGACATCAACGACCGTTCAATTATTAGCAAACGAATGGTCGGAAGGGAGTCTATATATTAACCCCGACAATATTGCACAAGAACAATTTGGTGATTGGAACTCTCCAAAAGCCGTTCTCAAAGCCGCAAGATACGCAACAGACCTTCGATATAAGTGCCTCAACGAAAAGAGAGACTTCGTGTTTGAAACCGTTTTTTCTTCTGATGAGAAACTTGAATTTCTACGCAAAGCACACGAATCTGGGTTCTTTATCCGCTTCTTCTTTGTCTGTACAAGCAATCCAAAAATCAACGTATCACGCATCACAAAAAGATACCTTGAAGGTGGGCATGAAGTCCCAATATCAAAGATTATATCACGCTATTTCAAGTCTCTTGAAAATGCATGTGAAGCAATAGAATTTGTTGATCGTGCATACATTTACGACAACTCTGTAGAAGACCACCTACCCCAACTTCTCTTTAGAATGACCGAGGGTAAGGTTTTCAAACAATATACAGATGATATTCCAGAGTGGGCAATACCACTAATGAATAAATAAAAGCACAAATTAATCTTGCTACAATTTGCACTTTTCATTTATTTTTAGTATTTTTGCCCACAAATTAAATATTAAACATTAAAATGATTATCCGCAATCACCCGATAGCGCCCCGAAGGGGCAAAAGCTCATAGCCTAGGGCATCGCCCTAGGTAGAGGGAGGTTGGTAATTTCGCCCTGAAAGGGCAAAAACATTTATTTCATTAGGGCTTTTGCCCTTACAGGGCGAATATACTAACTGCTTTGTACATAGGGCGATGCCCTATGCTATGTGCTTTTGGGCTTTCAGCCCGCCTGTCACGTAATTGTAGTCAATCATTAACAATAATATAAACCCTTTAAAACTCAATTAATAAGAAACAGAAAGTAATCATTAGAACAAACTCAGACGAACGGTAACGTTCCCCCAATCGGCATTCAGTATCAGATACTGATAACCGCATAAAAGTTATCAACTTATTTTATTAACTTGGGTGAGCAACTACCGATTCTCTCGACATAAATATACATAGAGCTATTTGCTCTTGTTCTCTCTTCCTTGAATACGCCCAATTTTCAAACGACGAGAACAAGCGAGCGAAGAGTTCCGTGTCCGTATAGGGCATGGACTTTTCCGTGTGCTTGTCAGTTGTGAAGGTTGCTTGGGCGTAACCTAAGGAAGAGGACGAGACTATCGGAAAGTCTGCGCCCTTTTTTTTCCTTACAATGAAGAAAATATTACTTTTATTCCTCTGCGTAATTTCTTTTAATGCAATTCATGCGAAGGTCACATGGACTTTTAAAGATGGCACATTAACTATATCAGGAACTGATATGCCTGACTATAAAGATTATTATTACGTTCCTTGGTATTCTTATAAAATCCAGAAAGTAGTAATCGAAAATGGAGTTACGCGTATAGGAAAAAATGCATTCTGTTATCTCTCACTTATCAACTCTGTCACGATTCCAAACTCTGTGACGAGTATTGGAGAGTTTGCTTTCGGTGATTGCTCAGGCCTCACCTCAATCACCATTCCAGAGTCAGTGACGAGTATTGGAGATTATGCTTTCTCTGGTTGCTCAGGCCTTACTTCTTTCACAATCCCTAACTCTGTGACGGGTATTGGAAGCTCAGGTCTCACCTCTATCACAATCCCTAACTCTGTGATGAGTATTGGAGATTATGCTTTCTATGGTTGCTCAGGTCTCACCTCTATCACAATCCCTAATTCTGTAAAAAGTATAGGCTCGTCGATTTTCTCTGGTTGCAAAGGACTCAACTCTATATTTGTTGAAAAAGAGAATAAGAAATATGATAGTAGAAACAATTGCAATGCAATTATAGAGAAGAAGACAAACACTTTGATTACTGGATGTAAGAATACTATTATCCCTAGCACTGTAACGAGTGTTGGCAATCATGCTTTCTCTGGATGCTCAGATCTCACATCAATCTCAATACCAAACTCTGTGACTAGTATTGGAGATGGTGCTTTCTGGGATTGCTCAGGCCTTACTTCTGTCACGATTCCTAACTCTGTGACAAGTATTGAAAATCATGCTTTCTATAAATGCTCAGGTCTCACCTCAATCACTATCCCTAACTCTGTGACGAGTATTGGAGAGTTTGCTTTCGGTGATTGCTCAGGCCTCACCTCTGTCACTATCCCTAACTCCGTGACGAGTATTGGAGGTTTCTCTGGTTGTACAAGCCTAACTTCTATCACAATTCCTAACTCTGTGACGAGTATTGGAGATTATGCTTTCTCTGGTTGCACAGGCCTCACCTCTATCACCATCCCTAACTCTGTGACAAGTATTGGAGGTGGTGCTTTCGATGGTTGCACAGGCCTCACCTCTGTCACTATCCCTAACTCTGTGACGAGTGTTGGCAATCATGCTTTCTCTGGATGCTCAAATCTCACCTCTCTCACTATCCCTAACTCCGTGATGACTATTGAAAATAATGCTTTCAATAGTTGCTCAGGTCTTAGCTCTATCATTATTCCTAACTCCGTGACGAGTATTGGAGGCTCAGCTTTCCGAGGTTGTTCTAGTCTCACCTCCATCACAATTCCTAACTCTGTGAAGTATATTGGCAGTTCTGCATTCTATGGTTCAGGTCTTACCTCCATCATTTGTGAAGCAACCACACCTCCTGATTGTGACAAAGAAAGTTTTAAGGGGGTAAATATGTCCATTCCTGTCTATGTCCCAGCCAATAGCATTGATGAATATGAAGATGCTACTGCATGGTTCTATTTTACCAATATACAAGCAATTTCAGACATACATACTTTAACGGATGGCATATCATATACCAATAATTCACAGTTTAATGGACGTGACATTTCATATCCCCGTACTTTCAACAATACCTATTGGCAAGCTCTATATATTCCGTTCTCTTTGAACTATAATGATTGGAAGGATGACTTCGAGGTGGCTTATATCAATGGCGTTCGTCAGCTGGATAAGGACGATAACGGCACAATTGACGAGACAATAATGGATGTTATCAAGATAAAGAGCGGCTCAACATCTCCAAATATGCCTTATCTAATCAAGGCAAAAACAACTGGTGAAAAGACATTCTCTGTTACAAATGCCACTCTCTATCCAGCCGAGGAGAACAGCATTGATTGCTCTACCACTATTGCTAAATATACATTTACAGGTACATACAACACCATTCCTTCTGCAACTATGATTGCAAACGGCTATTACGCTATGGGTGGCGGTGGTCTGATTCAGAGTGATGGCTCAAACGACCTTAAGCCTTATCGTTGGTATATGAATGTGGAGTCTCGTAATTCTTCATATAATGCAAGCAATGCAGCCAAGACTATCACAATCAATGTGATAGATGATGAAGAAGAAATGACAACTGGCATTCGTCAATTACAAATTACGAATGACGAATTACCTGTTTACGACTTAAACGGCAGACAGGTTAATGAGAATAATCTGAAGCCTGGCATTTATGTCAAGAACGGAAAGAAGTTTGTTGTAAAATAAGCAATGGGTATGAGAAAGAAATATATCAAGCCAAAAATAACGGTTGAAGCTATGGCTCTTCCATTGCTTTTAGACACAAGCAATATTCATGTAGGAGGTATAGGAACATTTGATGCAAAGGGATTCTCATCTGGCTATTACGATGACTTCTATGATGAAGAAGAGTAAACAATAACATCATTAATCGCAATTAACTCAAAGACTTTAGGAGCACTCTCGTATATATCGAGGGTGCTCCTTATGGTGATTTCACATACTCTATTTACCAACATTTACATTATAAGTTTCGGGAATTAGGACTTGCCTGGAAGGCAATACTATGAGGACTCCGCGTAGCGCCTGACCATAGGGAAGAACCGAGGTGCATACTCGACGAAGGAGAGGATGCCCTCGGATAAGAAACAACCTCTACCTCATCCAGCCTGGAAGGCTGTACCTGATTGGCTTTCTACGTATGACATTTCGCGATGTACTGCCCTCCAGGCAGTATAAGGATTATGGGGCAATTCCCCGCACATCCTCGTTTCACTCGTATGTACGGGGTTACTCATAGTATTGCCTTCCAGGCAATGCGAAACTCCAGAAACTCAAAGACTTTAGGAGCACTCTCATATCCAGGATGCTCCTTTTGCAATCCTTTTTGATAGGTGTAACACCCTCAGAAGTAAAATTGACCAAAGAATTTGTAGAGGGGGGTTACACCTTTTGCGTTTTTTTGACTTTTATATATTGATTATCAATAACTTACATAGGGTGTAACCCCCTCTAAAAATAGGGTACTTTTTAGGAGGGGGTTACACCCGCCTTTATTACTTGATTTTCAGAGCGTTAGAGTGCCAAAACGGGCAAGGGTGTAACCCCCTTCGAAAAATTCTCTCGCGAAAAACACATACAAACGTAGAAACGCAAATAGAAATGTTATTTTTCACTCTCATTTCTTCCCTACCCTACCTTCGCTTCTCCTTCGCTTCTAATTCGCTTCTAATCCCTTTCATAGAATAGGCGAAAAATGGGACTTGCACCGACTTTGGTACGGAGGTAGAGCGGAGGTACATAGGAATCACAAACGCACCTTGCGGTGCTTGGGGCTTTCAATAAAATTATTTTTTGGAACGTAAAGACACAGAGACGCGAAGTTTTTTTATGAACACGGATTTCACAGATTAAAGAGATTATCTCGCTTACGCTCGTGATTGACATCCCTAAGATCTCAAAAATCTGTGGTTATTTTTTTGGAACACGGAACTCACGGAATAAACGAAAACCTTCGTTAGTTTTGTGTTATCCGTGTTCAAAATTAAACTCTGCGTCTTAGCGTCTCTGCGTTCTAAAAATTATAATTTTCTGAGTTAAATTTTCTGGCCATCGTGATTAATTTTCTTGAAAGTAATAAGGAGCGTAAGCTCCAAAGATTCAATTATCTTTGTTTTTAATTTTTCCCAAAAACATGGTATTTTCCCTAAATAATTTGCACATAACAAGAAATTTAAGTAATTTTGCACCTTGATGACATATACTCGCAAAGACATACTCAGGATGATGCGTGAGCGCATCCTTATTCTCGATGGAGCTACTGGTACGTATCTTCAGCAACTGGGTCTCACAGAGAATGATTTCCGTGGCACAATTTTCAACGATCACCCCCTCCCTCTGAAGGGGTGTAATGACGTGTTGTGTATCACGAAACCAGAGGCTATCAGACAGATGCACCAGGACTA
>CACYXI010000150.1 GCA_902778265.1 uncultured Bacteroidales bacterium | reverse complement strand
TCCATAGGAACTGAAGAAGAACCGTGGAGAACGATTGGGAATCCAGGAAGCTTCTTCTCGATCTCAGCGAGAACGTCGAATGCCAATGGAGGTGGAACAAGAACACCGTTTACGAGTGTGCACTGAGCAGGAGTGAACTTGTGAGCACCGTGTGAAGTACCGATAGAGATAGCGAGAGAGTCACAACCAGTACGTGTAGAGAAGTCGATAACCTCCTCTGGCTTTGTGTATGTTGACTCAGCAGCGCTAACCTCATCCTCAACACCTGCGAGGACACCAAGCTCAGCCTCTACAGTTACATCGAACTGATGAGCGTAGTCAACAACCTTCTTTGCGAGAGCGATGTTCTCCTCGTATGGGAGGTGAGAACCGTCGATCATAACAGAAGAGAAACCGTTGTCGATACAATCCTTACAGAGCTCGAAGCTATCACCGTGGTCGAGGTGAAGAACGATCTCAGGATTCTCACAACCAAGCTCCTTTGCGTACTCTACAGCACCCTTAGCAAGGTTACGGAGGATAGTACCGTTAGCATAGTTACGAGCACCCTTAGAAACCTGCATGATAACAGGTGACTTTGTCTCTACTGCAGCCATAACGATAGCCTGCATCTGCTCCATTGTGTTGAAGTTGAAAGCTGGGATTGCGTAACCACCAGCAACGGCACGCTTAAACATCTCACGAGTGTTTACGAGGCCGAGGTCTTTGTAATTTACCATAGTTACTAAAAAAATATTATTTGAAAAACTAAATTTAATCTTTTGGAATGCAAAGTTAGCATTTTAATCGCGGACAACCAAGTTTTCTATTGAAAAAAATCCATAAACCGCAAAAAAACTTTCACTTTGTAATAATCACTTTGCAATTTTTGAAGAATAGAGCATAGTTATTGCGACATACCTTAATAAGGTACATATCGCAAATGCAAGGACAAGCCACCTACTTAAACTTTGTAATAAATTTCTTGTTGGTAATAGAAGTTCATTCCATTATTTCCGGATAATCCTTTATAAATTGATTATACAATGCTATCGCTCCAGACACATTAGGATGAATGCCATCAGAATATAACATACCATCATACCAGAGACCTGTTGTTTCATCTGCACCAACAGCTTCGGCAAAATCGATATACCTATATCCACTTTTTTTAACTATCTCATTCTTGTATTTGTTTTGTAAAAGTTTTGTACCGTTTCCACTTGCATCACCTCCATGAGCAGGAGGAATAGTGGATAATATCAACTCTATATTATGTTCACGGCATATAGCAATCACATTATTAAGCATTTCTAACCATTCGCTATTTGGAAGGCAATTCTTTTTGTCATCATGGTCGTTCATACCCAAGCACCATATAATGGTGCGAGGCTTAGAAATAGTAAGTAAATTTATTAAATCAAGATAAGCATTTTTTGAGCCTTCCCCAGGATATGCATTAAGGCAAAAATCCTGATAACCGTTTTTAAACAAATATGAAGTCCAACGATTATTGGCTGTCAAATTGAAATAACTATCACCAAAAAGCCATATTCCATTATTAAGTTTTGAACATTTCCATTTGAAAGTACAATCATAGAATTCGGATGAAATAGACTTTACGTATATCTCCCCTATGTCACCCAACCATGAAATTTGTTTTTCGAAAGTATTGCCATTCGACGTTATGCTTAGGGTCGTTGCACCATAGTCTCTCCAAATTTCCAACTTAATATCATTTGTTATGTTGAGTCCATGAAAGTATGAGATTGAATTGCTCGCATAACGATTATATACATGAATCGAATCTTTATCCAACAACAACCATGAGCCAGAATATGCCCCTTCTCTACCATGACCTACAATTAGAGCATCAAAAAGGCGGATTTTGCCAGAGAAAGTAAGCCTTTTACTATTCTTCACGGAATTTCTTCCAAGCACCCATTCACCATCAGCATTTAGATCTCCATTAATAATGTATTTTGAAGAAACTTCGTTGCGTATTGTATCATTAACATAAACAACATTACGAATAGTATCATTTATCATTGTATGTAATAATGTTGTATCTAATGAACATGAATCGGACATAACGAAATCAACGCTATCTATTGTTTCTGTAGGCAAAACAATATTACCAGATTTATGGTGAACAACCATACTTTGGGCTATAGCAAATACAGTAGTGAAAAAGAACAATATGCTTAATGTGATTTTCTTCATAGATAAATAGACAAATAAAAAAGGGCGCAGACCTTCCGATAGTCTCGTCCTCAACAAAGGTATCGCCAAACACCATCTACGCAGACAAGTAAATACGGTAAAGCCCACGTCCTATACAGGACATGGAACTCTTCGCATACTTGTTCTCGCGTATTGAAACTGGCGATTTCTTGTTGAGAGAACAAGAGCAAATAGCTCTATGTTTATTTATTTTTGAGAGAATCGGTTGTGCTCACCCAGAATAATAATAAGTGTATTACTATCTTGCAGATTTCAGCATCTAATACTGACTCCGCATAGGGGGAACGTTACCGTTCATCGGATTATTTATTGTTTTAGTTACTTTCTGTTTCTTGTTATTATGTTTTAAGGGTTAATATATATGTTAAAACTATCTGTGTGCAAAAATAATCAAAATATCTGACACCTCCAAATATTTGCTCGAAAAAGTATAAAAATCAATAAAAATCAATATTTATTATTTTTGAGGACTAAACAAGAATTGTTTTGTTTTAGTACTTCTTTCTGTATTTTTTAGGGAGATACTCCATACATACTCCATAGATACTCCATACATAGACCATAGTTTTGATGGAGTATCTATGGACAATCGATGGAGATAAGATGAAGTATCTTCGGAGAAACTAGGAAGAAAAAAGAATAAAAATGCAAAGGCACAGAGAAGCAGAAGTATAAAAACTTTGCAACTTTGTGCCTTTGCGTTTATAAGTGTTTCTTTATTGGCAAGTCTTATCAAACCTATCATTCAGATCAAGCATCCACTTTGGGAGCTTGGTTTTGGCATTTGCGATAAGTTCTTCTGGCATAATCTTGTAATAGGCATATGCCATAGGTCCTGCGATAGCCGCCAAGGTATCTGCATCACCACCAAGAGAGATTGCGAGTTTCAGGCAATCCACGAAATCCTTACTCTCCAAGAAGCAGATAATTGCTGGTGGTATTGTGAGCTGACAGGTTTCGTTGAAGTAGAAGCCTAGTCTAATTTCTGCATAGGTCTTATTGCTCCAATCAGGATAATACTCATCTAGAACATTCTTGCGAATGAAATCCTTATCCTTGCCTTGATGGGCATAGAAGATGGCAAGAGCCGTTGCTATTGCTCCCTTGATACCTTCAGGATGGTCGTGTGTGGGGAGTGCCGTTCGAGTTGCAAGCTCTATACACTCTTCCTTTGTCTTTGCAAGAAATCCTGCTGAAGATGCCCTCATGCCACTACCATTACCGAAACTGCCATACGAAGGCTTGATCTCTGGACTCATAAGCCATCTTGCAAACCGTCCTCCGAATCCTCGATAAAAGTCCTCACGGCCACGACGATGAAGGCATTCTGCCATATTCTTTCCCTCGATAAGAGCTTCTGCACAAGCAAAAGTACAGATTGTATCGTCAGAATATGTATTATTCGGATTAAGGAGGTCTATAGCGTCATAGTCCTTGGTACGTCCTTCAAACTCGTATGGAACGCCACTAATATCGCCTATTGCTGCTGCTAAAAGTAGATTCTTCATAGTTCTGATGCTTTTATTAGTTTAACGTGTTTGAGATTGCGATATTGCCTTGCAATTATGCAATATATTTCCAGAAAGTCCTTGGCAGGCAGATGTTCTGAACATCTACTGCATCGCGGAAAAGACGCGCAACACATCTTGGTTCATACCCTGCATTACCACAACCGATAGCCGTAACAAGGAAACGTTTGTCTGGATGAAGTTGTGCATATTCCAGAAACTCGTTTATGGCTCTTTCCATAAGATATGATGAGCCGGTAGTAGGGATTGCGTAGCTTTGTCCCTGAATGCCGATGCCTTGCCCATACTTAGCTCCAAATCGCATGAGAGCTGCCCTTGCCGCTCCGCCATTATGACGCCCTTCCCTATTGCTACCGAATACGAAGACTTCGTTTGGTGCCAAGTAATCTATACGTTCTGGAGTTATACGATCAAACGGCATTTCTCCTTCCTCATCCATGAAATAGCCCTCTTCGAGATGCTTCTCACCACGACTCACACGCTCGTTCCAACGCCGGCGATAATGCCCTTCACGCTCAAACATCTGAATAGTGCCCTCGATAGTCGCCTCGAACTTCATACTATTGGTAACACCCATCTTGCTTGCCTCTTCTTCCACATTCTGATTAGCTCCGATAAATGTAAACA
The DNA here is from genome assembly GCA_902778265.1 of uncultured Bacteroidales bacterium. GTDB lineage: Bacteria > Bacteroidota > Bacteroidia > Bacteroidales > Bacteroidaceae > Prevotella. Next base: position 4,739 of record CACYXI010000150.1, on the reverse strand, counting down.
CCCAACCATTAGTGCGAAGTTCCTCAATTAGTTGCTTAATCTGTGTTCCACTCCATACACGAGAATCATTCTCATAGCCGTCTGTGATGATAGTCACAAGAGCCTTGTCATCATTGCCAACGTGCCTGCGCAGCTTGGAAACAGACTCGCCAATAGCATCATAAAGAGCCGTACTACCTCTTAGCTGATAGTCTCGCTCTATCACGAGAGACACGTTCTCTATATTCTCGTGCTTATAAACATATTGTAACTTCTCACCTCCATCTGCAAAAGATAGGAGAGTAAGATACTGGTTCACGTCAGAGTTACTGTTGCAAACATTCTTGATAGTCTTGATGGTCTCGTTGATTCCTGCGAGTGCCTGATCATAGATGCTGCCCATAGAGCCTGATGCATCAACGATGATGAGATTGTGTACTGTAGTCTGCTTCATAGTCTTGTTCCTTTCCATTATTTAGAGGTTAAAAACTTTGTTTGTGTAATTCTGACACAAAAGTACCAATTTCTTGCGAATCTACCAAATATTTTGCGTAACATTTACGCATACAGGTACATTTTTAACATTTGATTGCGTAAAAACTACGCATTTGTGCTGTTTTTCAAGAAAAAAACTGTAATTTTGCAACGAAAATTTAAAATTAAAAAAATGTACACATACAAATATCCACATCCTGCGGTCACAACCGACTGCGTTGTATTCGGCTTTGACGGAAATAGTCTTAACCTCCTTTTAATAGAAAGAGGTATTGATCCTTACAAAGGTACATGGGCTTTGCCTGGTGGCTTTATGAATATGGATGAAACCGCCGAACAAGGTGCTTTGCGCGAACTTCAAGAAGAAACGGGAGTGAAGGACATCTACATCGAACAGCTTCAGGCGTTTACCGGAGTTAATCGTGATCCTCGTGAAAGAGTGCTGACAATTGCTTTTCTGGCATTTGTACGTCAGGAGAAATATGAGGTTATAGCTGGTGATGATGCAGCAAAGGCACAATGGTTTCCTGTTTCAGAACTCCCAGAACTTGCCTTTGACCATAAAGAGATTATCCGAGTGGCATTAGAGAAACTTCGCTGGAAAATAACATACGAACCCTTGGCATTCCGTCTTCTAAACAAGACATTTACTATGACACAGGTACAGACCATCTACGAGGTTGTGCTTGGTCAGACATTCGACCGTCGCAATTTCCACAAGAAAATGACGACCCTTGGCTATATTATTCCAACAGATCAGCTGGTTCGCAATAATGGTCGTCCTGGAACTCTCTATACTTTTGACGAAGCAAAATATCATGAACAGATAGAGAATCGGAACGCTTTTTGATCGCGGACAACCAAATGTCTTTTGTGTACCGCTTCACCTCCGTTGCTTCTCCATCGCTACTCCATCGCATCTCCATCGCTACTCCATCGTTTCGATGGACAATCGATGGATTATCGATGGATTATCGATGGATTATCATCGGATTTAAAAGGGCTGAACAATGGATTTTGAGGATTAGATTTGAAATGTTACAATAGGTTAATCTTTTGGAAAAAGCGAAAAATATTATGGAAGAATCAAATATATTTTATATCTTTGCATCTGTGAAATAAAAAACACACAAAACAATTAGCTTATACTTAACTTAATACATAAATAATTACCAAATTCCGTTTATTAGGTACTGTTTGCAAGAGACAGTTTCCTTTTAAATCCATTGTAAGCCCTATGTGATTCCCAACAACTGATAGACAGGAAATGGGATTACATAGGCTTACTTTTTATGCAGTTTCTTGCATTCCTATTAAATTAACATGAGTTCTATGAATTGTCATTGTCTGGAACAAGTTGCTTTTAACTTACAAAGATGCAAAATCATAGAACTCACATCAAATTATTCTGGAAAATTTTGGAAAAGTAGAAAAAATTGCTTATATTTGTACTCGAAAATGAAACGCGTACCAGCCTTTAAGGGCTGACATGCACTTCAATAACAAACACTAAATTAAAAATGCTATTCTACTGATGTTTCTTAAATCTTGCCATTATATCTTTTCCATATTAGCCGTTGTGTGTATGCTTTGGGCATGTGGCAATGGTGGGGGTAGTGCGCCGAAAAAAGAGAGTGACAGCCTGGAACTAAAAAAATTCAAGGAGTACGTCTATGAAACACGAAACAAACTACTCTATGAACATACCTATGATCCAGCCAATATTCCCGTAGCAGATTCTATCTATAGGGAGGCCGAAAGACTGAACTCTGACTGGTGCAAGCTCAGGGCTCTGGAGCTGAAATATTATGTATATGTGGCAGAGCCTTCTACTGAAAAGCAATTTCTTGAAACTATCGACGAGTATCTGAAGATAGCATCGTCAAGTTCTGAGTACGAACAGGAACTGTATGACGGCACGTATGCCAAGGTTCAATACCTTATTGACTTGAAAAGATACATCTCTGCCCAGGAGATAGTAAGAGGACTTATGAAGAAGGCAGAGACATCAAGAAACTCTGAGGGCTTGTATCTCTGTAATTATCTTATGGGATGTATCTATCAACGACGCGGAGACCAGTCGATGGCTATTCCATATTTGCGCAAGGCTGAGAGCTATGCCACGAACGACAGTATGCACGTGTCGCTCGTATCGAGAGAGCTTTCCTTATGCTATCAGACTCTAAAAGAATATGACGAGGCCATCAACTTTGCACGTCGTTGCTGGTCTTATGCCAACAACCGAGTGTATAAGATTTGGGGAGAATATACATATCTCATAGCTCTGTTCGAGTCTGGTCGTGAGGCTGAATTTGAAAAAGCATACGAAAAATCGCCAGTCCGTATTGAGGACGTTAGTGATGTGTTGCCAGAACATATGCTGCTTGGGCTTCAGGCTCGTCTTGCCGTATGCAGAAAGGAATGGGACAAGGCAGAGGCTATCTCGTCAAAGATAGACTATGAGAATGATAGGCTGAACGAATTATTCACTGTCTATTATCGCAAGGGCGACTACAAACGGGCTTTCGACATAAAGTCGAGGATTGCCGAGCTGAATGATTCAGTAAGGTCGGTGATGCAGACTGACGATCTGAATGAGATGGAGGCACGCTTAGGCAATAGTCTGCTAAAGATTGAGGCTGACGAGCTGAAACTTGCGAATCAGCGAATGGTTAATGTAGCAACCATCGTTGGCGTGATATTCGTTGTTGCGATTATCGCCTTGATAGCCGTGATTTATGTTCGACGTCGCTCTTCACGCTACAAGAGAAAGGCAGCCGAGGAACGAGAACTATTCTATCGTAATGTCACCCACCAACTACGCACACCTATGACCGTAGTTCTTGGTATGGTGGAGCAACTGAAACAGCATATTCCAGAAGACGATGTTATTGGTCGCGAGAGTCTGGAGGCAGCTCATAGGCAGAGCGACAATCTTCTTGAACTCATAAAGAAGCTCATAGCAGCCTCAAAGGAAGGCGAACTGGTAGAGATGAGTGACATAGCTCCAAGTCAGCCTGAGACAGCTTTTAATCGCGAGAATCCGGTCACCAGACCATTGCCTGTAGGAAAGGTTGTGCCTCATGTTGCCAATGCCATCTCTGCTTCATCTATCTTAGTGGCAGAGGATAATGATGACGTAGCAATGCTGATCTGTAATATGCTTCGCGACAAGGGCTATGTAGTCAGTCGTGCTGTTGATGGTCAGGAGGCATTGGAAATGCTTCGTGAGGAACTTCCTGATATGCTTATCACGGATATTGCTATGCCAAGGATGGATGGTTTGGAACTTATGAGAAGCGTACGTGCCGACGAGACAATGTGCTGTCTGCCAATCGTCGTTGTTTCTGCTCGTGTGGAGGATCATGAACGTCTTGACGGCATTAGTGCAGGTGCAGAGGTATATCTTGCCAAGCCATTTATCAACGAGGAGTTGCTTCTTATCGTGAATAAGCTCCTTGAGCAGCGTAAGAGACTGAGGAAGATGTTCACCAACAGCAAGTCGGACGATGAGACAATCAAGCAGGTTCCAGAGGTAGATGTTGCCTTCTTTAACGAAATCAATAAACTGATTGATGCAAATCTTATTTCTGGCGATGTATCAACGTCTTTCCTCGCAGATAAACTGAGTACTTCTGTTTCTACTCTCAATAGGCGACTGAAGAATATGAGTGGATTAACGGCTACCACCTATATACGCAACCGCCGTATTCTCATGGCAAAGCGTTTGCTTGAAACAACCGATCAGACGGTTAGTGAAATCGAGGTGAAATGTGGTTTTAACACCTCCGGTCATTTCTCTCGCGTGTTCAAAGCAGAAACAGGTCTCTCACCACTCGACTATCGTCATCAGAATAGTAATTCGCAGAACTAACGTTTATTGATTGTTATAAGTTTACGTGCGCTCGACACCTTGCATTAGCTTGAGGAACTTATTAATCCCATTTCCCGCCTATATTATTTCCGTTCTATAGCAGACATTAAAAGGTGTTAGAACAAAGGTGTTGCGGAGGTATAGTCTATGATAATGTGCTTTATCACCTCGAAAAAACTTTTCGAAATAATCCTACATACCTACATAAGCAAACGTGCCAGTTTTTAGCGCACAAGCGCTTGCAATGTATGCATCGTCATTTTATCCAATCCACTCAGAAAAGTACATCAACGAAAAAGCCCCGAGAACATTCGTTCTCGAGGCTTATCTTTGAAAGGAGGCGGCTACCTACTCTCCCGCATTGCATTGCAGTACCATCGGCGCAAGCAGG
>CACYXI010000149.1 GCA_902778265.1 uncultured Bacteroidales bacterium | reverse complement strand
AGGAAGGTGGAAAATGGAGCACTGCCACCATGCTCAAGTACATCGAAGAGCTGGTGACTGTGCTTGGTGTATAGTGTCTGAAATGGAGGTTTCTTTAGTTGAAGATACACGGCAAGCCCATGAAGCTGCACATGGCCGTGTTCGCACTTCCCCATGGCAACCACCGCAAGGCCTATCTCTTCATACAGCGTCATGTTCACATCCGCGCCGCATCTCATCACCCAAATCAAGGAGTGCCGATCCCAAAGGGAGCTGCATGCCCAGGAGACGATCTTCAAGAAATATGACCTTGTCATCTATGACGAGTTCGGATACATGGCGTGCGACAAGGAAGGAGGTGAGTTGCTCTTCAACCACCTCTCGCTCAGAGCCGACACCAAGTCAACAATCATCACCACAAACCTCTCTTTTGACCGCTGGGGAGAGATCATCAAGGACAAGATACTTGCAAATGCTCTGTCGACAGACGGACTCATAAAGCATATCTCGTCAATATGAACGGACAATCATACAGACTGAAGGAAACGAAAGAGTTTAATCAAAAATTACAGAAAAAAGTATGAGAATTAGAATGTATTTTATATCTTTGCAGACGTGACTCCAGGGGGGGCACTTTTAAACTAGCAAGGGGGTCACATCTCGACTCGCGCGCACACAAATAAAACAAAATATGGAAGACGAACACGAAATTAGATATATAAAATGTCCTAATTGCGGCAAAAGATTTCCTAAAGAGCAAGATCAAGGAGGTTGGGAAAAGTCAGGGAAGGTTGCCCAGACTTTAAAATATGGTGTGGTTTATGGGGCACATCTTTTAGGAGAAGGTGTTGGCAACCTAGTAAATCCACAATTAGGACGATATTTGGGCCATGGTCTTTCTCATGGTATCGGTGACTTCCTTAACATTGATAATAAACCACATTTTGAACATAAATGTCCATATTGCGGAGCAAAATGGAAGGTCGAATAGTTATCTACATGAAACTGGATTAAAATTTTATGTCTTCGTCCAGAAAGTAAGTGGCATAGAATTTGTGCCGCTTACTGTCTGTCAATGCTGTGAATTGCTGAATAAGAATATATAACATTAAAACAATGTTGCTATTAAATATGACAACAAACTTGATAAGGCCGCTGTGCCAATAAGGGTGAGGATGGATTTCTTCTTAATCGAAGCAAGCAATCTCTTTTCTCTTTCTTCAAATTCAGTCCTCTGTTTCTCCATTTTTTGTTTAAATTCATCCCTAAGCGATGATGAGAATGAACTGAGATGCTCATTATTCTTATTTATTGTCTGATTTAGGTTCTCCTTAGTCTGATTGGCTATCCCTGTCAGATTCTGGGATTGCTTTTCTGATTGTAACCGTAATTTCTGTTCATACTCTTCTGATATTTTTTTTGTCGAGGCAGCAATATCCTTCACAGAAGTGTACAATCGTTCGATTTCTTGAAGTTTTTGGTTTAACTTATTCTCTTGCTCCTCAAATCTCGAATTAATCGAGTCAGACAAGCCTGTCAAAAGACTCAACTTTTCTGATGCCAGCATTTCAATGTCCTTGCTTAAATTGCCTTGGAGCTCGTTCAATGACTCGACGTTTTTCCTCAGTTCTTCATGCAACTGTTCAGTCGTATCATGCACAATCCTCTGGATTTCACTATCGAGTGATTCATGCCTCTTTTCGAATATTATAATCCTCTCATCAAATTTGGCAAGTTCATTTCGGTATTCATTGCGGACTATATTGATTCTGTTTCGTAATGTATAAGCCCTTTGGAAACTTGTCTCTATCAGTTCCTTAACATTATCGTTGGTTATTCCTTGCTCCTTGAACCAATCCAGAAGAATATCTTTCAGCTCATTGTTGGAAACAACCTGGTCGTCTATATGATCGAACAAACTCTTTTCTGCTAAAGCCAGTATCTTTAGGAGATCAAGGGTTTTGATCAGATTGTCATTAGTACTCTTAACAGCGCTGCCACATTCACGTATGTAACCGCACATGTCAGAGTACAGGATTAACATGCTATTCTCGATACTGCTTTTCTTTGCGATTCCGAAAAAATTAGTTTCGATAGAAGGAACTGACGTGTTAGATTTCAAATCTTCAAGAGTTTTACTTAGCTTTTCTTGTTCCTCTTGAATATCGTGGGTCAAATCAGACAGATTCCCGATGGTATCGTTGTTTAAGATGGAATTAACGTTTCCCTCTTTGGCTGCTATACTTTTAGATATGTCCATTTTTGTTGAGTTTAGAAGTCTATGTCATTTTTGTATTTTTCATTCATAGCCGATAATGCATCATTTCGTTCACTCTGAATCGTCACCTTGTCTTTGAGCATCAGCGATTTATGGCTTGATGTTTGTTTGTTATCATTAATTCGTTTGTCAGTAGATCCTATCTGCAAGAACATCTGTCCAATAAATTGATATGTCTCATACACCTTCATGTCTACTTGTAAACTGGAAATTTGCACTTTGGCTGAAGCTATGCAAAGGCTTCTTGACTCCAATTGTAGCTGCCGCACTGCAACTGATTTAGTTATGAATTTCTTCTTGAACTTGTCAAATAGCATAATGACTATAGCTGACATGATGCCGGCGAACAGGCCAGAAAGGCACTCAGCTATAAAAGAAGCAAAAGGTATTCCTATAGACATTAATCCTTTCTCGATGATTTCATTGAGTGAGAACCCAATCAAACTTACAATTCCAGCAGAAAGGATTTTGCTAGCCTCGAACATTCTTTCTTCTAAGCTGACACCATTGTCCCTGCTGAAGATTATTTTAAAGGCACTCTTAATGGACCCCCACATTTGTCGGACAACTCTAAAGATATTCTTGAATGTACCAAAAAGAAAATCATTTAATGCCGTCAACATCTCAGATAGCAAACTACCCTTGATATTCTTCCACAAGTTGCTAAACACTTGCTTGAATTTAACCTTTATATGTTCCCAGCATTTCTTAAAAATGCTTAGCATACGATCTACAAACTTTGCATCACTTGCCTGTTTGAATTCCTTGTAGGTTTCCTCACACAAAACTACAATGGCACATTTTATGATATCCTTAATTACCGACAAGCCAATACCTTTTATAGCTCTCGTTCCTCTAATTTTAGCTTCATGTTTAGCATACTCAATTTTTTCCTTAGTCACATAAGAATTAAGTTCGTCCTTAGTAATTCTGCCCTTAAGGTATTCCGTCATTTTTGAGCGGTATCCCGAGTGTTTAGCGGCATCATGCACATCTGTGGGCACAAGAAACATCCCATCAGGTCCTTCGTGTACGGTCAGATGGTTTTCGCGCATCCATTTTAATGCTGCGGAACGTGAAGAGAAACCATAGTCTTTCATTAAGACATCCTCAAATTTTGCATAATTCTTTTGCATCAACCAATTAGATGGATTATCAAAAGATTCATTCGAGGACTTCTGTTTGTTATACATTTCTTGTATGTCCTCTACAGAATACATAGGGACAACTGGACCTACCCTATAGCCTCGAAGTCCAGACAAGGACTCAAAATTAGCCTTAACGTCTTGTTTGTAGTGAAGCGAATGGTTCTCATTTGTTATTCCAGTAACACTCTTTGTACGTTGGGCATAGGCTTCCTTATGCCTCTTAAACAGTTTCGCTCCCTCAGGACTCATTCCTGTAGTTGACCCTGGAACATTTTTGTCGAAAACTTCATAGTGCGCCTCTTTCATGGTGCGCGTTTCTCTTTTCTCGTCTGGATTAGCAGAAGGATTCAACTTAATAATTCGCTCATCACTCAAATCACGAACAGCTTTAGGATCCTTCAGACGGTCAAAGGTCTCACCTGTGTCAGTCATTGAATCGATGTACTGCATAGTGCCTTTCTTTGCAGCGTCAAGTAGATCCTTCATAAGATCAGATTTGATGTCTCTCTGTTTTTCCAACTCAAGAATTTCCTTAAATGTATTTTCCTCCTCATCAGATAATTCTTGGGTTAGGCTCTCAAGGTCTGAATCCTGGTATTGCAACTCGAAATCGGGCAAATACTGATACTCAGATTCGTTAATTTCTATGTCTTTTTTCATATAAGTTCTTGTTACTTCCTATCTGAGAGACAGGTTCAGATTTGACATTACAGAACAAAGCATATGGCGAAGCCTTTCTCGCTTGCTCTGACCTTGCAGTTTGCAGGATTTAAATTTTAGTTATTGCAAAGATACTGTGTTTCACATAAGAAACAAAACAAATTTGATTTTTTTTCTAATAAATGCAGTCTAAAGCGTCTACCCATCTAGATAGTGTGCCGCCAATATAAACTCGATTGGAAGAAATGTAACCGAAGTGTCATAAGGTACCGAGGGTTCGGGTACTTCGGAATTTGAACCTATGTCATAATGTATGGATTAAATGAATAAAAATTCGCTGAAGTGGCACAATAAATTGGGAAAAAGCAAAGGATATTGAAAAAGAAAATGTATCTTTGCAATACATACATTACTACAAGCGAAAAGAAGAAACATGGCCGCAACCGACAAGATACATTCCAGAGCAATGCTCAAAGAGTTTCTCAGAGCAGACTCAAAAAACTATCAGAAGCAGCTCCATCTGCTCAGCCGATGGAAAGAGCGCATTGCCACCAACCCCATGTCAGACCAACACTGCATCTGGCAGTACATCGTGGCACTCCGCCATTTGGAATACTACAAGAATGCACCACAAAGGGGCTGGTATCTCCTCGGCCATGTCTATTGGGCTTGGCGATTGCGCCGGCTGAGCTATAAAACTGGCTTTCAGATTCCGCCCAACACCTGTGGCAAAGGTTTGACGATATGGCACTGGGGCTCGATTGTCATTAATCCGAAAACACATATCGGCGAGAACTGCACGCTCTACCCGGGAGTGCTCATCGGACACAAGACGCCCGAGGAAGGAAAAAGCGCTACCATCGGCAACAACGTGTTCATTGCCGCCGGTACGAAAATCATTGGCGACGTGACCATAGGCGACAACGTGACCATAGGCGTAAACACGGTCATCGTCAAAGATGTGCCCAGTAATGTCGTCATCGCCGGGAATCCCTACAAGATCATCCGGCGGCTGGACGACAAAGACAACAGATAACCGGACTGTCCACAATACAACCATCATCCTCTATGCAAGCTTATAAAACCGATGTGGCGGTGCTGATGCTCTTCTTCAACCGCCCCGATAAATTCCAACAAGTGTTTGAGCAGGTGCGCCAGGCACGCCCCAGTCATCTCTTTCTCTACCAAGACGGACCACGAGGCGAGCGCGACATGCCGGGCATCATGGCCTGCCGCAAGATTGCAGAAAACATCGACTGGGAATGTGACGTGAAGCGCCACTACTGCGAGAAAAACCAAGGCTGCGACCCTTCGGAATACCTTTCGCAGCGATGGGCGTTCTCTATGGTGGACAAGTGCATCGTGCTTGAGGACGACGACGTGCCCTCGCAGTCGTTCTTCCCCTTCTGCAAAGAGATGCTCGACCGCTACGAGCATGACAACCGCGTCTGGCTGATCTCTGGATTCAACGAGGACGAGGTGTCAGCCGACGTGCCCGATGACTATTTCTTCACCTCCACGTTCTCTATCTGGGGCTGGGCTTCCTGGCGCAGGGTCATCGACACATGGGACGGCACATACTCGTTTCTTGACGACCCAAATGCCGTGAAGCTGATGAACGACATCATCAGACAGCGCAAATACAGAAAGTCCATGATGGACTTAACCCGCAAGCACAAAGCCTCGGGAATCCCCTACTATGAGACTATTTTCTGGGCAAGCATGATGCTCAACAACGGACTTGCCATCATGCCGAAGCGCAACCTCATCAACAACATCGGGCTCACCGCCGACTCCACGCACTACACCGCCAGCGAGAAGACAACACCACGCGGACTGCGCAAGATCTTTACGATGAAACGCTTTGAGCTCCAGTTTCCGCTGAGACATCCGCGATATGTCATCGACAACGTGGCCTATAAAGAGCGGTTCTACCGGCGCAGTGCCTGGGGACACCCCTGGATAAAATTAGGACGCTCGTTAGAGGAGTTATTCCTCAACCTGCGCTATGGCAACTTCCGCGTCATCGGCAAAGCGATTACCAACCGATTGCATAAGGCCATCGGACGACGATAGACATCTCCGCACAAAGCGGAAGACCTTGCCGATTTTGCTTGCTTATATCAAAGAATTGTCTTATATTTGCAGGTAGTTACCATTCCACCATACCATGATAAAATATCCCATAGGCATTCAGACCTTCTCTAACATCAGAGAAGAACAATACGTGTATGTTGACAAGACGCAATACGTGTACGAGCTGGCCAACACCAAGAAGTTTGTCTTCCTCTCTCGGCCGCGCCGCTTTGGAAAATCCCTGCTCACAAGCACATTCCACGCTTACTTTAGTGGGCAGAAAGAGCTGTTCAAAGGACTGGCCATCGAGCAGTTGGAAAAGGAATGGAAGCAATATCCCGTCTTGCACTTCAGCCTTTCCACGGCCAAACGGGGGACGGTGGAGGATCTGGACAACGTCATCGCCACACAATTGAAATGGGCAGAAAAAGATAATGGACTTACTGCCAATAACGGCGACATTACGACGAGGATGGGCAACCTCGTAAAGAACCTTTATGCCAAGACTCGCGAAAAGGTCGTCATCCTCATCGACGAATACGACGCGCCACTACTCACTGTCCTGCACGATAAAGAGCGGTTGGGGGCTATTCGCACTGAGTTGCAGTCGTTCTATTCTCCTTTGAAAGACCTCGACCCCTACCTCCGCTTCGTGTTCATCACGGGCATCAGCAAGTTCTCTCAGCTGAGCATTTTCTCCCAACTCAACAACCTCTACAATATCTCTATGCTGCCCAAATACGCAGCACTATGCGGCATCACGCAACAAGAACTGGAGGACAACTTCCAAGAGGGCATCAGCGGACTGGCTCAAAACTTGAACACATCGAAGGACGATGTACTGCAAAAGCTGAAACGGCAATACGACGGTTACCACTTTGCCGCCAAGTCGCCCGGCGTCTACAATCCCTTCAGCCTGCTCTATGCTATGGACACCGAGCAGATTGGCAACTACTGGTTCGCTACCGGCACGCCTTCTTTCCTGGTCAACATGATTCGGAAGTTCCATACCGACATCACTACCATTGACGACAGCAAAGCCGAAGCCGAGGATTTCGACGCGCCCACAGAGGACATGCACTCCATCTTGCCCCTGTTCTATCAGAGTGGATACATTACGATCAAAGACTACGATCCACGCTCACAACGCTATACCTTAGGATTTCCCAACGAAGAAGTCAAGGTGGGCATGATGCGTTGTCTGCTTCCCTACTTTGTATCACCGGATTCCGTGCAGGCCGGTAACGCCTGCTGGGACATCAGCGAAGGACTTCTTGACGGAGATGTCGACAAAGCGCTAACAGCGGCACGTGCTTTCTTTGCCTCTATTCCCTATCAGAGCGACACGCTGAAAGATGCGCCCACCAGCGAAGGACACTTCACTGCCATGCTCTACGTGATGTTTTCCTTCCTCAACCGTTACGTCTTTACTCAAGTGCGCACGGCAAAGGGACGTATGGACATACTGCTCAAGACCGACACGGCCATCTATGTGATGGAACTGAAAATCGACGGCAGCGTCGACGAGGCACTCCGGCAAATCGAAGACAAAGGCTACGCGATCCCCTACGAAACTGACGGAAGAAAGGTGGTAAAGGTGGGCATCAACTTCTCCACAAAGGAGAGGACGATCAAGGAATGGAAGACAGAAACTAATAACGATCAATAAACATACGATTATCACAATATGGCAAAACTCGCATTTCTTATCTCTGCACATAAAGATCCAATCCACTTGAAGCGGCTTATCGACAGCCTGCCGGAAAGCTCAGAGTTCTTTATTCACATCGACGCCAAAAGCGACATAAGGCTGTTTACCGAAGCCATTGATCAGCCCAACGCCCACTTCATCGAGCACCGCGTCAACGTCTGCTGGGGAAGCATCAACGAAGTGGAGTATCAAATGGAACTGATACGCGCTGCACTCGCCGCCGGCTCCTTCGACTATCTCATCACGCTCAGCGGCATGGATTATCCCGTATGGAGCAACAGCAGGATGATGGAGTTCTTCGACAACGCCCAAGGCAAGATCTTCCTGCAAGGCATCTCCTTGCTCCACCAAGGAAAGGTATCGCAACAATACGCCAAACTGCGCTTCTTCGCCGACAAGCCATGGGCCAACGGCACGCTGCTCAGCAAAGCACGCAACGGACTGCGGGAGGTCGTAACAAGAATCGGTGTGCGCAAAACACTGACCATCCACTGCCCCGACAAGGAATACACGCTCTACAAAGGAGCCGCCTGGTGGGCCATCACACCCGACCTGGCTCTCGACGTGCTCAATCAGTGGGACAACAATGAGCATTTAGTGGGATACTTCAAGACGAGTTTCTGCCCGGCAGAAACCTTCGTGCAGACCGTAGCCTTCAACTCACCGAAATACGCCGACCGCTGTATGCTGGCTCAGGGACGCTACAAGAGTCTGACAGCATTGACGCCT
>CACYXI010000148.1 GCA_902778265.1 uncultured Bacteroidales bacterium | reverse complement strand
TTCCTCATCGTTAACCATATCACACTTGTTGAGGAATACAACAAGACGTGGAACGTTTACCTGACGAGCGAGAAGTACGTGCTCACGAGTCTGTGGCATTGGACCGTCAGTAGCAGCAACTACGATGATAGCACCATCCATCTGAGCAGCACCAGTTACCATGTTCTTTACATAGTCAGCGTGTCCTGGACAGTCAACGTGAGCATAGTGACGGTTTGCAGTCTGATACTCAACGTGTGCTGTATTGATAGTGATACCACGCTCCTTCTCCTCAGGAGCATTATCGATCTGATCGAATGACTTAACCTCAGAGAGACCCTTCTTAGCAAGAACGGTTGTAATAGCTGCGGTCAGAGTTGTCTTACCGTGGTCAACGTGACCGATGGTACCAATGTTTACGTGGACTTTGTCACGTACAAAATTTTCTTTTGCCATTGTTTTAATTTTTATTATTATTATTCGATATTGTCTAGTTTAGACTCCTCGCTTTTCTTTCTATGACAATCCCCTTGGCGAATGAAACCATGAGGTTAAGAATGATGAGCTGTAACTTACCACTGAGCTATTACAGCAAGTGGAGCGGAAAACGGGGCTCAAACCCGCGACCCCCAGCTTGGAAGGCTAGTGCTCTATCAACTGAGCTATTTCCGCGTTTGGAAGAAAAAACGCGAGAATAAGTCATCCTATACTCGCGTTAACCTTTGAGTGGGTGGTGATGGATTCGAACCACCGAAGGTAAAAACCAGCAGATTTACAGTCTGCCCCATTTGGCCACTCTGGTAACCACCCTCAAAAATATATGCGTCCCTTTGCTTCTGAACCATCTCCCATTTTCTTGGGAGAGCCTCTTGTCGGATTCGAACCAACGACCCCGAGATTACAAATGCCAACTGAGCTAAAGAGGCAGGTTTTGCGACCTTTCCGAGACCCTCAAAAGGACTCATTTTTTGATTTCGGATGCAAAGGTACGCATATTTTTTTAAACCACCAAACTTTTTGCAAAGTTTTTTAATGATTTCTTGCTTTTTCTTTGATTTTTGCCAATTTTACCTTCAAAGCGTCAACGCAGAGATCAACGCCCTCTTCGAAAGTATCACATGTCTTCTCTACGAAAACAGGAACTCCAGGTATGCCTACGTTCATGCTCACATGCTTGTTAAGAGCGGTAGCAGGCTTGACAACTTTAAGTTGCACCTCAACTTTCTTTATATCATCGTAAGACTTCGAGAGCTTCTCAACCTTCTTGTTGACAAACTCCTGTAACTTCTCCTGTGCGTCAAAATTGACAGCCTGAATCTTAATTTCCATGGTTAACTTGTTTTTAAAAGTTAGACATCTGCCCGGGGATGGGCTTTTTTGTAAATTCTCTTAAGATCCTCGAAGGTTACATGCGTGTAAACCTCAGTCGTTGCTATGCTCTCATGACCGAGCAGCTTTTGGACGCTGCCCAACTGGGCATCATGGTTAAGCATTGAAGTGGCAAATGAATGTCGGAGCACGTGGGGTGAGCGTTTCTTCATCGAAGTGACCAAGGAGAGTTTGTCGCGGACGGTGAGATAGACCCACCCATCGGTAACTCTTTCACCTTTGTCGCTAACAAAGAGTGCTTCGCTATTACGTCGGGCAATATGCCCGTCCCGCATACCTATATAATAATGTAAGGTTTTTGCGAGTTCTTCAGTCATTGGTATCAGGCGTTGCTTACGTCTCTTACCCGTCACCTTAATCTCATTATTGATGAAATTAACGTCGGGATCGTTAATACCAACGGCCTCTGCTCTTCTTATTCCGGTAGAATATAATAATAATAATAAAGTACGCGCACGCACGTCATTAAAATCATCCATATCCCACTGAATGCCGTCAAACAACCTTTCTGCTTCCGATTCCTTGAGGAACACCGGCAGGGGCTTCTGCTTCTTGGGACCAGTAACCAGATGAGCAGGATCCTTATCTATCAGTTTTGCCTTGAGAGCATAACGGTACATAGACTTCACCGCACTTAGCTGCTTGCAGACATAGGTCGCTTTCCGACCTTGCTCCATCAAACCGCTAATCCAGTCACGAACCACATCGGCATCGGCTGTTTCGAGGGACTGACCATCGAGCGTGCTAACAAACTCCGAGAAGTTATTGATAGCATCGCGGTATGTCTTCACGGTCAGGGGCGATGCCACCCGCTCCGTTTCCATATACCTGAGGAACTCATCGATAATCATGTGGCGAATTTACGAAATTAAATTCAGACCACCAAATAATTAACAGTTTTTAACTGAATTATTCTTCGTTCTGACGCAACTGCTGTACATAGATTGCGTGCTCCATCTTGAGGCGCTTGAGTACAGAAGGCTTGTTGAACTGCTGACGAGAGCGGAGCTCCTTAACGACACCAGTCTTCTCAAACTTTCTCTTAAACTTCTTCAGGGCGCGCTCGATGTTCTCGCCTTCTTTTACGGGTACAATGATCATTTTGTTTTGTTTTAAATTTAATATGTTTGTAATAAAAATGTTAATGCTTCGGACTTTGCCTTAGCCGATTCGGGCAAATATGCCAAAATCGGGTGCAAAATTACTCATTTTCTGCGAGATAGACAAATAATTTTACGAAAAAAGCAATTATTTCGCCTCGTTTTATCGATTTCTGCGTAAAAAATGCTTGTTTTTCATATAATTTGTGTAAATTTGCCGACAAATTGCAATGGTGAAAGCTAATGACTAAACACCTAAGACGGCTTACAACGAATTAACAAACAAAATCAAATAAACTAATCATGCAAATTAAAAAAGTAATTCTTTCCGTAATCTTTAGTGCCGTGGCAGCTACTAACTGCTTCGCACAAAGCCTCAACAACCCTCGCGACGCACAGGCTCAGCAGCAGGGCTATTATTCTCAGCCATACGCCTTCGTTCAGGCTCAAGGCGGACTCAACAGGGTTCTCGCTACTGGCAACGTAATGAAACCTACATTCAGCATAGCAGGTGGTTACGTATTCACCCCTACTGTTGGTCTCCGACTTCATCTTAACGGAATGAACTCTAAGAACGGTTTTGAAAGCATTGGTGAAAAATACCAGTTCAAATACATCAACACCAACCTCGACCTCATGGTCAACCTTACCAACTTCGGCAAGCAGCCAGCCGGTCTTCTAAACGTTTATCTTATCGCAGGTGCAGGTCTCGCATATTGCTGGAACAACGACGAGTTTGCTGACATCGCCCGCAAAGGCATTGTTAAGGACAACATCAGCAATGCCTGGATCAATAGCACTCACAAGGATCTGCTCAGCCATAACATCCGTGCCGGTCTTCTCGTTGACTTCAACATCTCTAAGGAATTCTCCGTAGGTGCCGAGTTTGACTTCAACAACCTCAGCGACCGTTTCGACTCTAAATACAAGGATGGTACCGACTGGATGGCTACCGGTCAACTCTCCCTCACCTATAAGTTCGGCTACAAGGCGTATGGTAGCGACCGCGTTTACCCAACCAAGGTTAAGACCGTAAAGGAAAAGAAAAAGAAGAAGTAATACATATTATCGACAACGTATAAGAATCCCCGATGAGCAAATGCCATTCGGGGATTTTCTTATACAACGCCAACTCGATGAATTTAAACGCTGCGCTTGGCTACATGAGATTTGTCGAAGACCCTCTGACCACAGGGAAGAAATTATCCGTAAATTCTCACGAATTATCCATGAATTTTCATCTAAAAAAAGAATTAATGACAAATTCGCGATAATTAATGATAAATTCGTGTAGCTCCACGCAGTGGGTAAAAGATTGTAGCAATTCATCGAACAGGCTTTTATTTTTATAATTTTCCGAGTCAAATTTTCTGGTCATCGTCGCTAATTTTCTTGAAAGCCCAAGCACCGCAAGGTGCGTTTGTTAGGAAGTTATGAATTCGATGGATTCAGGTAATTTATTTTGAAATCATCAATCTCACGTTAAATATTAGCAATTTTTTGTATTGTAATGTTAATGATTGTATGCGGTTTCGCTTTTTTGAGTAAAATTCCTTGCCGTTTTGATTTTTATTATTAATTTTGCAACGCAAAAACAAAAAAGGACTAACTTTTTTACGAACATATTTATTTTATCAATCTAAATTATAACAAAGACAAAGAAGATGAAAAAGTTTTTTTCTTATTTCATGGTTTTCATGTGCCTTCTCGGCACATCAGTAGTAACATCATGTAGCAGCGATGATGATGACAAGAAGGATGAGCTTCCAGAACTCCCTTATCTGTCAGATGCAGCTATCTACCAGTTGGATGAGGAGAACAACAACGAGGAGATTGTTTACATCGAGCTCACAACAGCAGGTAACTACTTTATACAATATGTTGGAGGTGCACCAGAAAATAGCCCTGTTGCAATGAAGAGATTCGAGTGCAGCACTTTCACCAAGAACTCAGACGGCACATACCAGCTCAATGGCAAGAACGTAACTCTCAAGATCCAATCTAACGGAGGCAAATACAACCTCACTCTTGGCGACAAGACATATACTGCAACAAAGGTTGGTTTAAAGGCAACTTTCGCAAATGCTAACAACATCTGCCGTTCATGGAAGGTTAAGAAGGCATACGTTAATATCACCAGCTCTGTATTCAAGCCAACCGAAGTAAGCGCAAGCAATTACAAAGACCTCAAGAACAAACTTGGCGACAACTACAATATTCCTTATTTCAAGGATATTGACTATATCTGCTTCAGCAACACTATGAAGGATAGCAGTCACCTCTACTACGTTGTAAAGACTGACGACAACATTTCTCGTGGCGTATGGCAGTGGAAGAGCAGCCCAGAAGGTGGTCTGGTCAACTTCGATGACGCTAAGGACGAGAATTCTGGAGTAGAGCAAAACATCGATGTTACATTCGTTGGCTCTACAATGAAGCTCAGCCACACAACAGCTGATGGTTCTACTACAATCACATGGGAATACGAGCTTACTCCTGCTCCTGTAAAGGTTAAATAACATCACATAATAACATTAAAAAGGGATGCCTCTCAAAGCATCCCTTTTTTCGTATCATCACATCAGCGATTCACTATCATCTTCTTGCCACCTATGATGTTGATTCCCTTCTGAGGACTTCTCAATTGCTGACCATTAAGATTATAAACAGCCGATTCCTCAGATGACCTTAATGGCATACCTGCCAACGAAGTGGTTTCAACGAGAGAGGAATAGAAATACGTTCCCCTAACCTCATCACCTTTCGCATCACGACTTACCACCTGCGTAACTTTATAGTCCTCTTCAAGACCTGCAATGAAAGCGCCTTTTAGCGACTTGTCGTAATATACCTCCTCTTCACTCGTAATAGTCAGCGATTTATCCATAGAGCGTTTCTCTTCCTTCTTTACCAACTTGCCATAATCGGTTGGTATGACAACGGTATAGTCATACAACGTAACGCCCTCATCACTCACTTCATACTGCGCATCAATGTTTTTGTCTGCATACGAATGCGACAGACTATTGCCTTCTGCCATCAGATCCACCCAAAAGCCATCGGCAGAAACCTTTTCATAAACAGAATACTCTCCACCCATTTTTCCGTCAACAATAAGGTTCGGGATGTAGTAACACTTAGAATATGGCTCAGCAGCATCAGAGGCATAGCGAAGCACATAGTATGCGCTATCTATTGGCAGAAGATCATAATGATACGTCTCACGCTCAACAAGCGTCTCGCTGTCAGCAAGATATTTCTGCGCTTCCTTCACCCTACCCTTCTCATCACGGGTGTACTTATAGCTATACATCTGCTGTTTCTCTTGAGTCTTCTGCTTTTCACCATTCTCATCATACACGGTATAACTCTTCATATAGAAGATGATACCCGAATAATCGTATGAGTACTCGTTTTTCAAGGCACCACTCTCGTAGTACTCCCTTACCGTACTCTCCTGAATCACCCATTGCCCATCTCTATAATCGTATCGGGTTATAACATAGAGCTGATCATCCTTATACTCCCTGTTGAATTTGCATTGAAAGTCAGGATTTCCTATCACCTCCTCTATAATATTGTCATCGTAATAGAAGTCGTGCCACTTGAATGATTTGCCATCGCTCTTCAGGTCATACTCCTTTGTGCAACACGCAACGAGCCTTCCATTCTCATCATAAGTAAAAACCTCACTGGCTCTTACCACCAATTTTTGAAGCTCATCTACATAGACAGAATCGGCAAACACCAATTCCTTTTGCGATCCGGCTCCATCCGCTGGGATAAAGGTCGTAGTATTCTTCTTGACAGGCACTAACACCCCATCACGCTCTTCGTAAGCGCAATAGTTCAACAGCGATCCGTCCTCTGCATACTCCGAAACCTCCTTCTTCACAAGTTTATCGCCAAGAGAGGTGTTCTTTGTTACAATTCTGAACTGCTCATCATAGGTGAATCGGGCAATCTCCCCATTATCACATACGATGCTATCAAGTCTTTCAAGCAACTGCCACTCATTTGTCTGTGCGAATGAAGTTGCGGTCAGCAGAAAGAATGAGAATGTAGATAATATCTTTTTCATGTCTTAAATTTGCTGTTTTTAATGAATATATAGATTTTCTTTGCAAAAATAGCATTTCTTTCTGACAACACCAAATATTCGAGCAGAAAAACATGATTTTTAATGTGAGTTCGATTGAAATTAATGTTTCAATTAATGTCCTAATTAACGTCCCAATTAATGTATTACAGAAAATGCCTTACGGCGTAACATTAATTAGGACACAAATTTAGACGTTAATTCTGACATTAATATTTTTCAAATGATTATTCGCAATTACGTGATAACGCCCTGAAGGGGCATAAGCTCTAATATAATAATGCTTTTGCCCCTACAGGGCGAATACCCTAACGGCCTTGTACATAGGGCGTTGCCCTATGCTATGTGCTTTTGGGCTTTCAGCCCGTCTGTCACGTAATTGCGGACAATCATTTTCTCCTTTATTTCTCGGCATGGATATTTTTCTCCATTGCTTTCAAAGAAAGGAATGAGAACAATTACCTTACGAGCACCTTCTTTCCATTTATGATATTAATCCCTTTGGAAGAAGAATTAAGGCGACTACCATTAAGCGAGAAAGCCGTATGATTTTTTGTAGTGGCAATCTCACGAATTGCGGTACTTTGGTCTTTTTCCTTCTCAGCATCCTTGTCAGAATCAGTTTTGTCCGTTGAATCAGAACCGCCTGTTGTTTCTGTATTGCCAGAATCAGTATTCTGGTTAAGCTCTTTATCTTTGTTCAAATCACCGCCATTGCTTGATTCATTATTCTTGTTTGAATCATCCACCTTATTCGAACCATTATCATTCTTCGAATCATCATCCCTGTTTGGCTCATTGTCTGTATTATTATTATCTTTATTACCAGACTCTACACCATCAAGTTCAATGTCATCTTCAACCTCATACCAATATTCCCATCTCCCATTGTCAAGATATGCCTGCTTGCATCCTTTAATAACATGAAGCTTACCAAAAGAGGTAAAATGATTATAGCCTACAAATTCAGGCGATTCGGTTGCAAGACAATAGATGTTTTTAAGACGTGAGCAATGACCTAAGCAGCCAGCATTAAGTTGCTTGATAGTAGCAGGAAGAACCAAGGAGTCAAGATTCACGCATCCATTAAAAACATTTTCACCTATCACCTCAAGGGTTTTGGATAGCGTAACTCTCTTTAAATTACGACAACTATAGAATGCCTCCATACGAATTGTCTTAACACCATCTGGAATTGTTAGCCTGACAAGACTATCATTTCCCCAGAAAGCCCCATAACCAACCGCTGTCACCGTATATGTTTGAGAGTTGTATGTTACAGTTGCAGGAATTGTAACCTCAGTCAGTTTGCGATTAGCCTTCGACTGCCCTACTACAGTCACCTCAGAGCCATTAAAAGCATAAAACAGCCCATCTAACTGAAAATCTGACTTTTCCTGCGCATTACACCAAGCTACACTTAGTAATGACATGAAAACGAGGATAATATGTTTCATTTTTCTGCTATTTACAAATTTACTTTACAAGATATTTCTTTCCGTTAATTATATTGACACCCTTACGAGGAGCCGAGAGACGACTACCCCCGATAGAATAAACGACCGAAGGCTTAGAAGTTGTAGCGATACTACCAATACCTGTTACAGGCGTATCAGATGAATGGTTATCTGTACTGCCAGATGTGTTGCCATCAGTACTTTCGGATGTATTGTCATTGGTGTTATCAGACGATTTTTCATCAGGATTCTCAGAAGATTTATTACCACCCTCACCTGTAGCTTCTTTTGGTTCATCCTCCATTGCACGCACATCAAAGATTTTCCATCCTGGCGCACTTTTATAAAGTTCAACGGATGCACGAGGCACATAAAGAATTATCTTTTCGGGTTCTTTAATAGTATTGAACATCTTTTCTTGAATTGTCCATGTGAATGGATCATCATTAAAAGCGTAGAATTTCTTCAAACTTTCACAACCAGTGAACAACCCTTCAAAATCAGTATCTCTATCTCCACGAACAGCTGTAAGATTGAGGCTTTCAAGAGAATGACAATTTCTGAACGCATTCTTCATAGACCCCAACCTATATGTATCTAAACATCTCAAATCGACTTTCTGCAAATTAACACAACTATCGAACATTGATGTCATATCCATAATCTCACTTGTATCCCAAAAACGCAGGTCTATATTCTTAAGTTTCTTACAGTTGAAAAACATATACTGCGCTTCTACAAGCCATGTTGTAAAGAACCGTGACACATCAACAAATTCCAGTGATATGCAGTTATAAAACATCATACCCATAGTCTTTACCTTGTATGTGTCGAATGTTGAAAGATCAATACTTTTAATAGATGTGCAGTTCGCAAACATATTATTCATATACACAACATTATCCGTATTAAGCGTACTCATATCAATCTCCTTGAGCGACTTACATCCGGAAAACATATACTCCATATTACCAGAAGCATCTATATTGAACTGCCCGAAATCAACAGTTTCAAGCAATTCGCAATCCTTAAACATGGCATAGCACGTTTCTGTGTAAATCTTTTTCTCAAACTTAACATGAGTTATGCTGCCATGATATTTGTACCAAGGACACACACCTGATCTCCAATCCTCCCATTTTTCAAGTCTTCCGATTTCTCCTTGTGAAGGCGATATAGTCAATACTCCTTCATCGTCAATCACCCACTTACAGGAGCCAGAAGTTCCCTCTGCTATATTTGCATAACTATGGAGAGGAAGAATTATGGATAGTCCGATAAATACCAATGTTATAATTTTCTTCATGTTTATTATTGTTCTTTTCTTACAAAATTCTATTCGATTTGCAAAATTACAGTTTCTTTCTGACACCGCCAAATATTCGTGCAGAAAACATGATTTTTAATGTGAGTTCAATGAAAAGAGGAAACAGATTTATATGATTTATCTGAAATGAATCGCAGAAATAATACTGCGGCTGCCAGATACATCAGTTTCTTTTTTATCCTGACCACAGATCGCACAGATTAAAGGGATATTTTTCGTAAAAACTCAACAAGCTACGCAAGTCACGATGATTAATGTTGGCTTTACTTCGCCAGTCTAAGTCCGTAGCAAATCCGCATTCTATGTTAAATTCCAAGTAAATTTCTGTTTTTAACTATATATTTAACACTTTGTCGTCACGCAGCGTTGATAGCTGCATGATAATCGTAATCCGG
>CACYXI010000147.1 GCA_902778265.1 uncultured Bacteroidales bacterium | reverse complement strand
GCAGGGCGATAGCCACCGCTCCAAGGCCAGATGATATTGGCGAGATCCTTGCCCTCTGCCTTACGCTTGATGTTGAGAGGTGCGTTGAGAAGTATGTCCTGCGACTTGATGATAAGGTCATTGAGCAGATCTGCGGTTTCCTGTGCGGTCATACGACCTTCCTCACGCTTATTCTCCCAACCTTCTTCCGGCTTGACAAGAAGCGGACGCCAAGCCTCATTTGGATGATCATGGGGTGGGGCGCAAACTATGTGTTTTGAACCTCCGTTGATGATGAGCAAATGGCGATACTGTATGCCTTTCACCCATTTCACGCGGTCAGAGCCGAGTTTTTCGTTGAGAAGGTCAATCAGCGGACCTGCATCCTCCGTAGAGAGATTGCCGCCGTTGTGGGTCTTGATTGTGCCATCCTCGCGAACGCAGATGATGTTGCAGCGAAGTGCAAGATCCAATGAATCCATCTCATAGCCGATGGAAGCAGCTTCAAGAGGTCCACGACCTTCATAAACCTTGTCGAGGTCATAGCCGAGTATTGCGGTATTGGCAACCTCCGAACCAGGGTTATAGCCCTCTGGTACGGTTATGAGGCGACCTGTACGCCCCATCTTTGCCAGCATATCCATGTAAGGAGTCTTGGCGAACTGCAACGGAGTCTTTCCGCCGAGTTTCTCAATGGCTTTATCTGCCATTCCATCGCCCAGAATTATTATGTGCTTCATAATCGTTTCTCCTTTAAATGTTTGCGATTGACATAATGTTAGCAAATACACCGGCAGCCGTTACACTTGCACCGGCACCATAGCCCTGAATGAGCATAGGATATTCCTTGTAGCGTGCCGTTGTGAGTGTAACGATGTTGTTGCTGCCCTCAAGCTCGTAGAATGAGTGGTTTGAAGGAATCTTGTTGAGTCCAACGCTTGCCTTCACCTTACCGTTCTCAAGAGCCTCCATGCGGGCAACGAATCTCCAGCGGCAACCTTCTGCCTCAAGTTCCTTGCGCTTTGCCTCAAACTCGGCATCAAGTGCAGGGAGCTTTGTCCAGAAGTCTTCTACTGAACCGTCGAAGTATTCATCAGGCACGAAGAGGTTCTTCTCCACGTCTTCCTGCTCAATCTTATAGCCAGCCTCACGGGTGAGGATAACGAGCTTGCGGATAACGTCCTTGCCACTCAGGTCAATACGTGGATCTGGCTCTGCATAGCCAAGTTCCTTAGCCTGTTTTACAGTCTTTGAGAATGGTACATCAGCAGAAAGGGCATTAAAGATATAGTTGAGCGTACCTGATAGAACTGCCTCAATCTTAAGTATTTTGTCGCCTGAGTTTTTTAGGTCGTTGATAGTTCCGATGATTGGAAGACCAGCACCTACGTTAGTCTCAAAGCGATATTTCACGCCACGAGATAAGGCTGTGCGCTTCAGCTTTATGTAGTCGTCAAAGTTGCCTGATGCCGCTACCTTGTTGGCTGCTACCACGCTCACGTTCTTTTCAAGCAAAGACTGGTAGAGACCTGCCACCTCGCTTGAAGCGGTACAGTCAACGAACACGGCATTGAAGATGTTCATGCCGATGATGTTCTCAAGCAACTTCTTGCTATTTGATGGCTCAGAAGCCTTGAGCTTTTCCATGTAGTTGTCGAGGTCGATTCCATCGCGGTCGAAGATGGCATTGCGTGAAGATGCTATGCCTACAACGTTGAGCTTCAGACGAGACTCCTTCATGAGTGTTGGCTGTTGAGAGCGAATCTGCTCTATGAGTTTTGCGCCTACCGTTCCTGTACCGCAGAGGAAGAGGTTAAGCACCTTGTACTCTGAAAGGAAGAATGAATCGTGAAGTACGTTCAGCGACTTTCTTAGGAACTGGCTGTTTACAACGAATGAGATGTTTGTCTCGGAAGCGCCCTGTGCACAAGCTATGATGCTGATACCAGAACGGCCAAGAGTACCGAAGAGCTTGCCTGCGATACCTGGTGTGTGCTTCATGTTCTCGCCTACGATAGCGATAGTGGCAAGACCACGCTCCACAATCATCGAATACATCGCGCCTGTCTCTATCTCCTTGGCGAATTCCTCGTTGAGCACCTGTGCAGCCTTGTCGGCATCGTCCTCCTTCACACCGATTGAAGTGGAGTTCTCAGAAGATGCCTGTGAAACCATGAACACAGAGATTCCCTCGTTGGCAAGTGCTGTGAAGATACGGCGGTTTACACCGATTACACCGACCATAGAGAGGCCAGTAACGGTAATGAGTGCCGTTCCGTTGATTGAAGAGATGCCCTTGATTGGCTTGTGGTCGCCCTCAATCTTATCCTTGATGAGTGTGCCCGGATGCTCTGGGTTAAATGTGTTCTTCACCTTTATAGGGATATTCTTCACGCATACAGGATATATCGTAGGAGGATAGATCACCTTTGCACCGAAGTTACAAAGTTCCATAGCCTCTACGTAAGAAAGCTCGTTGATGGTATATGCTGACTTGATGACACGTGGATCGGCTGTCATGAAGCCGTCAACGTCTGTCCAAATCTCAAGTACGTCTGCATCAAGGGCGGCAGCGATGATAGCTGCTGTATAGTCAGAACCACCACGACCGAGGTTCGTTACCTCGTTGGTGTCCTTGTCGCGAGAGATGAAGCCTGGAACGAGGCTCACTCTTGGAAGGTCTGCGAAAGTCTGACGGACGAGTTTGTTGGTAAGCTCTGCATCAAGTATGTGCTTACCCATCTTGCGCTCAGTCTTGATGAAATCGCGTGAATCGAACCACTTGGCACCCTTGATGAGGGTTGCCACGATATTAGAACTGAGTCGTTCGCCGTATGAAACGATAGCGTCCTGAGTCTTCTCACTCAGGTCGTGTATGAGGAATACACCGAAATAGATGCTGCGAAGCTGTTCGAGCAGCGCATCTACGGTGTTGAAAAGTTGTTCTCTGCTTTTGGTGTCCGTGATTATGGTGTCAATCATCTTGTGATGACGATCCACGATCTCATCGAATGATTCACGATAACGCTCATCGCCTGCAAGGGCGAGCTTGGAGGTTGCAATAAGTTTGTCGGTAATACCGCCTAAAGCGCTTACCACAACAACAACGGGTTGTGACTTAGCCTCTTTCGTAACAATCTGCTTTAGGCTGAGGATGCTCTCTACGGAACCCACGGATGTTCCGCCAAATTTTAATACTTTCATTTGGTTTTTGAAAAGTTTGTTAGATATAATTCCCCGAAACAACCGGGGCGTGATTAATTCTCTTGCTTCCACATGATCTTACGGGTTGCTGCCAATAACAATCTTCTGTGCCTCGATACAAAAGAGGCTGCGACTGACTTGCTATATAGTACTTCCTGTCTTTTCAATGCGAAATCGCTTGCAAAATTACTAAATTCTCTCGACATCTGCAAATTTTGAAATGTTTTTCTTTTTTAGTCAAAAGTTAAATAACGTGAGATGATGATTGGTTTTCGTGATAATACCGCATTTTTGTTACTGCAGAAAGTCCGCTCTTCCTCATAAGATAATCCATCGATAATCCATCGATAATCCATCGATAGTCCATCGTTTCGATGGAGTATCGATGGAGATGTGATGTAGTAACGATGGAGATACTTCGGAGGTAGAGCGTAGGTTTAACAGTAGGTTAACGGAAACAAAAATCCCACACAACCAAGGATGAATTTGGAGTGTGGGATTTATTATTGCTCAACATATGATATTGTTTGCTCTAATTTGCCTTTATTGAATATCTTTACGATTCTGCCCTTTTCATCGTATTTATATTCAAATTTTGCGTTTTCGGTAGGAATACCGACGTCATCGTGTTGGCAATATGAACAATGGTGTTTTATGAGTTTGTTGTTTGCTATAACCAATGTGCATTTCTTTATAGTAACTGTATGTGATCTTCGAAGCATCAAAGTTATTGGTCCATAAAATGTTATGGTTCTTCGCTCATTCTTTATTGCATTTTTGTAATTAACCTCGGATTTGTAGTCGAAAAGAGTGGCTATTTGTTCAATCTCCATAGCGATAATGTCTGGATATTGAATGTATATACCTTCTTCTTTAAGAGTTTGATTTTGAAATCTCAACAAGTCTTGTAAATGCCACGATACATCATCATCAGAAATAAAGATAGTATCGCCGTTTGCTACGAGAGATGCATATAGGGTATCGCTTTTGTATATTAATCCAAAGTCTTCGTTGATGATAACTTTTACATCTTGGCATATTGCCTGCAATGGCAGAAAGCACAATAAAAATAATAGATGTTTCATAATCTTCTATAGATAGAAGTCCTTCATTATCTCCTGATACCATTCTGAGCGTGTGCCGTCAGGATTCTGCATGCAGAAGGTATGTTCCTGTGGCTCTACGATGCGCCCTTTCTTGTACACGAGTATATATCGCTTTGGTTCCTGCTTGCGAGGTACGGACTTGATTTTGTATGCAGTCATAAGGCAGAAACCTTTTATGAGACATTCGGCAGAGAACTTGCTCAATACCTCGGGAGGAATACAGACAGAGAAAACGCCCTCATCCTCAAGGAGTTCGTATGCTCCGCCGATGAGATCGCGGAATGGCAGACTTGAAGTGTGACGGGCGCGGGTTCTGCTCTCATCCTTGCTCTCAAGACTCTCGTCAAAGTAAGGTGGGTTGCAGATGATGCAGTCGTATTTCTCCTGTTCCTGCTTTGCAAATTCCTGAAAAGGTGCTTGTCTGAGTGTTATTCTGTCGCCGAAAGGTGAGTCGGAAAAGTTTCTCTGTGCATCTATAATGGCGTTTTCATCGACATCAATAGCCGTAATCTGGGCTTCAGGACAACGCTGCGCCATCATTAGCGAGAGAAGTCCTGTGCCTGTGCCTATGTCGAGGATTCGCTTGCCAGTAGCGGCAAGTGAACCGAGAAGTGCTCCGTCAGTTCCCACCTTCATGGCGGCATGTTCCTGATGAACCGTGAATTGCTTAAACTCGAAGTATTCCTTTCTGCGCATAATTTATTTGATAAGTTCCACCATAACGGCATCGCTTATGAACAAGCCTTTGCGTGTAAGGTGAAGATGATTGTTTTCTATTATAAGATTTCCTTGCTCTATACTCTTGCTTGCAGCCTTTGTGAGATAGTGGAAATCTGTTTCTGAGAGTGTGCCTAAATCAATACCCTCGGAAGTTCGAAGAGCCGTGGTGATAAGATCGTTATATTGTTCGGTAGCATCGAGCAACTCGCAGTCCTCTACTATGTTATCTCCTTTTATGTAGAGTTCTACATCGGACACATTCCATTGTCGGGAAGTGAGATTATATGAGTGTGCAGCAGCTCCTATACCGAGGTATGGAATGCGTTTCCAGTAGCTGCTGTTATGCTTTGAACGATAGCCGGACAAAGCGAAATTTGATATCTCGTAATGCTCATATCCTGCTTTGGTGAGGAGAGTGATAAGCGTCTCGTACATTTCAAGACTCACATCTTCATTAATCTCCTTTATCTTGCCATCCTCTAATAATTTGTAGAGAGGAGTACCTTCCTCGTACATCAGGGAATAGGCAGAGATATGCTGAACTCCAAGACTGAGAGCTTGCTCAATATCACTTTTCCAATTCTCTACGGTTTCATCGGGGAAACCAAACATAAGGTCGATGCTTATGTTCGTTATTCCTGCATTTCGTAAATTGTAGATAGCCTCTTCCACCTGATGAGCTTTGTGACGGCGGTGGATGAAAGCAAGGCGTTCATCAGAAAAAGTCTGAGCACCCATGCTAACCCTGTTTACTCCCAAGGAATGGAGCAGAGAGGCAAGTTCTGGAGTAACATCATCGGGGTTACATTCCACGGTGAACTCTTCCAAGGTTCCATAGGCAAAGGCCTTCAGATGTTGGCATAGGCGTGATAGGTTATGAGAGAAAAGCATGGAAGGCGTTCCTCCTCCTATATATATAGTTTTGACAGGCTCGCCTCCGAGATAATCCCTTCGGCTGTCAAGCTCACGCAACATTGCATCCACATATTCATCCTGAAGGGATAATAATGTGGTGGAATAGAAACCGCAGTATATGCAACGGCTCTTGCAAAATGGTATGTGAGCGTATATGCCAGACATTAGTAATTTGTAATTGATATGAACTGCAAATATACATATTTTCCGTCAAAAACGAAAGGAAATGTCAAAAAAATATAAAAAAAAATACTTTTTGCCCAAAAAGTTTTGTGGTATCGTTTGCAATTATTACTTTTGAAATCGAGTTCGGGAATTAACCCCTCCCAACTAATAATAAAGATTTTCCTAAATTTATTAAACACCTTAACAACAAAATCTATGAAGGTATATCAGACAAACGAGATTAAGAACATTGCCCTCCTTGGCAATGACGGCTCTGGTAAGACCACTCTTACAGAGTCTCTCCTTTATGAGGCTGGTGTAATCCAGCGTCGCGGTCGTATAACGCAAAAGAACACTGTTTCTGACTATTTCCCAGTTGAGCAGGAATATGGCTACTCAGTGTTCTCAACCGTATATAATGTAGAATGGAATAATAAGAAGCTCAACATCATTGACTGTCCTGGTTCTGATGATTTCGTGGGTGCTGCTCTTACTGCCCTCAACGTAACCGATACTGCCGTACTGCTGATCAATGGTCAGTATGGTCCTGAGGTAGGTACGCAGAACCATTTCCGTTACACCGAAAAGCTGAAGAAGCCTGTTATCTTCCTTGTTAACCAGCTTGATTCCGAGAAATGCGATTTCAACAATAGCTTGGATCGTCTGAAGGAAATATATGGTAGCAAGGTCGTTCCTATCCAGTATCCACTTAATGAAGGTCCTAACTTCAACGCTCTCATCGACGTGCTGTTGATGAAGAAGTATTCATGGGGACCTGAAGGCGGTGCTCCTACTATAGAGGAGATTCCTGCAGAGGAGATGGATAAGGCGATGGAGATGCACAAGGCTCTCGTGGAGGCCGCTGCTGAGAATGACGAGGGACTTATGGATAAGTTCTTCGAGACAGAGACTCTGACAGAGGACGAGATGCGTGAGGGTATCCGCAAGGGACTTGTTACCCGCTCTATCTTCCCCGTATTCTGCGTATGTGCAGTTAAGAGTATGGGTGTCCGCCGTCTGATGGAGTTCCTTGGCAACGTCGTTCCTTTCGTTGACGAGATGCCGAAGGTGCACAATACACGTGGTGAGGAAGTGCCTATTGATGCTAACGGACCAGAGTCTGTTTATTTCTTCAAGACTGGCGTTGAGCCTCATATCGGTGAGGTGCAGTATTTCAAGGTTATGAGCGGTTGCATCAAGCCTGGTGATGATCTCAGTAATGCGGATCGTGGCTCAAAGGAGCGTATCGGTCAGATATATGTATGTGCAGGTGCCAACCGTGTACCTGTTGATGAGCTTAAGGCTGGCGATATCGGCTGTGCCGTTAAGTTGAAGGATGTCAAGACTGGCAATACTCTCAATGGTAAGGACTGTGAGAACAGGTTCGACTTCATCAAGTATCCTAATCCAAAGTTCTCTCGTGCTATCAAGGCTAAGAATGAGGCTGAGACCGAGAAACTTATGGCTGCTTTGACAAGAATGCGTCAGGAAGACCCAACATGGGTAGTAGAGCAGAGTAAGGAGCTTCGTCAGGTCATCGTTCATGGTCAGGGTGAGTTCCACCTTCGCACATTGAAGTGGCGTCTGGAGAACAACGAGAAGATTATGGTCGAATTCATCGAGCCTAAGATTCCATATCGTGAGACTATCACCAAGAGTGCTCAGGCAGAGTATCGTCATAAGAAGCAGTCAGGTGGTGCTGGTCAGTTTGGTGAGGTTCATCTTATCGTTGAGCCATACGCAGACGGTATGCCTGATCCAACCACATACAAGCTCAATGGTCAGGAGGTTAAGATCAACGTTAAGTCTCGTGAAGAGGTTCCGTTGGAGTGGGGCGGTAAGCTCGTATTCATCAATACCGTTGTGGGTGGTGCTATTGATATGCGCTTCATGCCTGCAATCCTCAAGGGTGTTATGGAGAAGATGGAACGTGGTCCGCTGACAGGCTCTTACGCTCGTGATGTACGCGTAATAGTTTATGACGGTAAGATGCACCCAGTTGACTCTAACGAACTCTCATTCATGCTTGCTGCACGTAATGCGTTCTCTGAGGCATTCAAGAATGCAGGTCCAAAGATTCTTGAGCCTATCTATGACCTCGAGGTATATGTACCTGCTGACTGTATGGGTGATGTGATGTCTGACCTTCAGGGGCGTCGTGCCCTCATCATGGGTATGGACTCAGAGAATGGCTATCAGAAGCTTCAGGCAAAGATTCCGTTGAAGGAGTTGTCAAGCTATTCTATC
Source organism: uncultured Bacteroidales bacterium (assembly GCA_902778265.1). Taxonomy (GTDB): domain Bacteria; phylum Bacteroidota; class Bacteroidia; order Bacteroidales; family Bacteroidaceae; genus Prevotella. Next base: position 551 of record CACYXI010000147.1, on the reverse strand, counting down.
GCGTTGAGTTCGCTCACCGGTGGTCGCGCATCTTTCACCACAAAGTTCGCTTCTTACGAGCTTGTTCCTAACGACATCCAGCAGAAGCTCATTGCCGAGCATGAGGCTGAGGAAGAGGAATAGTGGGTTGAGTGTAAAGTATAAAGAATAAAGTATAAAAGTCTGCCGTCTGTTCAGTTTTTATGAGCAGACGGCAATTCCTTTAATGAATGCGATAGAGAGCAACGGATTACTTGCACACTATTTTCCTTATTGTTACCTGTTACTTGTTACCGATAATGCGTTAAGAATTACTTGCACACTATTTTCCTTATTGTTACCTGTTACTTGTTACCGATGGTTCCTTCGATGTTGCTTAGTTCTTCCTCCGTTGTAAATCCGTTGTAAGTCCGTTCTGCCTTCGCTATGGGTTCGCTCTGCCTTCGCTATTCCGCCTATTCTATAGCGAAGGAAAAATGGGACTTACATGGGAGTCACATAGGAGTTACATAGGACTCACATAAGAGTCACAATAAAAGACAGAGGGAAAGGCGCATGACGGAATTGAAGGG
>CACYXI010000146.1 GCA_902778265.1 uncultured Bacteroidales bacterium | reverse complement strand
TCTGCACAGGATATCTATGTCCTCAGAATTGGAATACAGTCCGCAAGGCATCAGCACGCAAGAGGTCATTCCCTGCTTGTCGTAGTACTCACATGCCTCCTTGCACCTCCTGCTAACCAGCTCATTCCGCCTCTTTATAACCTCCGTCTCACGAGTCCATTTTGCAAGCAGGTCAGATGGTGGCATCTGCTCCTTCGGCAGTTTCTGAATGCCGACAAAGGCTAATCGAAGAACATTCTGCTTCTCGCACAGCAAATAGACCTCATTCCATTCATCATCCGTAGGACAATAAATGAGGCTCTTTCTCTTACCGATAGCTACATGAAGCAGTTCTAAGACTATCTGCTGCAATTGCTTACTTCAGGTAAAGTTTCTTGTTATCCTCGAACCAATCCTCTACTGCCTCCTCGAAAGTCCACTTGAACTTATATCCACAAGAGGCGAGTTTTTTTCCGCAGATATTGGTTGAGATCTGAAGCTTCTTCACACGTGCAGGACATATTCCCATCGGACTTCCCATCATCTTCGCACCTGCGGCTGCTGGCATAATCAATGAGTTTGGAATGTATGGAACGCCCTGATGCAGACCAGTCACACTCTTTATCACGCCAACGATATGCTCAATGGTATATGCAGGCTCAAATGTGCAGTTGAATATATCAAAAGCAGTCTTGCGCTCCTCCACGTTCCACATGATAAAGCGTACAAGTTCCTTTACGTAGATGCAAGCCTTGATTGTGTCCTTACGCCCCGGATAAGCAAACGTATGCTTCTTGATGCCCCAATAGAGTCGAGTGAAGTTACCATTCTCGCCCTTACCGAAAACGACACCCGGACGAACGATTGTCAGCTTACGGCCTTCACCGCCAGCCTGCCAAGTCTGATGAATCTTCTCTGCCACCAGTTTTGATATGCCGTATGGAGTGTTAGGAGTTGGGAGCGTATCCTCAGTCTTCAGTTCCTCCGCAGCACCATAAGGAGCTATCGAAGAAGTGAACACCACGTTTTTTATGCCGTATTTCTCGGCAAAGGCACACACGTTCTCCGCACCACGGATGTTGGTCTCGAAATATGCATGGTCAGGATGCCCCGGAGTACGATGTACGGCTGCAAGATTGAAAACGACATTCTCTGATGTAGGAGAGAATGGAAGGGTTTCGATAGGCTTACGAACATCACAATACACGAAGGTCGATTTGCGTGTCTCACCATCCACAACAGGAGATTTCCAGTCCTTTATGGTAGTATATTCACGTCTTTCCTTCTCATTGGTCATTGCGTCCAGCTTTGCAGGATCTACAATATCCAGATTCCATATTTTGTCCGTAGGATGTGTCTCGTGCAAGAGATTCGCGAGGTGGGTGCCGATAAAGCCTGTGCCACCGAAAATGATATAGTTCATGTTATAGGGAATGTTTATTTCGTTTGTTCTTTTACCGCCTTCTCAAAATACTCTGTAAGTCTAAGAGCTTCACTTGCGGCATCAAATCCATGAGCCTTCAAATACTCCTTTCTGCCACGTCTGTTAGGCATAAGCTTTTCTGTTTCATTTATAATGATATCAGCCCATTCTGAAGCCGACTTACTTAATTCTATGTAATGTCCAAGTTCCTCAATTCCGGCCTCACGAGTTACCGCATCTGAGAAGAATACAGGTAAGCCAGAAGCCTGACTCTCAACACCTACTACAGGGAATCCTTCATAGAGAGATGGCAACAGAAATGCATCAAAAGCATTATAGAACTGCCTTATATCCTCACGTCTGCCTAACCAACTCATGCGATCTCCGAAGCCACATTCCGCAATTTTCTGCTTCATCTGTTCTTCCATAGAGCCAATACCTATGATACAGAATTGCGCCTTCTCGCTTTTCTTCCTGATTTCATTCATTATCTCAATCAGGAAAAGAGGGTTCTTCTGCATCTCGAAACGGGCAATAGTACCATATACAACTTTATCGCTCCACCCCATTTTCTCGCGGCACTCGTTTCTCAATTCCATATCGAAATCGTTCTTCTGAGCATCTACGGGATTCAGGAATATTGCGACCTTGCCTGCTTCTGTCGTCTTCTTACCAAACTGATATTCTGCACTTTCTATTCCATTTGCCATATAATAGTTGCAGAACCAATGTGAGAATCTTTTCAGCACATTCTTCATGAGAGTCTTCTTCTTTTCCAACTTTGATGCAGTTGTCAGACTCTCGCTAACCCTCACTTTTACTCCACTAAGCCAAGCAACACTCAATGGGAACAGATTCATCGTATTGTTGGCAGCATAGAAGACATCATATTTCTCTTTCTTGCATAACTCACGCAAAGCAGCCATATGCTTAACGATTTTCTGATAAGGAGGTATCACGTGCACTCTGCCACCGAGAGCCTTTACCTCCTCGAAAGGGATACTATTAGAATCAGCATCTACTATTAAATCCCATTCTATTCTCTGTCGGTCAAAATTCCTCAAGTACGACATTATCACACTCTTCTGACCTCCAGAATCGCACTTGTTTATGCTTATAGCTACTTTTATCATTTTGTTATATTATTTTTCTGCCATTCGTATGTCTCGCGCAAGCTTTCTCCGAATCTCCTGAATGGCAGTTTTCCTATTTTCTGTCTCAATTTTGTTATGTCAAGCTCAAAGCTCTGCACATCCAATGCCGATGCCTTTACGTGTTCAGCCTTAAACCCTGGGTCTATCTCACTTATACGCTCAACGATGTCATTAACTGATAGTGGCAAACTGCCTCCCACATTATACACCGTTGACTCTAATCCTGCATTGATCAAGGCAAAAAGCGCTGCACAGAAGTCCTCAATGTAGATGTAGTCTTTTACGCCTTCACCATCGCCCCAAATCTCCAGAGGCTCTTTCCTAAGTGATTTGCGTATGGCAATGTTTATCACACCCTGACGCTCGTTATAGTGATATTTGCCAAATGGATTGCTCAGTCTCAATATTAGGGTTCTGAATCCGTACAACTCAGAATAAGAAAGCAGATATTTCTCGATGGCAAGCTTCACCACGCCATACGAGCTCTTTGGATATACGGCATCCTCCTCGTTGTGCACCTTCTGAAGCACGTCACCATAGATAGCGCCACCAGAAGAAATATATACGATATCCTTGACATTATGCTTATTCATGACATCAAGCAATTTCAATGTTGATATCAGATTGCTCTCAACATCAAATCTCGAGTTCATACTTGTTGCAGGTACGGTACTGCTCAACGAATGGATTACAAATGATATCTCATTCTCTGAGAAAAGCTTGTCAAGGTAGGTTTCATCAGAGAAATCTCCCACATATACTTTTCTGATACAATTGAATTTTACTCCATGAGGATGATGGTCTATGCGGTCAAACACGATGAACTGATACTCATCGCTCAGTTCCTTCTGGTTATCTACATACTTCAAGATGTTCGTTCCGATGAAACCGAAACCACCAAGCAATAGAATGGTTTTCATACGTATATTATTGTTTGTTATATTCTATCTCGTAAACCAACAAAGCCCTTCAGAGCTGTTACGCTCTGGAGGGTTCTTTGATTAAATTCGTTAAATGATTAATGATGAATGAAAATACAAATTCGTATCTTCGATTATTGTTTTTTGCTATCCCACAGATTACACGGATTTACACAGATGGATATGTGATGATCTGAGTAATTCAGTGGGAAGTTATTTTTTTAGCGAACACAGATTTCACAGATCTAAGGGATTGTTTTGCTTACGCTCGTGAACATCATTCGACAAATCTCTAAAATTCGGGATAAAAATGTGATAGGAGATTAATAAATATCCCGAATTAGCGAATTATAGAATTAACTCGCTTGTGCTCGCGATTGGTATCTGTGAAATCCTGAATATCTGTGTTTTTTTTTTCATAACCACAGATCGCACAGATTTTAAGGATATTATAGCTCACGTTCGTGAACATCATTCGACAAATTCGATAATTCGGGATTTTTAAACCTACCGCGAATGTTTTATTCTATCCCGAATTATCGGATGAGAGAATTTTTCTTGTGCTCTAAATAGGAAAGTAAACCCGAATAAATTTTCTGACTTGATTTATCCAAAATTTACTTTCCAAATTTCAATCTAAGAATGACGTTACGCTACAGGCTATCGTTTCCGCCACCTCCGCCTGGGTTGTCGTTTCCACCACCTGAGCCGGCATTGGTGTTACCAGTCGCGGTGCCGTCAGGAGAGAGGAACACGTCCCTCGTGCTGCCGTAGCTACTTGCCGCGAGATTATAGGCGAGGTCACCCTGATACTCGGCGAGGATGCTGTTGGCATTGATGAGCGTCTGAGAAGAAACGAGCGTCTTGCCGTTCACCTTGCGTGAGTGCACCCAGCAATACACGCAGTCGCCATCGTTGCCCGAATGACCGAGAGTGCCATCCTGTGAAGAGAAACCGTTCTTGAGAACACCGTCCCAGAGCTTCGCGTCGTTAGCAGCATCGAGCACCACCTTGCATGAGAAGAACTGACAGTATGGGATGCCGGTCTCTGCGTTCACCAGTTGCTTCACGAGGAAGAAGGAGATCTGGTCGCCGTAGTTATAGTCAACGTTGTTGCCCACTACCGAACGTGAGAACTGCGCCACGGTGGTTGCTGCGCTGATGCCGTCGGAACCGAGTGATATGTCGGTGGTTACATTCTGCCCCGTGCCTGAGACTACGATTGCAGGGAGTGAACCCTGGGTGATCTGATAAGGAGCTGCCACGCACGCGCCACCTGCCACCAGTGGCTTGGTGAGATAGACTGGCGACTGCTGCATGTTCACCTTTACGAACATGTTATAGTCGCTCACACCCTGCGGCTTTGTCTCGAAGCCATAGTCGATAAGCGGACGTATGCCCTTGTACATCTGCACCACGTTAGCCCACTTGGTGCGATGTCGCTGCTGCGGTTCGGTGCGAGAGATCTTCACCTCGGTCACCTTCTCTGAAACGATGGTGCGACCTGCTGAGCGACGGAACGTAAGGCTGCCAGCCGAGCCCTTTAGCTTTGATGCGATACCATTGAGGATTGCCATAATGAAGCCCCTCCCGTCCTCCCCTGAAGGGGAGGTGATAGCCCGCCGAGAGGGATTGCGGGGAAAAAGGTTAGTAACTTTTGTAGGTTATGAGGTTGTAAGGTTATGAGGTCTTAACAATTGAGAATTGATAATTGAAAATTAATTTCTTAATCTCTTAATTTCTTAATTTCAAAAGCATTCCGACCTAAGAACCTGAAAAACCTATAAACCTGCAACTTTGAGCTATGTGAAAAGTCGCATCGTCGATACAAGCAATTGCCGACGTAGTCCCCAGACTATTTCTCTGTTCTCCCTCTGCTTTGAGAGCAGAGCCATAACGGAGGCAGAACGAAGGCAGAGCAGAGGATGCTCGTATCTTCTATGCTACTGCAAAGGTACTAACCTTTTCCCGTATATACAATGACTTTCCCCAACCTTGAAGCCATACCTTCCCGAACTTTCTTTACCTCGTAGAAAAGAGGTTTTTCATTCCATCCAAGAAGGATTTTCCGAGGTTTCGTGTTTCAAGTTTCAGCAAGCGAAACGCGAAACGTGAAACTTACGTTTTTCTTCTTTTTCTCTCTCAACAGGCTTGCGCGAACCTTATATATAATAGAATTAAATATTATATTATTTATATTATTTATATTATGATTATAAACAATTACGTAACAGACGGGCTGAACGTCGAAGAGGTCGGCGGCCGAAGGGAAAGCCAAAGCCCAAAAGCACATAGCATAGGGCAACGCCCTAGGTACAAAGCAGTTAGTATATCCGCCCTGTAAGGGCAAAAGCACTAATAAAGCACTAATAAAGCATTAATAATAAAAAATGCTTTTGCCCCTTCAGGGCGAAATTACCAACCTCCATCTACCTAGGGCGATGCCCCAGGCTATGAGCTTTTGCCCCCTCGGGGCGCTATCGGCTTATTGCAGATAATCATTAGTATTTTTCTATAAAGAAAGTATAGCGCAAGCGATGTGAAACGCCAATTACGTGTTTCGCGTTTCAGAGGCTGTATTATTTCTATATTGCTCAATGTAGGTATGAACCCAGTTCTGGACGTTGGAAACGGCACTAAGCTTAGATGGAGTCATATTCGAACCGAAAGTCTTTTTCTTCTTTTCTTTTTCCTTCCTTGATAGTTTTTTCAAGTCGAGAAGTACGTCAAAGAAGCATTTGACAAGCTCAGAGTTCTTTGCATGAAAAACGCCTTCCATTGCCAATATACCGATAACATGACAGATAATCTGATTGCGTCCTGTACTCTTGTTTAGTTTTAGTGCCATGTCATAGGCTAGGTCAGAATCGAGGATGTCATTCCAGACAGCGGTCAACAAGTTTTCTCCTAATCCAGCAGCAAGGTATTCCTTGCATGCCAAGGTAGCCTCTATTGCGACCTTCAATGCACCTTGTCTTGCTTTCTCTATCTCCAGCTCACGCTCCCTGGCATCATCATCACCATTACAGTTTTCCACTCCGATGACAGTTAGAGACCTGTTTACCAAGCCACAATAATACTTTAGGGAATTAGCATTAAACAGAAGTTTGTTGAAATTCTCCTCTTCATCCTTCCCATAGCTCCACAGCAATCTGCCGAGTGCCTCTTCGCAGATGCGCAATTCCTTCGTGTTTATGCAGTCTTCTGCCATCTGCTTTAATAGGGATGTTACCTCATCAATCTTCTTATTACAAAACTCCTCTCTTTTTAATTGTGTCTTCGACTGAATCTTATGGCGTATTTTCTCCTGTTGCTTAGTCCATTCTGTCAGAGTGTAATGTTCAATTTCTCTTCGCCAGTAGTCCACATACAACTGCGGTTCGTCAACATCATCCAGCAACTTTACTATGCTTATAAGGACGTTCATTAACTGAGGAAATGACACGTTGAATAACATGGCATTACCTTTGAGTAATAATTCGTCTTTTTCCTCCGTTGACCGCTCCAAAGCTTCCATGTAAACTTTGTTATCACGAAAACAACCATAGCATGAATCTAATATTGAAAAAAGATTTTTCCAGTCAATGAACCTAAACCCATCAGAACGCAGAGGCAATTTCTCCTTTAAGGCTTGTTCCAACGATATGAACATTTCCTTAATATCATTGACTTCGATATACAACGCATTACATGCATAAAGGAATGCACTCTCATTTTTCACGTGACGATGGCAAGCCGTCATAAGTTCAACGAAGCCATTCAGTCTTTTTTCAAGCACATCACAACTCCACTCTATCTGCTCACTCCCTTTCATGCTTGTCCTAAAGCTTCATTACACGTTGCTCAATATCATTGTAACTGTCAGACAAGTAAGTCTCAATGGTGCGAACCAAGTTGCGTCTGTTATCCTCCTCTTGTTTCTGCGTAGTGGTCATGTCAGAGTATGGAATGTTCTTATCTGTCAATTTCGCAATAGTATATAGAAACATTTCCTTGATTCCCGAAACTATATTGAGGATCTTTTCTTTCTCACTATCGCGGAGAATCTTTATTGCTTCGGCAACAATTCTTTCGCTCTCAGCAGTATTGGACTCAATATGACCGTTGGTAACAGCCTCCAAATCGTCACAGAGTTCCTTCACTCCCTTCTCAGGCTGATCTGCATTTTCATCCTTAAATACATTAGCCTTGCGCAACATTTCGTTGATCTTGTCTATGGATATCTTCTGAGTATAGAGCCTGTCGAGCACCCATATATATCTCAGTGACAATGGTCCGACATAATCCTTGTTGAGCATACTCTCCCAAAACATCAGATTGTGAAGATAGGCGTTGACATCCTTCTGTTTGTTTGTATCTACACTTCCGAGAGGTACTCTGTAACACTTGCTCCTCCCCAGTTTTATTTCCTCTGGCTGGAGGTTATACAACTGCTGACATACGACGTCCCAGTTCAGTCTGTTTATAAGCATCCATCCCAAATCGGTATCAGCATCCATTTTTTTGTTGACAAACAAGATTCGCCCTGTAATCTTTATCTCATCCATAGGGATGCCGTAGTTTGTTGAATACGACCGTACCAACAAAGGTGAGTCTATGACGACGCTCTCTACCAAAACGTAATATGGCAGATAATCTTCAATCTCATTGAATATTGCATCCTGTGGATCAGTAACTGGATTTCCGCCTTTGAACTTATGGTTCCAGACATCAGCCACTTTCTTCATCTGCAATCTTATGATACCCCTGGTATTCATATTTGTGGATTTTATTTATGGATTACTTTTTTCAGCGTTTTCTTCAAGGATATTTTTTGTGTGCGCAATTCGCTGGATATTAAACGATTGGCAAGAAATTCCGCATGGATAATTTTTGTTGATTTTTCTTTGTTTTGGATTAAATTTTTAACCCATGGGCATCTCCATACTTTTGCACCCAGATTTCCAGATGAGCCGACGCAATGGTGCTGACGCAATATGGCTGGGGTCGCAATAATAAAAATGGTAAAAAATACCAACCTCTGCGTTGACCTCAAGACGGTCATGCAGAATGACGCTCTCCTTGCTAAGGGACAATGTTACAACGGAATCCTAACCCGTGACTCTGAGACTCACTACCGCTTCGAAGAGACGATCCGCAAAGGACGTCGTCCTCGCAATCCAAAATTGTACGACGGCAAGCATATCTCGATGGTACGCAAGTCCAACGGAAGGTATCAAATTCACATGAAAGCGATGGGTGAGAAACTCGACAGGGAGAATTTTGCCTTCGAAATCTATAGTGAGGTAGTATCAGCACTAAAAATCATCGACTAAGCAATGAGCAATACAAACATCAATCATCAAAAGGCTCAGCCGTCAATACAGGCATCGGACCTTCCACCAGCCGTGCGTGTTTTCTGGAACACTGCTCCCAATCACTTCAAGGTGGCAAGTATCCTATCAGCCATTACATGCTATTGTGCCCTCGGCACACGACTTCGTGCCAAGTATATCTACGACCTTGAGCCTCACGCTTTGCTCTTGCAGGTATTGATTCTCGGTGAACCAGGTTCGGGAAAGTCCTTCACCCGACCAATCATAAAGCAGCTAATGCGACCGCTCAAGCTAAAGGATGCAGAGCAGAAACGCATAGAACAGGCATATCAGGATCTGAAGAAGACTGCTGCCAAGAACAAGCAGTTGCCAGAGGAGCCAATAACCGTGACTCGCATCATCAACACCATCACCAAG
>CACYXI010000145.1 GCA_902778265.1 uncultured Bacteroidales bacterium | reverse complement strand
ACACGTGCCGCTCTCCATACCAAGAGCTTCATGTCTGCTGCATCATTCCAGGAGACAACGAAGGTGCTCAACGAGGCTGCTATCCGCGGAAAGAGCGATTCACTCCTCGGCATGAAGGAGAACGTAATCTGCGGTCACCTTATCCCTGCTGGTACAGGTCTGCGTGAGTTCGAGAAGATCATTGTAGGTAGCAAGGAAGGCTATGAGCGTCTTCAGGCTAACCGTCGCAACGTCCTCGACTTCTCTGACAGAGACCTCTAAGAATTGACATAACACTCTAAAAATAGACTCCCCGCAACGTTCACTCGTTGTAGGGAGTTTTGTGTTTTGATAAAATCCAACCAATTATTTGGCAGTTTGGATGATTTTTCGTATTTTTGCAATGTGTAAAATTATATGTCGAAAAAATGAAGAAATTATTATTCATGGCAAGCCTCTTGCTTGCAAGTGTTTCTGGATTTGCCCAGTTAGAGAAAGGGGCATGGTATCTCACTCCAAAGGCAGGTCTCAACTTTGCAAATATGACGAACTGGAACTGGGATGATTCAGAGTTTCGTATTGGCTTTAATGTAGGTGCAGAAGCAGAACATGCCCTCAATTCAAAAACATCAATCGCATTCGGTGCACAATATTCTCAGCAGGGAGTTGCTGATAGTGATGGTGGTGTTGATGTGGTTTTTCAAATGGATTACATCAATGTACCTGTGATGGTAAATCACTATTTCTCTCCAAAGTTCGCTCTCTTTGCTGGATTGCAACCAGGTTTCCTTGTGAACGATGCTGTTAAGGTTTCTAATGGTAGTGAGTCAGTAACTGTTAGTGGCATTAAGAAATATATGAAAAGTGAGGGTATTGATGTTTCATCTTTCGCTCTTAGCGTACCTGTTGGTATGGCATTCACATTTGGACAGGTTAAGATGGATGTCAAATATGCCTATGAACTTACCAACACTTTGAGCCAGGGTAGTGAAAAATCAAGACATAGTTATTTCCAGGTAACTCTCGGCTATAAGTTCGATTTGTAAGAATAGCATCGTAAGGAATCTGATTTCTTTGGATTGAAGAACTTACAATAACTAAAGCGCTGAAAGTGCGACACCTAAAAGGGCGGTTCGTAAGAGCCGTTACATAAAGGTTCTTATAGTAATTTGAGGTCTGTAGGACCGACACCTAAAGTCTTCAAGTGTCGGTCCTACAGACCTCATTCCTCTAATATCGATAAATATAACAGCCCTATCGGACTGCCCTTTTAGGTATCGCTCTTTCAGAGCTCTTTCAACCACATGATATTCAACAATATGCGAGTAGAGAAATTCGTCGGACTCACGTTATTCATCAGTCAAACTCCATTTGTTGTTATTGCTTTTGGGCTTTCATCTGTAAAGTCTCACTACCCATTCTTAGCGTAAGGTCTGCTTCGTTACTGTTTAGTGAGTTTACGATATATACAGCATACTCCTTTCCACTCACATACGTTGTAATGGTCTTGCCGCTTACTTCATATGTACCACTGCCATTTCCAAAGTAGCCGGAACCGTAGAATATACCACTCTCGTAGAAGGTTATATCCATTCCAAATCGTGTATAAGGGTATTTAGTTACATCATACCATTTACCATTAACTTCAATTTCAACGGCTTTCCATTTGCCATAGAGTTCTTCCATAGGATAGGCGAAACTGTCATCGTCGTCCTTTGAACAAGAAGTAACACACAGGGTAAAGAATGCTGCAAGGAGCATCAAAAAAGTAAATTTCTTCATATCTTTATTGTATTAGTTGATTGTTTACATGCCATAATTCTTCGGCTTAAATAGTTCTATTTTAATATTTTCTTGGTTTTCCCGTTATTGTATTTAATTATATTGATACCTTTATGAAGTTCAGATATTTTATTGCCATTACTGTTGTATATATCAATTGTTTTAATGCCGTTTTCTGTAGTATTCACTTCATGAATAGAAGAAGGTGCCATTTCTTCGATGTTTTTAAAATTCTTCCAACCTTCTGCTGACTGGTATGCAGCCTTAGCACCATATGGCACAATAAGTGTTGATGTATTGTAGGTCTTATCGTCAAAGGCATCATTTGCGCATATATTTGGAGTTACATTATAACAATATATTGATGTTAGACTTGAACAACCAGCAAAAGATTTACTGCCAATGTCTGTTACTCCTTCTGGTAAAATAATATAGTTTAGTCTTGAGCAATATTGAAAAGCTCCGCTTTCAATCTTTTTTAAGCCCTTTGACAAGTTTACAACCCCAAGACTTGTACAAGACTTGAATGCATCAACTTCTATAGTGGTTACACTTGGGGGGATGGTTACTGCGTTAAGATTTGAACATGCACAGAAAGCAGCATAATATATTCTTGTTACAGTGTATTCTTTGTTCATGTATGTCACTGAGGTTGGAATTACAATTACTCCAGTATATTCATTAGTAAATTCTCCCCATGAATTTCCTCTAAATGTCACTTCCATTTCATCTATCAACTTATTATAGTAGATACTCTTTCCTTTAGAATTAACAATTATGTCATGGGCAAACACAGAAGCAATATTTATTGCAATTAACAAAAACACGTAGAGAGTTCGTTTCATAATTTTTTCTCGTTGTCAGTCTGTTCTCATAACCGACGTTAATAAAGTTGGAAATAAGAAAAGGCGTGGGAATATTGTCGTTATTCTCAAGAGGCTCTGGACTGCCCTACAAATATAACAAACAATAGCCCACGCCTCTATCGGTATATGAAAAGCCAATAAGTGCTTGCATATATCAACGAGACGTGAGCGTCTTGTCTATTATCCATTTGTAGAGGAATTGTCCAGATTCCTTGAGAGGATAACTTCAAAACGCCCTTCATGCCGTTCGGCACTGTTCCTAACACTGTAGGATTGTGGGCAAAATTAAGAAATTTTTACGAAACAAGCAAATAATTTAATAAGAAAATCAAAAAACAATGTATTTTGAGTTGTAAAAGCAATAATATCTCTTGACTTATACTTCATCGTTTTTCCGCTTTTCCTCCAATGATAATACCATTATAATACCATTATATTACCATAATAATACCATAATAATACCATAAACTATGGTAATATTAACGTAATTTAATGGTAAGTTTTTGGTTTTTTATTTGGATTTTCAACGAAGTTTGTGTATCTTTGCAAAGAAAATAAATAGTAGAATAATTAAAATCCTATAGAACTATGGCAATAGTAGAAAAGAATGGAATTATTAGTGGTTCTGTGGATGATGTGGTTTATAAAAACTACAACGGAAAGGTTGTGGTTTGCCGAAAGCAGACAACTTATCGTGATGCGAAGACTGAGGGACAGGTCGTGTATAGAGTAAAAATGCGCAACATACAGAATATATATGCTGCGTTGAAGGAGGCTCTGAGAGGAAACTTTCAGGATAAGACGGGGCGACAGACCGACTATTCGCGTTTCCAAGGCGTTAATATGCAAAAGCCTGCCGTATATCTGAACAAGAATGAGGTTGCCATGAAAGCCCAGGTGGTGGCTCCATATATCGTTTCGTTCGGTACTCTTCCTCAGGTAGAATATGAGCTAAAGGATAATTCTCTCGTGACAAATATCAGTCTTGGTGATCTCTCCGTTACCCCTGATACCACGGTTTCAGAAATAGCCCTCGCTATTGTGAAGAATAACGAGGGCTGGGAATATGACGATAGTATTGAGTTTATGGCTGTAAAGCAGACGGAAGGAAATACCCCAACCGCTAAATGTAGCTTTGCACATCTGGTGCTCGACAAGAACGTGACTACAAAACTTTCTGAGGCTCTCATGGTTCGTAATGCCAGTCAGATAGAGCTTGGTTCAAGTGCCGAGGGATTTCTTCAGATGAACGTTTCTGATAATGGCGGTTTTGCGATAATAAGAAAACGCATGGCAAGTAAGGGATTAATGACATCCACACAGGAACTTGCAATCAATAATCCATTGTTCGACCTATATCATAGCGACCAACGTAAACAGGAAGCCTTGGATAGCTATGGGGTGAAAAGGAGTAAAACCTTCCTTGTGCCGTAGGAGAGGGGAGAGGTTAGAGATTTGGGGTTAGAGGTTAGTGGTTAGGGGGGAGAGGATTTTATGGGGGATGTTTTAGCGTTCCCATTTCGCTTTCCGCTCCCTTCCCCATCACGGGGGAAGGGTTGGGGTTAGGGGGTTCTAATCTATCGGGAAGAGATAGTATTTGCGGTTCTTCTTAAAGTCTATCATCCATTGGTCGAGGATGATGTTATCGTCGAGGGCGCGAATAGAGAATTTATGCTCGCCCTTGGTGAGATGGATATCAACGTTCTTCACCGCCTGACCACGTAGCACGTTAAGTTTCCATTGCTCTGAACGGAAAGGCTCCTTGATGGAGATAATCGTCTCTTTACCGCCGTCGATGCTTACGGCAAAGCGGAGATCACCATTGTCGTGAGGATGGGTAGGGATGAGGGCAATGCGCAGAAGTGCCGAGTCTTCATGTTCGGAGATGAATGAATAGGAGAGGGTAGAGCCTTTCGGGAGTCCTACCGCCTTCATGCTATGACCGAGCATGGAGATGAGATGAGGACCCTCTAAATCTCCCTTAAAGGGAGACTTATTTGCGCTCTGGCTCTCCCCCTTTAAGGGGGAGCGGGGAGAGGGTCGGTCGTATTCATTGCAGTTGCGGGCTATGAACCCTTCCTTTCTTGCTATCCAGCTATATGGAATGTTCTCGCCCTTCGCCTCTGTCTCTGTTCGGCTAAGCTCTATTTCCACGTTTTCGCCAGATAAGAGCATAGGGAGGACTGGAGCTGCGAAGACGGGAAGGTCGCGTGGGTGCATATTCATCAGGTTCTCCCATTTGCCGTTGGCTATAGAGTTGTTATAGCAGTTGGTGAGGGCTACAAGGTCGTGGTATGCTCTCTGAGCCTTGGCACAGGCTATGCGCATGGTCTCTTCCTGTTCGTCCTTGTCTCTTCCCGGACGACCGTCAGCCAGTTGTCGTGCTCGTTGTGCCTCAAGAATCTTGATGGCATGAGCCCTTGCAGCACATACGGGATATTCAATCATGGTAAAATAGGCATCGTTGAGCTCTGACGAGACGGAATCCTCTGCCTCGAACACGGTCTTGGCTATTGCCTCGTAGTCGTCGAGATAGCGTTGCATCTCATCGCCAAACTCGTGGCTGAACTCGGTGTTTCTGATAGGAGAGACACCACGCTCGTAGATCTTTCTGTTGGATAGCTCCGTTTGTGACCAAGCCATGAACTCAGGCTTACGCTCTCCGCAAAGGCGATAGAACTTGCTCATGGCTGGGAAGAGGAAGTTAGCGGCACTTGCGCCAAACTGGTTTGTGAGCCATTGCTTGTAGTGGTCGGCTACGGTCTCGCTTGTGGTGCAGTTGATGTTCCATGCAAGGTCGAGGAATAGCTCAAGGTCGTAGCCTGCCACCTTTGGGTCGTGCACGTTGGCAATCCATATCTTGCGCATGTTATGGTCGTATGCCTGTCGCATCTGACTATAGATAAGACCAGGCTGGGTGGTGGCGAGCCATAGATAGTCGTGGGGCGCTCCATAGTAGCTAAGGTGATAGTAAACGCCGCCACCGCCCTTGCGCTTCTGCTCTTGTGGAGTGCTGAGACGAGTCATGTAGCCAAAGTTATCGTCGCACCACATAAGGGTGACGTAGTCAGGCACTTTAAGACCGTTCTCATACACCTTGAGCACTTCCTTGTAAGGGATGAAAACCTGCATCTGCTTGCTTGGATCGCCTATGCACTTGCGTATAAGCTCTTGCTGATCGTCGATGACATTCTGAAGTCCTTCGAGCTGTTCCTTTTCGGTCTTAGCCCCGTTCATACGACCGTCGTGAATGCCTCGCATACCGATGGTGAACATATTGTTTCGGCTTTCCTTGACCTCGTTAAGTCGCTCAGTCCAGTATTTCTGTATGTTTTCCTTGTTGGTAAAGTAGTTGAACTGCCCTTGTCGGAACGTGTTCCATTCGCTGACGTTATTGCGAAGAAGAGGCTCGCAATGTGAGGTGCCTATGACTATTCCGCAGGAATCAGCCACAGCCTTTGCTCCTGGAATCTTGAAGAAAGGGGTGGTGTGCTCGTGCATAGCCGGCCAGATGGTGTTGGCGCGAAGACGAAGCAGAAGCTCAAAGATGCGTTTGTAGGTATTTGGACCTATGTAGCCATAGTCACCTTTGTCGTATTGGGAATAGCTCCAATGACGAAGAGACCAGTCCTCGTCGTTGATGAATATTCCGCGATATTCCACGCTTGCCGACTGGGTAGTGGAAAAGTGCTCGTCGATAGTAAGGCGCTCTTTCTTTTCAGGAACGACATCACCCCACCATATCCAGGGAGAGACGCCTGCAAGGCGTGAGAGTTCGAGAATGCCGTATGCTGTGCCACGTCCGTTAGCTCCTACCACCACGATGTTTTTCTTTACGCAACGGATAGAGAACGCATCATTTCCATTGGCGAGCTTGGTGAGGTTGAAGCCCTGCTTGGTGAGTTCTTTCTTGTCGGTTTCAGAAGCCGTGTCAAGTTGGTAGATACGTATTGTTGCCTTAGTAGGAGAGGCAGGTATGGCGTATGTCTCGGTAACTTCTAGCATATCGTCAGAGAACATTTCCAATGCCACTCCGACGACGAGATCCGTATTTTTCTGTACGCTATAGGTAACAGGATTTATTCCGTCAAACCACACAATGTCTTTTGCATGGATTGGCAGGGATAGGGCAGTTAATAGCAGTAATATGAAAGTTTTAGTCATAAGGCCTTAATGCGATTTACTATTTAGCTATTTACTATTTATTTGTCAATTTACGTATTTTACGTGAATTCGACGAATTGACTATATTGCAAGCAGCAAGCTGCTTTTAACTGACAATAATTACCAATCTTACCAATCTTAGTCCAATAATTATCATTTTTATGTTTTATCTTTATGGTAAAAGATTGGTAATTATTGTCAGTTAAGCATCGAAGATGCGATTATTTTGAATTTGTCGAACTCGCGTTATTCACTATTTACGATTTATTTAACGTGAATTTTACGATTTAGCTCTGAACGTCGAAGAGGTCGGCGACCGAAGGGAAAGCCAAGGAGCGATACCTAACAGGGCAGTCCGCAAGGGCTGTTATATTATGGACGTTATAGTAATTTGAGGTCTGAAGGACCGACACCTATTGTATTTGTTATTTGTTAGGTGTCGCACCTACGGTGCTCACTAAAAACGAATCATCATGGTAACAGCCCTTTCGGACTGCCCTGTTAGGGTGTCGCACCTTCGGCGCTTTTCATCAGGCTCACGTTGTTTACTATTCTTTTTATATCTACTTGCATAGCCGATGAAAAATAGTACATCAACCAGATAGTAAATAAATTGTAAATAGTAAATCGTAAAATAGTAAATACTTTTAGGTTTCGCTGGCAAAGATAATGTTTTTTTTTCATATTAAGCACTCAAAATGAGATTTTTACACAGAAATAGGGAAATTAATGCCGAAAAAAGTTGGAAATTAGCAAGTCTTTAAGTAACTTTGCAAGCAAATCCCTCTTATTACAAACAAATAATTTATTGTGATGAAACTCTACACTAAACTGTTCGTCTCTGCCGTTGCGCTATGTATGACACTCGCCGTTTCGGCTCAGCAGGCTCGTGAGGACTTCCGTAAGGATATTACCCTCTCTGGTTCTAACTATAAGGCTTATCCTGGTCCTCAGAAGCAGCTCACCCCTGCACCTGCGGGCTATACACCATATTACATCAGCCACTATGGCCGTCATGGCTCTCGCTATCTCATTGGCGCTAATGACTATGACAGACCATACAAGGCACTCAAGAAGTTGGCTGATGCAGGTATGCTGACCGAGAAGGGACTTGAGGTATTCGACAAGGTTGGTCAGATACGCGAGGAGGCAAGAGGTCGTGACGGTGAGCTTACCAAGTTGGGGGCAGAGCAGCATCGTGGTATTGCAAAGCGTATGTACGAGAGATTCCCTGAGGTGTTCAAGGGCAAGACAAACATTGACGCAAAGTCAACACAGGTAGTACGTTGCATCCTCTCTATGGAGAATGCGCTCTTGCAGTTCGCCACTATGAATCCAGAGCTGAATATCACTCATGATGCAAGTCATCATGATCTGTATTATATGAATCAGAAGGACTCTGTTCTTGGTGCCTTGAAGAGAGAAGGAACTAAGTCCCAGGAGTTCAATGAGTTTAGCAAGAAGCACAATACAGGTGATCACGTTATGGATTTGCTCTTCAAGGATAGGGGATTCCTTAAAGAGAACAAGATTAGTGGTCTTTGGCTTGTAAAGCAGATCTTTGAGCTTGCTTCAAACATTCAGAGCACAGAGCTTCGCCATAAGTTCAATATGTATGATCTCTTCAACGAGGATGAGGTTTATGACTTCTGGGCAGGAAGTAATGCTTGGTGGTATGTGAACTATGGTAATTCTCCATTGAGCGGTGGAAATCAGGGATTCTCACAGCGTAATCTTGTCAGGAAGATTATCTCTGAGGCAGATTCTTGTCTTGCTTTCCCACATCCGGGTGCAACGCTCCGTTATGGTCATGACACTATGGTTATGCCTCTTGTCTGTCTTCTTAACCTAAACGGTTATGGCAGGCAGATGCCTCTTGACGATCTTGACAAGAATGGTTGGCTCAACTATCGCATCTTCCCTATGGCATGTAATGTGCAGTTCATTTTCTATCACAAGAATGATCAGGACAAGGATGTGATCTTCAAGGTGCTTCTCAATGAGGATGAGGCTGAGCTTCCAGATCTGAAACCTGTTCAGGGATGCTATTACAAGTGGGGTGACTTCAAGGATTATTTCCTGAAGAAGATTAACGACTACGAAAAGAAGTAAGCGGTTATCCAGTCCTACTTGTAGGGAGTTCAAGTAAGTTTTTCTCAAATATTTAATGACGTCATGGTGAAACTATATACAAAGCTTTTGGTATCAGCCTTTGCACTGTGTATGTCTGTTGCAGTTTCGGCACAGCAGGCACGTGAGGATTTCCGTAAGGATATCAACCTATCAGCTTCAGGCTATAAGGCATATCCCGGTCCTCAGAAGGCTCTTACGCCTGCACCTGCAGGCTATACTCCATATTATATTAGTCACTATGGTCGTCATGGATCTCGCTATCTAATTAGGCCTGCAGACTATGACAAACCATATATGACACTCAGGAAACTGGCTGATGCGGGTATGCTTACCGAGAAGGGACTTGAGGTGTTTGATAAGGTAGGGCAGATACGCGAGGAGGCAAGAGGTCGTGAAGGTGAGCTTACTCAGCTTGGTGCAGAGCAACATCGTGGCATAGCAAAGCGTATGTTCGAGAGATTCCCTGAGGTGTTCAAGGGCAAGACAAACATAGATGCAAAGTCAACTATAGTGATTCGTTGCATCCTCTCTATGGAGAATGCTCTCTTGCAGTTTACGTCAATGAATCCAGAGTTGATAATCAAGCATGATGCAAGTCATCATGATATGTATTATATGAGTCAGACGGATTCTGTTCTCAAGATATTGAAGAAGCAAGGAACGGATACTCAGGAGTTCAAGGACTTTAGCGATAAACACAGGGGAGGGGTACGCGTAGTGGATTTGCTTGTCAAGGATGGTGAATTCCTTAAGGAAAACAAAATTAGTAGGCATAGGCTTGTAAAGCAGCTTTTTGATCTTGCTTCAAACATCCAGAGTACGGAACTTCGCCATAAGTTCAGTATGTATGA
>CACYXI010000144.1 GCA_902778265.1 uncultured Bacteroidales bacterium | reverse complement strand
ACGCATCTTCTGGATGAACACATCCATGATAATGAGCGTAACCAGAGGGAAAAGAAGCGGGTCATCCTTGATGGAGTCAATCTCAAACACGATGAAGGTTTCATCAAAGAGGGCTGTGTCCAGATTCTCATTGAGGGTGAGCTCGTGGTTGCCTCCCTTATAGAAGTCCTTCAGAAGATAGTTGTAGGTCGCCAAATCAATTCCTTCGAGGTTGTTATCCCTTACAATCTCTGGAATACGCTTTGTGCTGTATTCATAGAAGGTGTTGAACGAGAGTTCCTTGACCTTACCCAAACGGAAGTGGGCATCGTAATATTCTGTGATAACATCTTCAATCAGATGGTCTTCCGTCTTGGTTATCTTGCCATTGGTTCCTTTCCATATCAGCATGATTAGGTTCTTCAGGAAGCCAATCTTCTCGATGTTCAGTTCCTCACGATTGATGGCAAAGGGGTTCATCGTGATAGGATGTTCCTCCGTGTAGCTGATGTACTTGCCGTTGACATAATCGCAGAGTCCTTCATAGGAGTTACCAGTATCTACCAATACAACATCGGTATTCTGCTCCCACAACTGGCGAACCATACTGTTGGTGAAGAATGACTTACCGCTTCCAGAAGGCCCAAGAATGAAGAAGTTACTATTGTCAGTAATCTTATTCTTACCTTCCTTGCCGCTGATGTCAATAGCAACTGGCACTCCTTGGCGGTCAGTATAATAGACTTTGAGAGGAGTGTCTTCACTATGCTGAATATGCTCCTTATACATAAGACAAGTAGCAGCATCGCTCAGCGTCAGGAATCGGTCATAGTCTGGGTTCATGCAGTAGCAGTTGCCCGGAAATGAGTTCACGAAAAGTTCCAACTGATTGTATGCCCTCTTACTGATATGTATGCCCATACGACCGAAAGCGTTCTCCAGATGGTTGGTACATTTCTGAATGTCTTCGTCTATGGGCAAAGACACAACAATGTTGAAGTGAGCATAGACAAGCTGTTTGTTCTCTCTGGCTATCACATCCTGCACCTTCTTGATGTCCTCGACAGCAATAAGGTTGCTGGGGTTGGGCATACTGGCATGTCGGTTCTTCTTTTTATCGAGCAAAGACAGTTCACGCTTCTGGTTCGGCATGAAAATCATCTGATTATAGATGACTGTCTCGGCCAAAGGGATGTTATCCACAATAGACACAAGGTCAACCGGCATCGAGGTATTATTGACCTCAATGTTGGTGTATGGACGGATGACTCCTGGGAGATTGATGCAGTCAACATCAACAAGGCTGTAAACCTTGCAGCGTTTGTTGCCCATGCTGATACATTCATCATCGACCTTGAAATTGGTCATTGAGACAATCTTGTCGGTGAAGTTCATCGAGAAGTAGCGGTCAACATACTCTCTTGCTGTCGTCCCATCAAGATAGGCTGAGTCAACGCCACTATCTTTCAACTGGTCTTTGACCTTACGAATCTTCACAAGGAAATCACGCCATTTCTTGCTGTCAAAAGAGAAAATACGACTCTTTTTGTTCTCCTGTGTGATGATGAGATAAGTCTGAACGTCAGTATAAGTGCGCCCCGTGAAATAACGGAAATAGCTTTCACTCAGAAACTCATGGTTGTCATTGGTCTCATCGTGGAACTGTTTCCTGATAAAAACATCCTGCTTGTGAATGGCATAACCTTCACCAAGGGTCTGGGCAAGGGCAGTCAGCAGATTGGTAAACTCATAATAGTTATCAATGTTGGCAGAGTATTTCTGGACGGGGTTCTCTAACTTCAGGATGGCTGAGTATTCGCCAGTCTTAGTATAGAGTACGCCGATGCCATCCACATCCTCCACAGAGAAGTAGATGTCCTGAAATATCTTCTTGCGCTTACCACCTGTTCCGAAAGCCTTGACGGAGGTGAACATACCCAAGAGGATTGCTGTAAATGCTATGAGTACGTACCAAATCATTGTTAATCGTCTGTTTCTTCCTCTGGGTCAGTGTATTCGTCCAGAATATCCTCATCATCGGAAAAGATGTCGTAATAGCCGACCCAGATTGCCATATAACTATCTATGTCGAGACATCCATTTATAGAATAATATGGTTCTTCGGGATAGCTTACTCCTTCATATTTGCCGCTAATAAATGTGCAGATGTCGCTAACTATTGCTTCCCGAAGTTTTTCAAGCAGAAGTTTCTGACCTTTCTTGCTGAAATCATCGAAGCTTTTGTACACATCAGCGTCAATGAAAGCGAGTGAGTAGCATAGGGATGCATTGCTCTTCATACCAACAAAGTCCACCTTTAATACATCATTCTTGATACAGATGATTACTTTGAAGTCGTTGTGCAACTGGACAAACCTTGCGCCGTGAGGAAATCTTTTTATTATTGTTAATTGTTTCATTTTCTAATTAGTTAGGTGCAAATAAAGGTAGGCCCATCCTGTCGAGAGGGTGAGCCTACCGATTACACATGATTCAAATTGTGACACACTTGCTCATTTGTACTAATTTGAATGTTAGGGTTCACATCTTCGTTGAGTAGGCATAGATGAACACTCCACGGTCTTCCTTCTTGGTGTGCAGTCCCTTCTTCTGCTTGAAGAAGATGAGAGCTGCACCTGCCAAGAGAGAAACAGCAAGGATTATCAAACCAGCCACAAAGCCCAAGAAGCAGTACACAACTATGAAGCCGAGTATGGCTCCTCCGACGGCGATTGCCGCCCATGTGATGTAGCGTCCCTGTATTCCCATAAATTCAAGTGGCTTCTGGAGGCCCTTGAACATGGGATAACTGATGTACTGATCATTTTTAGTCTCTACTGCCATGTCGTTTCATCTTTTTGTCTGTCATTGCCTTATCGTTAGAGTCCGAAGAACAGAGGCAGAGCCTGAGCAGCTGCAACCAGGAAGATGCAAGCACCGACCACCATCATGATCTTCTTCTTGACATCCTGCTCCTCGTTGTTCATGGCGATGTAAACGGAAATCGCACCGACAACAGCCACGACACCAGCAATTGCATAACACAACTTGACTACGAAGGGGATGTACTTTGCAATCTCCTCTGTAACAGTAGAGAGTGCATTGGTTCCAGCTGTGTAGTCACCCGCTGCGTTTTGGGCAAAAGTTGCTGCCGTTCCGCAAAGGAGCATGAGAGCCAGCATCTTCATGCGGCTGGACTTGAAGACGTTCTTTGCGAACATTTTGATTTTCTTCATTTCGTTTCCTGAAGTTTGATTGTTTTACTGATAAACTTTTCACCTTTTTACACACGATATTATTCTCTTCTGGCCAGTCGAGAGTTGTTGTTATCCTGTTTCTAAATTATTCTGTAACCGAAGAAAGCCGGGAACAATACATAAGCTCCAATCATGAAAAGACACGCTCCTATGAGCATCATGATGGACTTAGTAATATCACCTTCACCTGTCTGCATCTTGATATAGATTTGTAAAGCTCCAATAATGGCAACCAATCCTGCTATGGCATAAGAAAGATAGACCACGTATAGCATCATGGTGACAGTATAGTCGTGGGCGTTTGACAGTGCATCAGCTCCCCAGCTATAATCAACACCGCCACATTTGGCTGAAGCCGTCATTGGCAAGGAAAGCATGATGCCTGTCAACACGACACCAAGCAACAGATTGTTTTTACAGATGGTCACGGACATTCTCCTTTTTGATATTTCTTGAATTGTTATGTCTCTCGTTGATGATGGCATAGAAATCATCAGCGTACATTGAATACTGTGCCTCTGGCTCTATGTCTTCCATGCCGTATTCGTTTTCCTCGTTGAGTTCTTCACTCGTCATCTTCTCCTTTTCCTCTGGAACAGGGTCAGGATCAACGGGAGGTTCATCCTCTTCTGGCGAATGGACTGTGGTACCTGTAGGACTAACAACTCGAAGGCCGTCTTCGGTAACGGTATCTGTATAAGTCATCCTACCACCATCGAGGTCGGTGGCTTCATTGATTACCTTTGGGGATTCAACCCCGTCATCTGTCATTCCTCCGACATCAATGTCTTCTTCTTCGTTCTTCTGACCATCTGCAGGTTTGGCTGTGAGGTCAAGGGTAATCATTACTGCAAAATAAATGAAGTACCCGAAGGTAAGTACGAAAGCGAATATTGCGAATGGTGTCATTATTTATATTATTTAATTATACTCAAATTTCATACTGACAAACCAAAGCACATTTGCCTTGCATGTCAAATTTCGACTGCAAAGTAACAGTGTTTTTGATGAATGGAGAAATAATTAGGCTTTCTGAAGCCCGATATTAAATTTGTTTATCTTTATAGTATGATATTTCGGAAATTATCATACTATTAAACTTATTAAGGCACAAAAAAGGGAAGATTCTCGTCGTTGAGAAACTTCCCCCCAAAGTAAGGAATAGTCTAATGAATCGTATGAAAAGCACTTACTTTGTTCCTGTACCTACAAGAAAATCGTTTAGGTCATTATATCCCGTGTATCTGCATGACTCGTCAAAAGCCATATCAGGATATGCCTTCATTATTGTCTTGGTTGCTGTTCTACCAGCATCATCGTTATCAAGGTAACAATGAATTGAATCATATTCTTTGAGGTAGGGAAGCAGTAACTTCACCTCACCAACACCGTTCAGAACATAATAGTCACAAGGCTGCCCTATACAGATACCTGTTCCCTGCATCCATGTTTCGATAGTTACATAGGTCAGCATATCAAAGAATCCCTCAAAGATACAACAATGTTTCTGAGGTGTCCCCCCAGGATAGACGGCTGAAATACTCTTTTTCCCGATGCAACGCTTATTGAGTTTATTACGTGCCTCCATGCCATTGGCTACATTCATAAACGCTATGGCATAGTAACGCTTTCCTCGAAGGGAATAATGTACTTCCTTGCAGAACCTTTGTGCTATGCTATAGTCGATGCGCCGCTGGATGACATAATCACGAAGGTATGGATGGGAAAGAGGTACTACCATTTCCACGACCGTTTCCTGGTTCAGTTGCTCCTCTCGCTCTGCTCGTTTCCCTTCAAGCCAACGTTGCTTTTCTTCTTCCTCTTCAAGTCTGGCATTATAGTCCTCACTGAAATCCAGTTTCAAATCCCTTATCTGCTGTTCTATGTATGACAACACCTGATGCTCTGACCAAGAGGGATTAAGTTGCTCAACAAGGTTAATGATATTACCTCCATTTTTGTTGGCACTTCCAAAATCACACCAGAGATTCTTGGCTGTATTGACACAGAAAGAGGGTGTCCTTTCTGAACGAAGTGGAGAACAATAGAAGTAATTGCGTCCTTTCCGGGTTCCCTCACCATAATTATTGGATCGCATCCACTGAAGGATGCTGACCGACTTGATTTCGTCTATTGTCATATTCATTTATGATTTTGTGCGCATATGCGCGCGCGTATGTGATATATATACCCTTTAAACCTAAACCTTAAACCTGGCTATCTGAAGTCTGGCTTGAAGTTTCAAAACATTCTGATTTGTAAGTATATACATTGTCTTCCTTTACTATAATTCCTTTGCTTGAAAGAAGTTTGAGCAGATTCTTGATTCCGTTCATTCCACGTTTGTAGCCAGCAGCTTCGTATGCTTGGGAAACAAGTTCCACTAACTCGCTGTACTTTGATGGGGCGTGTTCCTCAAAGAGCTTACACAAAATTTCTTTGTGAATATCGTTATCAAGGCTAACAAGCGACTTTTCTCTTGGCTTGACAACCGTAACAGACATGCTTGAATCGAGAACAGGCAGCCTATTGTCATCTATATGAAAAGCAAACGTCGTAAACTCCTTATCCCTCATGTGCATTGGTTTCACCTCACTGATGCTATTGTTCTGGATATTCTTGCTAATAATCAGAACTGTCTCTGCCTTGTTCTCCAGTTCAGTACCAATGTGGCCACGTGGATTGTTATCATTCTTGTTCAAATGAAGGACGGTATGGATATGGAGGTCATACACACTTGTCCATGCCATAAGAACTGTCATTACGTCCGTAGCTTCTTTACCGTTGTTGATGTCATACATAAGGTCTCTTAATCCATCAATGATGACAAGGCCGACACCCTCATACTTACGCAAAGCATAATCAATGACTGCAATACGTAGTTTAGGAGTATATTCACGAAGTCCCCAGAACATAAGACGAGGATCATCTTTTTGAAGAGACAAGCCTGAGAGCTTGTAAATTCGTTCCAGGACAGTATGACAATGATACTTGCTCTGTTCCGTATCGAAATATAGGATGCTGCGCTTCCCTTCAGGAAGGCAAGCACGATAATTCAATACGGTTGTGTTAGTGACGGCTGCTGCAACCATAGCAGATATATTAAATGTCTTCTTGCTCTTTGCCTTACCAGTCGATGCACTGAAATTGCCGAATGTGGCAATGGTACAATCACCAACGAATAAAATCTTTGGAGGGACAGTTATCTTATCACACGCTCTGATTGCACCTTTGGAAAGATAGGACTCCAGTTCTTCGTCGCTGAAGCTATCTTTGTTAAGCATTGATACTTCAAGCGATTGTTGTTCCAACTGTTTTTCTTGGGTAGGCTGTCCTTTCTTTTTAGCTTTCTGTTCCATTTTTTTCTTTCTTCTTTTTTTTGCACTTGATGTCTTTGACGGATATAATACACCTGTCAAGAAGCTCTACCAAACGGGAGTCGGGCAGATTTACTCCATCTATGCTGTTCTTTTTGGGGATTTTCTTTTTCATTGTTTAAGCCGTTAGGTACTTGACTTGGAATTTTTGCGATTCTTACCTGAAGCACTTTTTGCGTTTTTCTTTATCCACTTGATAAGCTCCTTCTTTTCAAAGAAAATCATTTTGCCACGTGGTTTGAAGTGTGGAATCTCTCCATTACAGGTAAGTTTATAAAGGAGACTCTGAGATATGTCCAGATACTGACACACCTCTTTCATGTTCAGGATGTCTTTGGTGGAGTATAGCGTATCTTCTATTGACTTGAAACGCTGGTCAATGATTTCCGGATCAACCGATTTCATTTCTTTAATCTGCATTTCCAACAGTTCAACGCGCTTCTCTAATCCTTCAACTCGTTTCTCTAATTGTTCAAATTCTTTTTTTGCCATAGATGTAAGCATTTAGTGATGTTGTGAGGAGTAACCCTCGTTCTTGTTACATTTCAACAGCAAAGGTAGATAGGGAAGATGACTTGCATACCGATAACTACTATATACGAGCAAATGTTTCGTAGTTATATCGCTCCGTTTATTTCTTTTGCTTGGATTTATTAGTTTTTTCGTGATTTTATTTCACGTCAAAAAGGGAAAAAATTGTGATAAATAACGATTCTTTGACACAAAACTCTTGTTTGAGACTATTGTGAAGATAGGCTGCACAGAGCCATTTTACCTTTGCAGCGGTTTTTGATTATAAATACAAATAAGAGTATGGAATCAGTTAAAGATAAAACATTGTGATAAGATATATTTCATATAATATATATTCAATTTTTAGTAACATTTTTTATTTACACAAAAAGAAAATGATACGGTTAAAGAACAACTCCGTGCTCTCTCTTTTTGTGTCCATGCTGTGTAAGCTGTACCAAGAAAACTGAGAAAGAGTTGCCAGGGGACGAACTCTGGCAACTGTGTCGTACCGCCTTCGAGCAGTACAAGTCTGAAATCATCAATGGCGAGAAAAATTATTCTCGCTATGTAAATGATTGGTTCTACTACCATCTTCCAGCCTCTGGCTTGAGTGAGGTCGACATGAAAACCCATTTTATGCATGTCTGCGAACTCAGGGAACTACTTGAAGAACGTCGTGACCTTGTGGATGCATTCTTCTCAAAGCACAAGTTCAAGATGAAGGACTTTCTGCAGATGTTCAATCTGTTCAATTCTGGTAAGTGTATTCAGCCAAAGCCAGAATTTCTTGCACACTTTTCAAACGAGCAGATAGCTCGTATAACAGAGTTTGCTACAGCTACAAGTTTGTTCAGGGTAGAGGTGACAACAGAAGACATGAGGAATCTATTTGAGTGTAAGCTTCAAAGACCACTACAGGCGAACAGCAACCGAAATGTTGCCTTGTTCTTCGGTGCTCTCCGCGAACATGGACTTTTACCATTTCAATGGCAAATGATCCTGGAGAAAAACAAACTATTGTCATCCTCGACTAACAATGAGCCGCTTCGAGCAAGCCAACTCCGTTGCAGTCTGTCACAGGCAAAAAATCCGAAGCTTGGCAAAAAAAAGCAATCCAACCAAAAGGATGAAGAAATCGGTTTCGAGTCCACATGCAAAAATTTCGTCATAAGACTGAAAGAAAGTATGTAAATGCAAGCAGTATAACAAACTGCAAATAAGAGAACGATATAACAACTATATAAGAAATCGTATATAGTCGCTATCCGTCCGCTTATGATTTACAGGGGCTACCTTTGCAGCAGAATTCATTCAAGCACGGAGGCAGCCCCTCCTTATCTATGCAATTTAATTATAAGAGATATGGACGACAAATCAGTACTCCAATTTGCAGATCAAACTGTCACATTTGAACAGTTCGTTGATATGCTGGCAACAAAAGTTGCATTAAGAATACATCAGGTCGAAAAAGGTCAACTGGAAATAAGTCAAGCTCAGGCTTACAAGTTATTTGGCAGAGGTGATGTTGAAAGATGGGTGAGAAGTGGTAACTTAGAGCCAGTCAGAATATCACCAGGCAAGAAGCGATACAGACTTATCGACTTACAGAAGTTAGCAAGCATTCAGCAAAACTATCTTCTGGGGAAATAATCAAAAACGAAGAAACTCAGATATGGCACAAGGCTATATCTGAGTTTCTTTTTCGGTAAAAAAGAAAATACTATGGCACCAAACGCTGATACATCTGAGTGAGGTTCTTGTCAACATTGGTTATCTTGAACTGAACTCTAGTATTACTTACTTTCTTAGGAAGAAGAGTCACGAGCTTATCCATTATCTGCTCAACGTTTGAGAAACCTGTATCTTCGAGAGCACAAAGCTTTTTGCCCATTACATAAGCTTCAGCCCTAACATTATTATATTTGGAAATCCTCTCGAAGGTCTTGCTTTTCTCCCGGGCCTTTTCTCTTGATTCCTTGTCTGTGAAGAAAATGAAATCAATAACTTTCTCATTAAGAGTCCATGCTGGTGAATAGTCAATTTTCACATATACTCTTGCCATCCTGTTCATGGAATGGTTCAAGCCAAAATCAACCTCAGCCAAGGACGCACCGCATTCATTTTGAGCTATGGTTGCCCAACTATGCCGGAATGCATATAACGATTCCTTATAATTTGGATCCACCTTTTCCCATATCTGCTTA
>CACYXI010000143.1 GCA_902778265.1 uncultured Bacteroidales bacterium | reverse complement strand
GTGGATCTGCCTCATGTCAACTGGGTGTAGGTCTTTATGCCTTTCACCCACCAAAATGCAAACAAGGTGCCAGTGCCACTCATACTGACACGCTCTGTCAGCGGTTTTAAACTATCGTAACTTCCGTTAAACAAACTCGGGCGGAAATTAAACCTTTTCAACTTTGTTAAACTTTGAACGATATGACAAGGGTGACAGATTGTCAGTTCATGTCTGAGAAAGCAAATTTTCAGGAAAGTAAATTGGATTTTGAGGGAAAGTAAATTGCCAGTAAATTAAAACCAGTAAATTACTGGGAGCGACATTCGTCGCAGGAAATTATATGATTTATTTTGTTTGGCAAATTCGGAATTGCCTGGAAGGCAATACTATGAGTAACCGATGTGCATACTCGACGAAGGAGAGGATGCCCTCGGATAGAAACTATCGCTATCTTTACCAGCCTGGAAGGCTGTACATGGTTGGCTTTCACACATAACGTTTCACGATCTACTGCCCTCCAGGCAGTATATGAATTGGGGATTTATTCCCCGCACATCCTCGTTTCACTCGTATGTACGGGGTTACTCATAGTATTGCCTTCCAGGCAATTCAGAACTTGTGGAAGTAGAATAATTTACTGAATTAATTTATTGCCAATTTACTTTCCAACAAAAAAATACCCGCGTAAGCGGGCATTTTATAGAGGTTGTGTTATTTCTTCCACACGTTGACGATTTCACCGATATACATCACGTGAACGCCTTGTTTCTTCTCATCGTACCACTGACGCTGTTCGAGTGGCATAAGCTCTTTATTCAAAGGTTCAGCATACAGTTTTTTGCACTCAATGGCGAGGTTTGCCTCCTTGTAGATAGGATTGCCGAGCTTTGTGAACTCTGCCGTGAGACCAGAGCCTTTTAGCTTGTCTTCGTCACGACCAGACACGGAGCCGAGATACTGGAGCTTGTCGCGATACTGCTCAGGGAAGGCTGTTACGGTGAAGTACTCGTTCTCTTCAAGGAACTTGTAGGTGTAGCGGTCGGTTGATACGTAGATTGTTACGACAGGCTTTCCCCAGAGTTCGCCAAGACCGCCCCATGCAATGGTCATCATGTTCATGCTTGTGTCCTTGCCGGCAGAGAGGAGCATCCAGTCGTCAGCGAACATCTTGACAGCGTTCACGTCAATCTCCTGTGGCTTTATCTCCTGCCACTGGTCAGAGGTCTGTGTCTTAGCTTCAGGCTCATTAGCCTTATTGCCGCATGATGCAAGAAGCAGAGCAGCAAAAATTCCGAGTGTGAGTTGTTTTAGTTTCATAAAACTTTAGTTTTTAAGTTATTGATATCATTTAAAACGAATAGTTCTTTTAGTTTATTGCCAATGGAAATTAGTCCATTCGATTTCGGTTGATGTGACAGATATGGCTTTTGTGAGATCGACGATTTTCTCCTCGCTAATGTATTTTGGCCAACCATTGAGGAAGTATGAATAGTTTTCGTTTACTGTGATCGTAACGTCTTTGACATCATCGAATACCTCTTTTATTGCAGACTTGGCTTCATCGATTTTGGACGCACTACTGTCTGTCATTGTCTGTTTTGCGACGTCTAATCCCATGTCTGCCAGTTT
Source organism: uncultured Bacteroidales bacterium (assembly GCA_902778265.1). Classification (GTDB taxonomy): domain Bacteria; phylum Bacteroidota; class Bacteroidia; order Bacteroidales; family Bacteroidaceae; genus Prevotella. The sequence goes on along the minus strand of CACYXI010000143.1, from coordinate 13,606 downwards.
TGAAAATGGCATCTTTGTCAATGAAACAGTCTTAATGTCATAGTCGCCTTCGTAGAACACATCAGGATCACCTTTTTTAGATGAAGTTTCATGAATGGAAGTATGGGCGGTTATGTCGGTTGGATATCCCAATGACTCGCCTTTCACTTTTGTTTCGCCCAGATCGAAAGATGTTCCATGCAATGAGAATAGCTTCGTGGTTATCGTTGTTGCGTTCATAATAGCCTCTTCGCTATTGGTCATTGAATTGAACATGGTAATAAGTCCTGGAACATTGATGATGTTTTCGTTAAGGTCGGTCTTTAGCATTTCACATGCAACCTTGAATGCAGGTTGAACCTTGTCACGAAACTCTTTCCAGTTGTCGATTCCTGTAACTCTTCCCAATGAATCCACCTTTATTATCATAGGGATTTTCTTTGTGACATCCCATATAATCTTTGTCAGTTTATCACTAAAGCCTGGCTCCATTGTGAGAAGCTGGAAATCTTTTGATATACACTCAATCGTGTAGCCTTCTGCTGTTGAATCTTGTACAACCAACGCATAATCCTCATAATAAGCACTCTGATAGGTGGTGTCGTTTTCTATTATTTGATATTTCAGATGCGTCTCTCTGTATTCTGTTGTGTCATTATTCGAGAAATACGCTACTACATTTACGCTACTATCTGCTTGCTCTGCGTTCTGAGCAATACAAGGAATGATAGATGTGAGAGTGAGGCACAATGCCAGGATTGTTGTTTTCAATTTATTCATTGTTGTGTTATTAGTTTCAGAGGAGTACAAGGAGTAATAAGGAGTATATGGAGTACAAGACGAATGTAATTATCGATGAAGGGTGAAGGATTAAGAATTAAGAATTAAGAATTAAGGATGATAGTTTATTACTATCAAACCTTATTCCTTATTCCATCAAACACTACTCCTTGTTATAGAATCACTTCGCCCATGCCTTGCCTTCGGCTGTACGTCGCCATGTGAAGTATGTGTCGAGCACCTTGAGGGCTTCCTCGCTTGGAACCTTGTCTGCGGATGGGTTAGGGTAGGTGAGGTGCATTGTCTGAGGTGTAGTGTTGTTGAATGTAGGCCATACAGGGAGTCCCTCGCCGTTAGGATCACCATACTTTGCGAAGTTCACCCAATATTTTCCCATGATCTCTGAGAGAGGGCGGTCAACGTCCGGACGCTCAAACTTATCCATATGCTGGAATACGAAGTTCACGTCCTGACCATGATAAGAACCCTTTCCGAAGTTTGGAGAACCTTTAGGATGATCTGGATGCTGGTCGAAATAATACAGAAATACCTTTGACTTACCCGTCTTTGCCTGAAGTCGAGCCCAGTTCCATGTCTGCCAACCGAAAGCTGCATCGCGCATCAGGTCGCGTGACTGCTTTCCACCATCTTCGTCTGTATATGGGTATGCCTTTAGAAGTTCATCAGCAAACTTTCCATAGCGATTTTTTGTGCTGCTCTCGTATGTTTCCTTTGAATTAACACCGAAAGAAAAACTTGCACCCTCATCTGAATTATAGCCAATGAGTACTGGCACGTCGTTATACTTGCCCTTGGCATATAGAACCGACTGATCGTCAGGAATCACACGACCGTCAACTACTGGCCAACTGCAAGTGCCGAGACCTTGTGCCGAGAACTTGCTTGCATCCATAGCGCGAAGTTCCGCAACTGATTTCGCGCCTAATGCCTGCATCAGTCTCTTGCCGTCTTTCTCTGCATCAGCAAGTGTCTTCATATTCTCGCCAGGGTAGGAGGTAGGGCGAGTAGGTCCGAACGAACCGCCACTCTGAGAGATTGCACCCTGAAAGAGTCCCTTTGCCAAAGGAGAGGCGCAGAGCATACTAACGGAGATAGCTCCGGCAGATTCACCGAAGATAGTAACCTTGTTAGGATCACCGCCAAAACGTGCAATGTTCTTCTTTATCCATTGGAGCGCAACAATCTGATCCATAATACCATAGTTGCCCGAAATATGCTTCTTGTTCTCTGCGCTAAGTTCTGGGAGAGTGAGGAAACCGAGTTGCCCCACGCGGTAGTTTACGCTTGCGAGAATGATACCACCCTTGCGTGCAAGTTCCTCGCAGTCGTAGTTAGGGTCGGCCGTTGAACCGAACACAAAACCGCCACCGTAAATCCATACGAGCACAGGTAGTTTCTCGTCGGTCTTCTTGGCCGGGCTCCAAACGTTGAGGTACAGACAATCCTCGCTATATTCTGCTGAAGGAGTACCCTGAATAGGACCGGGAGCGTATTTCTTTGTCTCAAGAGTCTTTGTCCAATGCTTAACTGGCTGTGGAGCCTTCCATCTTAGTTCGCCAACAGGAGGAGCAGCGAACGGAATGCCTTTGTAGATCATCAGACCATTAGCCTCATAGCCCTCAATAGGACCAGCCTCGGTAGTGACATTGGGAGTAAGAATCTCTTGTGCGGAAGTTCCAAGACAAAGGAATCCGCAGAGCAGTAATGTTGCAATTTTCTTCATTTATTATTTTTGTATGAAATGTTCATGTATAAATTTTCGATTACAAAGGTACAATAATTTGTTGATATTTCCAAAATTTTGGTTGTGCTTTTACTAATAAAAGTTCTGCGAATATTATAATGGGGATTTCCCTATAACTTTTAGGATGGAAAACATTGTCGGTATGGATTTTTTGACTATCTTTGCAGCTAAATAATTACTAATTACGAATTATTAATTACCTGTTTAGCTTTATGCCTTGTAAAGTCAGCGTAAAAAAGTAACTGGTACTTCGTAATTCATAATTCGTCATTAAAAAAGATAATTAATTACTAATAAAATTTTTCACACTATGAAGAGATTATTACATAGAGCATTGACGATGTTAGTATGTCTGTCATTCGTTTCTGCTGCTTTTGCGCAGAGGTATCAGTCCGATTATCAGATTAAGGGCGACAGGGTGCTGTATAATGGTAGGGCGATAGTTGCTGATGCCCGTTCATTTCAGATTCTGGGATATGGCTATGCCAAGGATCGAACGAACGTATATCTTGATGGTGTGGTACTGAGATATGTTGATCCTTCAACCTTCCGTTTGCAAATGGGTGGACGTGATCCTCGTGGGCGTGGTGGCAGCAACGTGTCTCGTGGGCGTGGCGTTCCTGTTACAGAAAACAACCGCCTTTTCGTTCCTGAATATGTGGTTTCAAGGTTTGATGTTCTCTTCGATGGACGTAAGGTACAGGGTGCATCTATCAATACCTTTAAGGATTTGCATGACGGTTATGCCAAGGATGCTTTCGATGCCTATTATTTCGGAGAGAAGATTCAGGGAGTTGCAAGTTCGTCTTTCAAGAATATAGGTTCTGGATATGCCAAGGATTCGTTTGACGTGTATTACCGTGGTGAGAAGATTCGTGGTGCATCAAGCAACACCTTCAGTAATATTGACGATGGTTATGCCAAAGATGCGTTCAGCGTATATTTCTGCGGAAAGAAGATACAGGGCGCGTCAGTCAACAGCTTTGTGTATGACGGCAATGGATATGCTCACGATGCCTTCAAGAGATATTATTGGGGAGAGGTGCAAAGATGATATTCATGAGTGAAGAAATTTAAAATTAAAAAGTAATAAGTAAAAATTAAAAAGTATGATTACCATGTATAGCGAAAGGCTGTCGAAATAATACAAATCATACTTTTTAATTTTTACTTATTACTTTTTACTTACCGAATTATCTTCTTCCCGTTCTGTATGTATATCCTTCCCGATTGCGTTTTGCTTGCACGCTGTCCTGAGAGGGTAAAAATGGGTGAGGATTTTTGTGTGAGAGGAGCTTGACAATCTTCAATACCAGTTGTGGGGGTGTATTCTATGATGTTGAAATTCTGCCATATAGCAGCCTTCTCGTAAGCCTCCTTACTGCCCTTAGGTACGTATATATCGCCATATACTGGGAATATATTATTGTAGATGGCGATAGGAGTAGGAGATCTGACGGTAACGGATTTGAGTGCCGTATCCTTATCGAAGGCTTTGGGAGCTATGAATTTTATTGTACTTGGCAGGAATATTGACCTAAGATTCTGGCATTCTGCGAATGCTTCTTGTGAGATGGTCGTCACACCTTCTGGTATGGTGATGGATCTGAGTGCGATACAATATAGGAAGGTGTAGTAGTCGATTCTCTTGATGCTGGTCGGTAGTGTGACATCAGAGAGATTGATGCATGCCCCGAATGCAAATGTGCCAATATGTTTAATCGTGTTAGGGAGTGTTATTGATACGAGGTTCCTACAGCCATAGAATGCGTTATTGTTGATCGCCGTTACCTTATACGTCTTGTTCTCGTATGTGATTTCTTCAGGAACGACAATAACCTCATCCTCATAGCCTGCTTTATCCGCGTCCTCTTCCTCCTCGTTTATGTTTGGATCTATTGATGCCTCAAGGGTCAGGGTGTTGAATTTATAGTACAAGCCATTGACCAATGTCTGTGCATGAGATGCTGTTGGTGATAATAGTGACAGAGCCATCATCACTATGCCTATGTATGTTGTCTTCATATTTTTTTTGTTTTTTTTAGTAGTATAAGGAGTGCAAGAAGTTACGCTTCTGCGAAGCTTAAGGAGTATAAGACGATTGTATTTGTCGATGAAGGGTGAAGAATGAAGGATGAGAGCTTGTTGCTATCAAACCTTATTCTTTATTCCATCCAACCTTATTCCGTATAAGGTATTCGTCTTGTACTCCTTGAACTCCTTGTACTCCTTATTACTCCTTAATTACTTCAGAAGTTTATTTTCTTTCCGTTTATAATGTTTATCCCCTTGCGAGGTGCAGAGAGGCGTTTGCCTGAGAGGGAAAAAATGTTTCTGTTTAGTGTGGAGTGATTTGAGTTGAGTGTAGAAATGCCAGTTTCACTTTCAGGAAGCACTATGTCATCAATGATGGTGAAACCCTCCCACGATTCACTACTATGATAGACCTCCCTATATCCCACGGGAACATGTATCGTTGCGAATCGCCAACCCCAGAAATCCTGGTTAAAGGAATTGTTGTCTAAGTAGGGTGGGGTGGTGGATTGGATGTAGATAGATATGTGGTTCTCGTTGGCGTGAAATATCCAGTTGCTTATCGATTCTACAGAGGCAGGAATGGTGATTGTGGTGATGTCACATTGTTCAAAGGTTGAAGGTGGAATGCTCTCCAATGACTCTGATAGTGTCACGCTTGTCAGATTTCTGCACGAGAAAAATACTGCATATCCTAAATAGATTACGGAGTTGGGAAGTGCAAGCTCCTTTAGCCCCGTATCTCTGAAAGCATGGCTGCCAATGCTTGTTATGGAATTTGGAATGTCTATCGACGTCAGGGAGCTAATTAGAGCAAATGCGCTGTCACCGATTCTCGTCACCGTGTTCGGTATGACGGTGTTCTTGCATCCTTGTATAAGTTCGTTTGTCGCTGTGTGTATTATTGCATTACAGTCGTTTCTGCTGTCATACACCTTGTTGGCCTTGTCAACAATGATAGATGTGACGGCATTGCATGTACTCAGAATGCCTTCTTCAATGTCAATTACGGATTTTGGAATGGTGAGCGACTGGAATTTGTCGCATCCTTCAAATGCACCAGAGCCGATATGCAATATAGAGTTAGGGAGGTTTACTGTCCTTAGCTCGCAATTACCTTGAAAAGCTATCATGGAGATCGAGGTGAAATCGTATGTAATGCCTTTGTATGAAACGGTTGCAGGGATTGTTAACGTTCCCTTATAGGTGGTTTTCTCATATACAGGACCGCTATAGTCCCAGTCGTATGTCACCTCAGCCTGTCGTTTGATGGCATCGAGGTTATAGTATATACCATTGATGCGTGTAGGTGGGACATCGCCCTCGGCTAATGCTGTCTGTGCCAGTATCAGCAGTAGAATAATCAGGTAGTTTCTTTTCATTTCGGTTGTAGTCTTAAAAGGGTTAATGTTATAATATAATTTTACGTTATCTGTTTGATATTTTCACGTTGTTTTTTGTCGTGAGATTTTTCTGTGCAAAGGTAGTGAAACTTTTGCATAAAACCAAGGAAAATGCGCAAGAATACAAAAAACAGGAAAAGAAAAACTTTCATCACGTTTTATATTGCTTTTTGATGGGCTTTTGTTTCGCTCTTCCTCCTAAGCATCTCCATCGCTTCTCCATCGCATGTCCATCGTTTCTCCATCGTTTCGATGGACTATCGATGGATTATCGATGGATAATCGATGGATTATCAGCGAAGGATGAACGTACTTACAACCTCGTGTTATGGTCATAAAAACGAAATAACTTTGCATTTCCTTGGAAATATGCGAGAGTTTTGTTACCTTTGTCGCGTTTTTTTGAAGATATAACTAATAAAATGGTAGATAATAATGAAAAGATTGCATTTCTTTTTGCCTGTTATGGCAATTGCATTTGCGCTTTGTTGCACAAGTTGCAGTAAAGATGATGATGAAGACGATGAAATAATACCTGTAAATATTGATGGCTGGGAGAGTGCACGCTATTCATCTTGCAAAATTGATGGTCTTGATTATATTGAGGTTCCTGCGGAAGGTGGAACTTTTGGCTTTCGTTGTAGTGAAAATGTTGCTGTGAAACTGACAGATCATTTTCTTTTTGATGAGAATTGTTTAACTTATACAATAATGGATGATGCCCCCGCTGATTCTACTCACTATAAGAATGATTGGTGTGAGGCAACAATTAAGGGTGATTCGCTGATTCTGAAGTTTAAATCCAATGAGTCTGATTGTCAGCGCAAGGCGAACATTGGCGTTAGATATGGAAATGAGGATGCTTGTTTCCGCTTTGTTCAAAAGACGAAGAAAGGCATAGATTCAAAGCTTGTAGGGGATTGGGTTCTCGATCCTAATGTAGATTTTGGTATGTATTCTCGACGTGGAAGGTTCGGGTATTCATTTCATGATGATGGAACTTGCGTATTGATGTATGACTCTTATGTTAGACCATCAACTGGTTATACGTCTTTTGATCGAAAATATAGTTGGAGTAGTGAAAATATCAATTTTTCTTTTGGTGGATGGGGACTTCCATATGATTGTACTTATGAATTGAACGGTGATAAATTGACATTAAAGATTAAAGACGGCGACGCGGAAATTCCTTTTGTTCGCCTTAGCTCGTCTAATGAATCGGCTGCCCCTATGTATGAGTTGAGTGTAACTCCTTCAAAATCGGCTTCTTCTGAGTATATGTTACCTGGAGAGAAATATACTTTGAATTGTAAAAAAATCATGGGAGGAAAAGATTATGTGGTAGATAGTGTATGCGTTCAGAGGGTTACATGTTACCAACAAGGTGATGTCATTACAGATACTCTTTACATAGCCCAAAATATACGTCATGATTTTGCTTTTTCAAAGGAATTTGAGATGCCTGCGAATACAACAAGCGTTTGGTTCAAATTGAATGCTTATTTCACGTTTAAGCGTAGAGAATCTTATGGCAATTTCGTTGACTGGTCTTATTGGAATCATAATGAATTTGATATAAGGAACAAACAGTTTTATCTTGAATATAAAAAGAAATAAAGGCCGCTATATAACATAAATACAGCTCCAATTCAAGTTTATTTTTGAATTGGAGCTGTTGCTTTAATTCAATTATCAATTTTCAATTTTCAATTAGCTTTGCCTTCCTCCCAGTCTTGCCATTCCTTTAGGGCTGCTTGCCAGTCGGTAGCACCATTCTCTATGGCTTCCTGTTGCTTGGCTGCTTCATCACGTGCCTTGTCGCGAGCACGCTTAGCCTTCATATCTGCGATAGTGGCATCATCGAGAATAACTATTGCACCACGCTTTATAGCCTCGTATAGTTCCACATCGCCGAAAGCCTTGCCCTGCTCGTTGAAGTCGGAAATGTTGAATTCGAAGTTTACACGCAACTGATGGCGTATCTCCTTCTGCTGAAAACGAGTGCCAGCGTTCTTCTTACGAAGAAGCATAGAGATTATGTCTATCTCATGCTGTGAAAATTTAGTTCTGCCCATTATTTTGTTAAATTATAAAATTAAAAATGAAAAATACAGATTACACTTCTAAGTGAATAGTTAATAGTGAAAAGTGAATAATATTTAATACTTGTAGCCACCAGAACGAGATTCCCACAAGGGCGTTAGCCTGTATTATGTATTATTATCTATTCGTTATTCACTATTCACTCGAATACAAACTTGTATTTTAAATTTTTCACTTTTCATTTTTCATTTATTGTTTTCCTCGTGCAAAGTTACAATTTTTTGGCGGAAAGACCGATGAAATGGATGAAAAACTTGCTTTTTGTTCTAATTTTTCGTAATAATGAAGGGATTTGTATTGTTTTCAGATTTTTTTTATTAACTTTGTGCTCTAAGAAATAATTAAGGCCTATTAATTTCGATGAAAAAGATTTATTTAGCATTGCTGCTCCTTCTGGGAGCTTCGGTTATAAAGGCGGAGAATGGACATTCTTTGTGGCTCAGAATGGCTAAGAATGATGCTCCTGCAACTGTCAAGACTGTTGGAGTAAAGAAATCGGCGGTGGTAGCAACTGCCGCAAACGAGTTGATGCAATACTGGAAGGGAGGACAGGTAATCCTCTCATTGGCAGGTAATTCAACGGATGATACATATACCATAGGTAATGACAATAACATCATTACCGTGACTTCCTCTTCTGAAAACGGACTTCTGTATGGCGCATATGCCTTGCTGAGAATGCAGCAGATGGGCGAGCCTGTGAAGACTACGAGCGATTCGCCTACATCGAATCTGCGAATACTTAACCATTGGGATAATCCGAATGGTACGGTAGAGCGTGGTTTCTCTGGCAAGAGTATCTTTTGGAAAGAGAATGGAATGGCTGACCTTGAGATAGTTAAGGAGTATGGTCGTGCATGTGCCTCAGTCGGAATCAATGCTACCGTACTTAACAACGTGAATGCCAAGGCTCTGATGCTTGACTCAAAGAAACTGCTTGAGACAAAGCGTATTGCGGATGCTTTACGTCCTTACGGTATCAGGGTGTTCCTTTCAATCAACTTTGCCACTCCAAAGGTGATTGGCGGTCTTGAGACTGCCGATCCATTGGATAAGAAGGTTATTGCATGGTGGAATAAGAAGTGTATCGAGATCTACAAGACAATCCCTGACTTTGGTGGTTTCCTCGTGAAGGCGAACTCAGAAGGTGAGCCTGGTCCTATGGACTATGGCAGAAACCATGCTGATGGTGCAAATATGCTTGCCAATGCCCTAAACGTGGGCTATGGCTCAACAAAGCACTCTGCAAAGACTCCAAAGCCAATCGTAATGTGGCGTGCGTTCGTTTATTCTCCAAAGGGTACAGATCGTGCCTCACAGGCATACGATGAGTTTATGCCTCTTGATGGTAAATTTGCAGATAATGTTATCATTCAGGTAAAGAATGGTCCTATCGACTTCCAGCCTCGTGAACCGGTATCTCCTTTGTTCTTCTCTTTGGAAAAGACTCCTGTTATGCCTGAGTTCCAGATTACTCAGGAATATACAGGCGAGAGCATCCACACTTGCTTCCTTGCAAGTATGTGGAAGGAGTTCTTTGATACAGTCAAGGGCTTTGCTCGTGTAAAGAAATACGATGCTGTGGCTGGTGTTGCCAATGTTGGTGACATGAAGGACTGGTGCGGTTCTGATATGACACAGGTAAACTGGTATGCCTTTGGTCGTATGGCTTGGAATGATGCCATTACTCCACAGCAGATTGCTGATGAGTGGCTTAAGCAGACATATACCACGGACAAGGCATTCGTAGAGCCTATGACCGACGTGCTCATGGAGAGTAGGGAAGCGGTGGTTAGATATATGATGCCTCTCGGACTTCACCATATCTTTGCAGGTGGTCATCACTATGGTCCAGAGCCTTGGTGCGATCCAAAGGGATGGCGTGAAGACTGGAAGCCTAAGTACTATCACAAGGCTGATAAGGCAGGTCTTGGCTTTGACCGCACAATGGCAGGTTCGCAGAATGTAAGACAATATCCTGATGCTCTATTCAATATATATAATAATGTAGAGACATGCCCAGAGCAGTTGTTGCTGTGGTTCCATCATGTGCCTTGGACTCACAAGATGCACAATGGTGAGACTATGTGGGAGGCTCTTTGCCATACCTACGATCAGGGTGTGCGTCAGGCAGAGGCATTTGCCCGTATCTGGGAACAGATGAAGCCTTACATTGATGCAGAGCGTTACGAGGCTCAGAAACTGAACTTCGACCGTCAGGCAAAGGATGCTTGGTGGTGGAGAGATGCCTGTTTGCTATACTTCCAGCAGTTCTCTGGCATGAAACTGCCTTTGGATTGCCCTGCACCAAAGTATAAGTTCGAGGATTTGCAGAAGTTCAATCTGCCAATCGACAACTATACGAGGGCACCATTTGAGAAGCTGCCGTAAATGACATTTACTATTTGACAATGTACTATTTACTATTTATTTACTATTTTCTTTAATTACTATTTTCATCCGTTAATGGCAATTCGTCCAGGCAACAACAAAATAGTAAATGCTTGTAGGGCATGCAAAATCGTAAATATATAGTAAATAGTAAATAGATAAATAGTACATGAAGTGACGTATTTGTTTCAAAATAATAAAATTTTTCAATATTGACTTTGCAGATAGGAAAGAAATAGTTACCTTTGCAAGAAAATCGATAGATATAAAATCTACAAACTAAAAAATAAATTCTAAACAATCAAATGACAACAAACGACTCAAAAGGTTTTTACAAGCTGAGCTGGATTCAACGCATCGGCTTTGGTTCTGGTGACTTGGCTCAGAACCTTATCTTTCAGGTAACATGTACTTACCTAACATTCTTCTTTACCGATATCTATGGACTTGATGCAGCTGCTGTTGCATTGATGTTTACTGTTGGTAACGTTCTGAACGTGATATGGGATCCTATCGTTGGTGCTATCATCGACAAGAGCAATCCTAAGTTCGGTAAGTATCGCTCATACCTGCTCTATGTAGGTGTGCCTCTGTCAATATCTGCTATCCTCTGTTTCTATGATGGATTCAGACCTTCTATTGTCTATGCGTATATCACTTATATCGCAATGACATTGCTCTATACATTCATCAACGTGCCTTATGGCGCTTTGAACTCATCACTCACTCGCGATACAGATGAGATTACTATCCTTACATCTGTTCGTATGTTCATGGCTAACGTAGGTGGTCTGGCTGTAAACTCTGGTCTTCCTCTCGTTATCGGTCTCTTCGCAGTAGCTTCAGGCGATGAGCTTCCAAAGGACTCTCACGCTTGGTTCATCACAATGTCCCTCTATGCCATTGTTGGTATGGCACTCCTCATCTTCTGCTTCACACAGTGTAAGGAGCGTGTCGTTATGGACTCAAAGTCAAGTGAGGATGTGAAGATCAGCGACCTTTGGATGGAGTTCAAGGACAACGGTCCACTCCGTGTCATTGCCTTCTTCTTCATCACAGCATTCGCAATGATGTCAATCGGAAATGCTGCTGGTGCTTACTTCATCAACAGTAATATGCATGGAACAGCAACCGAGCTTTCAATCTTCATGGCTCTCGGTTCACTTCCTTCATTTATCTTCATGCCACTCGTACCTGCTATCAAGAAGGCTATCGGCAAGAAGAATATGTTCTATGCTTTCCTTGGTTGCGCTATTGTCGGTATGGCTATGCTCTATGTTATCGCTAAGATGGATCAGCCAAGCATGACGTGGATCTACATCGCACAGTTCATTAAGTCAACAGGTGTTATCGTTGCTACCGGTTATATGTGGGCTCTCGTTCCAGAGGTTATCTCTTACGGCGAGTGGAAGAGTGGTAAGCGTATCGCTGGTATCGTAAACGCTCTTACTGGTATCTTCTTCAAGGCAGGTATGACACTTGGTGGTATCGTTGCTCCTGCAGTTCTTGCATACGTGGCATACAACAAGGATAGCATTCAGCAGAGCCCAGAGGCAGAGGAAGGTATTCTCTGGCTTGTATGCGTAATCCCTGCAATCCTTCTTGCTCTTGCTATGTTCATCATCTCTCGCTATCAGTTGACTGATGAGAAGATTGACGAGATCAACAAGGCAATTGAGGAAAGAAATAAGTAAATAAATGTAAAAGTGAAAAATGAAAAATTATAAAATACTGATTACCTGTAAAAAGGTATTTACGTAACTTGTATTTTTCATTTTTCACTTTCCATTTAAAATATAAAATTTAGGAATCTACATTATATAATTAAATGAAGAAAATTATTCTATCAGCTGCGTTGCTTTGCTCTCTGGGCATTAATGCACAGAACATGCAGCTCCGCAAACTGATTCCGGCAGAGAATATACTCATCGGCGCAACGGTAAACCAGTGGCTCGTAGCTGCTGATTTGGGACTTACAGAGCATCAGATCAAGGATCCAAGCTATAAGCTCGTTGGTAGTCGCGACCAGATGAAGATTGAGATGAGCGTGGTGCCAACCGAGTTCAACTGCGTAACTGCCGAAAACTGCATGAAATCGGAGGTTATCTCACCAAAGAAGGGCATTTACGATTTCGTACTTGCCGATCAGTTCATAGAGTATGCGAAGAAGCATAACCTTGCTGTTATAGCCCATGCTCCAATCTGGCACTCCCAGTGTGCTAAGTGGATTTGCCACAATGAGGACGGTAGTCTTGTGAGCAAGGAACAGCTCAAGGAGAATATGCGCAACTACATCTATACTGTCTATGGCCATTTCCGCGGAAAGGTCAAGGGATATGATGTAGCCAACGAGTGCATCGAGGACAATGGTTCTTACCGCAACAGCGACTTCTACAAGATCATGGGTGAGGAATACATCGACTGGGCATTCAAATGTGCACAGGAGGCTGACCCAGAGGCAGAGTTGTATTACAACGACTATTCAATGGCTAAGCCTGGAAAGCGTGCAACTGTTGTCAAGGTCGTACAGCGCCTCAAGAGCAAGGGTATTCGTATTGATGCCGTAGGCTTGCAGACTCACATCGGTATGGATTTCCCTGACTTCAAGGAGTACGAGAACTCTATCAAGACATTTATCGAGGCAGGTGTTGATGTTCAGCTCACAGAGACAGATATGTCTATTCTCCCAAATCCTTATACTGGTGCTGATGTTGCTACTCGCTTTCAGTATTCTCCAGAGAAGGATCCATACAAGAATGGCATTACAAAGGCACAGTTGAAGCCTTGGCAGGATCGCTACAAGCAGCTCTTTGACATAGTAAACAAGTACTCAAAGAACGTGAAGCGCGTCACCTTCTGGGGAATTACCGATGCCTCTTCATGGAAGAATGATTTCCCAATCCCTGGTCGTACTGACTATCCATTGCCATTCGACCGCGAAGGAAAGTTCAAGTTTTAAGATAAGGCCTCTCCCCCCGCCCTCCCCCGTAGGGAGGGAGCCAGAGTGCCTATGCTAATCAATAGTGAATGATAAATAATTAATATAATAATCAATCAGCCTTTTGCCTTCCGGCTCCCTCCCTACGGGGGAGGGCGGGGGAAGAGGCCTTAACTAATAATAACAACTATGGAAGGAAAATTTTATCTTTTT
>CACYXI010000142.1 GCA_902778265.1 uncultured Bacteroidales bacterium | reverse complement strand
TGCACTACAAAGATACAAAAACTTTTGGACATTCCTTCTCTTTCCTCTTGATTTTTAAGACTTTAAGGGCAAGCTATTTGCAAGTGGGAAACTTTAGTATAGTAAGTAATGTAAGTATTACGAATGCAGCTAAGATAAACCAACGGTTCATTTTAATTTCCTTAGCGTTTTGAGCAGAAGATATATCCAGTGTCTCTTTCAATCCTTTAATAGATTTGTTTAGAGAAATGGTTGAAGAGGTTATAGTGGAAGTTAGTTTATCCACAATAGAAGTCGCATTGTCGGAAAGGTTTTTCCTCATAGCGTCTAAAGCCTTTTCATGCTGAGTTAAAACTTCTTCTAGCTTTGACAATGACATATTTGCCACATTAAGCTTCTTGCTAATATCTTCAATAGTCTTGTCTTGTGACTTCAGTGAACTTGACACTCCCTCTTGAAAAGCCTTGACAGAGCCATTTAGTTCGGAAACCTTTCTTGAAATTACTTCTACCTTATTAGCTAGTTTATTAGCTTCGCCTATGGACTGATCAAAGCGCTGAACTTGTGATGAAAATGCGCTTAGATTTCTACGTGTATCATCAGAGAAACGTTGCGAGGTAGAAACAAGCTCACTTTTCGCCTGGCTGACAACTGCATCGCATGTATGCTTCAAGTTGTCAATTGCATTGACAGATTGCGAGTCGACAACAGATTTGTGATTCTGTAGCAGCGTAATCAGCGAAGATATTACCGCTTCTATCTGCTTTAGGTTGCTAATGTACGAACTGATTTCTGTTTGAGTTTGACCGTAAGCTTTAACAGTCTCACTAACTTGTTCGCGAGCAGATGCCACATCCGAAAGTGTATCTTTCAGATGTTCAATCGTTAGGAATAATTCATTATTCTTCATTTTTGTGCTCTATTAAAATGTTGATATATTGCTTTTTGAATTTCTCTAACCAATCTAATTGGTACTCAATTTCACTTATTTGTTGCCATTCTTCCATTTTCGACTGCATTTCCTCTGATAGTGCATTCTTTTCTTTGAGTGTATTGATGAACAAATCCATTTTCTGGTAGAATTCATCATAGTCTTCCGACCTAAGTTTGAACTCCTTGTATCCATTTACAAAGCTATCACGAAGTTCCTTTTTCAGATGTTCATTGTCTTGATTGTTCAAATACAACAGACAGAACACATTAAGAAAGTCCAATGCTGGGTTACTATCAGTGAGTGCCCGCCTGATAAGACGTATGGCACCTTGAAGATGTTTTATGTTGTCCTTTGGTGATCCAGAGGATCCAACAACGTCATCATCTACTACTTTCATGTATTTAAAAAGTATATTGTATGAAGATTTCTTCCCATGTTCTGTATCTGTAGTCAAACTGAATGGTTCTCCATTTTCAGTTACATAGTCTTCACGGGCGAATTTAGAATTAAAGTAATAGTAAATGAAGTCTTTTAGGTCTTCATTTGTTTCCAACCAATCCGTTGGTGAGTTAATAGCCTGCTCACAGAACGTTTCCATATCACGTATAGCTCTTTCCCGCTTAGTAGCGATCTTATTATATACGAACTCCGTAATATAGCCAAGGCACTTTTGCATTGCATTATCACCTTTGTATGTATAAGCATTATGCATTTCAATATCTGCCCTTTCCTCTGTATAGTACCGCATGAGAAATAATTTAAGGTGTTCAAAGTATTCTTTGTCACTTTTTCGTTTCGTCACGATGCGGAATTGCTGATTTACATAGTCTCTGGTGTAATCGTCAATGATGCCTACACAACTCATTCTGTAGATGGCTTTCTCTATTGTCGCGACGAATTCCACCTCACCGGTCCGTAAATCTTTGGCATCCTTGAAAACCAATATTGGATAGTTTCTATTTCTTAGCCAGATGTTTATTCGCTCTACTGAATCAGCATTTATTTCAGGAGAGTAGGATATGTATGAGACGAGGTTGTCGCCCTCACTCGCTGCAAGTAACTCGTTCATAAACCCAGCAACTTGCTTATGATTAATTTGAGGATTTTCAGTCAACTCTTCATCAGTAACATCAGTAATCGATAAGGTAAGAAGATAATACATAATCATCTTCTCGAAGTCTTTTCCTATGAAGTTATTATTGTAAAAGAATTTATGCACGCCGTAATCAACGGGGACAGCTTCCATTAATCTAGTTCTCGGATTTTGTTCCATGTATTGGTTTGGACAATATAGTATCGTAGCCAAAGCCATTTTTCTGTCTCGTCCTGCACGTCCCGCCTCTTGAACAAAGGCCTCTAAAGATCCCGAGAAGTTAACATTATATGTAAATCGGACATTAGGTTTATCTATGCCCATTCCAAAGGCCTTCGTCGCGACCATTATGGAAGTTTCGCCAGAAATAAAACGGTCTTGTTCCGTCAATATATCGCCGCCGACATAGGTACTTATTCTTGCATTCTCCAAATTTGTGCGGAGCGAGGACGCTATTCCTACGTTTGCCCGGGTATCATTAACGCCTATACTGCCCCTTCGATGAGGGCAAAATACAATTGCTGCAGCTTTGTTAGGCTCTTCGCCAAACCAATCTTCAGAAACATTAATTTCCAACGATGCTTTCTTAATCTCATTTAGAATTGACTTATCGGTAATGGATTCTCTCTCGACGAAGCGCTTTTTGATGCGATTAACGTTTTCTGGCTTCTGTAATTCCTCAAGCCGAGAACTACTGTCTTCTATGATTGATGGAAGCGTGTCATTCTTTTTGCGATATACATCCCATTTGCTTGCACAGTAAGTACCATCAATAGGAATAACTTGATATTGTAGTTCCAAACGATTTGTGTTTTCATACCGTATAATCGCGTCATCGTCAATTGGAAAAGCGCCATTACCTGATAACTCCCTCTCAACATCTGCGAGAACATCAAATGATGCGGTTGCGGTCAATCCAAATAGTGTAAGATGCCTTGATTTATCTTTAGTTCGTTTGGGAAGCACATAATTATATAGATTTCTACCTAAATGCAGATATGTAAATTTGAAATCATGTCCCCATTCAGAAACACAATGTACTTCATCAATTACACCATAAGCAAAATACACATGTATATCATACATATTACGTAGGCGACTTCTGAAGCCTCTGATACAAAGTCTTTCTGGAGAAAGGAAAACGAACTGCACCTTAGACCTTTCCATCATTTCTTCCCTACGTGCCTTATCGTTAACAGCAGCATTGATATATGTGCAACTGTCGATCTTAGCGTTCAACAAACCATCATACTGATCTTTCATCAGAGAAATCAGCGGGTCAATTATTACTGTTATACCCGGTTGCAGCATGGCAGCCAATTGGTATGTCAATGACTTACCGCTACCAGTGGGCAGAAGCCCGATAACTGGAAGATTTGCCATTGCCCTCGTCAGGATAGGTAACTGTCCATTTCTAAACTTCTCTTTCCTGAACAAAAGATTTAAGAAGTATGTCAGCTTCGCCGATTGCTTGACATTTTCAACATAGCCACCTTGTGGATTTCTATCCACAAACGGCTTGTAAGTTATTCTATCTGTAGTATACACATACCGCTCTGCCGTCAGATTTTCTTTGCTTGCAGAGAATACCGCAAAATAGCAATCATTTTTTGCTCTGAATGTACTAAAATTATAATTGGAATCTTTCTCGGATGATGAATAGTGAATAACCAGATCATATACAGTATTCTTTATATCGTCTGTTATCCTATCAAAATGATATTCACCCATATGTAGTGGCGAACTGTCATATTGGTTGTTGCTGATGATAGTAAGATTAATTTTTGGCAATTTCATATCTGCGTATTCAACACTCATACTAGTCAGAGTATCGAACATCTGCCTAAAGTCTTCAAAGGCCAACGCAGCACAAGGAACATCTTTCTCTTCTACTAGGACATTCCATTCTTCCATATCAAGGCTCAAACGACCCGAGATTAAAATCTCTATTAGTAATTTCTGAATTCGTGAAATTGCCAAAGGAGTATATGCTATTTCGTTCAGATTAATATGGTCACTAAAAGTCAGTTCTTTCCTGCCTTCCAATGTGTGGATAAGATTTTCTTTTATGGTACTTTCTTTAACCTCATTGTTGAGAATGTCGAAGCTAATTACACCGTTGCCTGAAACCTCATTCATCAAATTATCTGCTTTGCAGAATGCACGCTCTATATAAGGAGATGGCATTGTTGCCAATCCTCTAGTTACGATGTTATTAAGAACGGCCAATACAGGATGGACATCATCGCTTACACTTGCCCCCAAGTCAAACGGAGCATAGACATCAAAATACGTAAGGCGATCGTCATACTCAGCCATACCTTGAATTGTAGACAATTCGTAGGCGGCCCTAAACTGAACAGCAGGATAAAACTTGTATTTTATTATTTGATGTTCTGCATTAGGCAAAAGTTTAGCAAGTCTGATGTAATAAGTATATCCACGTTGGGTTCTATCAGACATTTTTTCCGACTTCTCAATTGAAAGCGGCCGGCTAAAATAATTGAAAAATGAATCAATACGGACATTTCCACTATAATAGTATGGACTAACACAAACAATAGTGTTGTATGAGCTGCTATTCGTATAAAGAATATGACATAGGTGCTTGAAATCTATGCCACTTATGTCTAAGATGTTTGAAAACATTTGAAAGACAGAAGCTTGATGATGAAATTGAATATCCGCAGGTGTTACATCATCGATCATCTTATTGATTGTTCGTATAACGATGTTGTTATCTACTGAATGTATAAGATATTCTGCCCGCTGTAAGGCAATCTTGGAAGGTTCAATAAGTATAACCTCACGCACAGAGCATGCTAAATGCTTGGAATGGATATAATCAAGCATGAACAACGTTGCCAAACCTTGTCCGCATGCCCAGTCAATAATGTTTATCTGTCTTGGCAATGGCTCATCCAACAATTCGAAAGCTCTTGCAAGCTTGCCTTTATGCCAATCTACATAAGCTGCCAGATATGCGTCCAACTGGAGCTCGTTAGTGTATATAGTATTATTTGGGTCTGACCCACCTTGGCAGGTAAGTGTCCAAGGACATTTACGATACTCTTCTGGTAAAGCCTCTCTTGCTGCATTTTTAATGCTGTCAAGGTTGATATTGTTGGTTCGTTCTATGTTTTGTATGAAGGTTTGCATATGTTACTTTCCAGTTATAGTATCAGAGAATTTATTCTGCAGATGTTGTTTCCAATTTTGCAAGGCCAACTCTTTTGTTGTGTTGGCATAGCAGTACTCACAACCATGAACACAGGTGTTGTATTGTCCGACATCCTTACTCATTATGCAACCACAGAACTGTCGTTGCCCATTGTCCTTGTTGTTTCCGTGTGTTGCATAAGTGCCATTTGGCAATATAATTGCATCCTTTGGCAGTGGTTCGCTATTTCCAAATATATCGGGTTGCGGTAAAGGATGAAACTTAACTTTCAGAAAGTTCATCAACTTTGCATCCTTATATGCAAAGCGAATCATCAACTCGTCATCGACGCACTTGTTTGGTTCGATACCGAACTTATCCTTTAGCAACGCCGTTCCACGCTCCGGGTTGAGCCTTTCACCACAAGTAGCAAGCCGGTAGTTCCAACCTTCCCGCTTATTCAATTCCGCCAACCGTTGGGCAAAATTAATCATTTCGTCATCTTGCCATTCATGGTAGTGGACACCATTCTTATCAAGATTTGCTTTCACCTTTTTGTAAGCCAAAATATCAGCATAACTGAATACCAGCTTCTCCGTGTAACCTTTCAGTTGGTTGCCAATATTCTTTATTTTGTCAAGTAAATCGTCCATTCCGATTGTATCTGTAAGGACAAGAGGGTCGAAACGCCAGATAACATGACCTTTGCCTAATTTATCAACAAGTCGTTTGAACGTATCAATTCTTTCTTGCAATGGTCGCACATGCTTTTCCAAACCTTCATGCTCATAGTCATTAAGGGAATACTGGATGTAGCATCCGATGCCAAGTTCTTCCAGATAATCGAGATGTCGAAGCAATGGTTGTGGGTTCTTTGACCAAAACACGATGAACCGTGTATCTCTGTAAGACACATACAACTTCATTCCATTGAACGGATTTGTCCATGCTGAGTATCCCACCTTTAGCCTATGGAAGAACCAATCAGCATAGAAGGCAGGAATGTCTGTACTTCTGCTTGCAGAGACTATCTGAGGGGCTTGCATCGGAACGATGGTACCGTCCTCTATCGGTTGTTGTATCTTAGTCCAGGTCGCCATGCTTTTATAAAAACATTTTTAAAGACAAATAGTAATCTTTGAATCTGCCAGCCAAATCGCTATTTGTTGCACTTGCGACCGTTGATAGAAGGGTCGTCCACTCCGAATTTGCATTACTTGATTCAAACTTTCCCGAAATGTTTGCTTCTTGCAATTCTACTAAATACCGATTCCAGAAAGAGAGATCAAAATAAATGGTACAATCACCATCAGACTCATCGACAGAGAACATGTCCTTTTCTTTAGGACAAGTAAAAAGTTTTCTCTGAAATCCAATGAACATTGTCGCTAGCGTCTGCGCATTCATTCTTATTCTCTTATACATAGCCATTATATTTCTTTTAGACTTGTTATCTAATGTCAAGCTTCGTTCAGGATGGTGCCAATAACATTCCTTACGAACCTCGATTTTTGAATTATATCCATCGGATCATATTTCATGAGGTCAGTTCTTGAAATTGTTTTTTGAAAGAATTCTGTCCCATTATATCTCTGACATATTCGAGACATAATTGGAACAGCTTTTTGCCCCAAGACTCTTATACCGCTAACAGAAAGAAGTGCGAATTGGTCTATAACATGTTGCGCGCCAAGAGAATAATCGTCTTGATGAAAAACATTGTTGCCTACTTGCTTAGCTTTGTCAAGAATATCTTGAATTTTGGGCTTTAAGGAATTCCGACCAACACTAAGTAGTGTAAAATAAATAATCATTCCCTCAGCCTGCCCTTGTCTGCCATAAGGTTGGTTGTCTAAATACTCCTGTATGCAATAGAATCCATCCTCAGCCCAGACTTCTCTAATATCAGGATCATTTACCCAATCATATTTTAGCATAAAGACAAAACATAATGCAAGGTTCAATTTGTCCCCGTATTGAATTATATATTGACTGCACCCAGGTTTGTTAATCAAACTATAGAGTTGATATAGGCAGTTCTGTAATTCATCAATATCTCCCTTTGGTTCAAGTTGAACACTTCTTTTCACAAGCAAGTCTATTTTTGACAAAATAGCAGAATCCTTTTGTGCTGACGAAAAGTCATCGTTGTTTAGATGATTGTTGTCATCACGCATTTTGTTTTGAGTAGAATCTTTGTGAGACTCTTTCTTCTTTGCAAAGAAGAAACTAAAGATACCCATTTTTATCATATTAAAGTGTTAAATATTAGCTTCATTGCATTGTCATCATATTAGCATACCATCAGCGAAAGACATAATTCTTCGACACTTTTCCATAAGACGAAGGCATTCCCATCTGTCTCCCTGCAAGCTCAAACATTAGTAGAGCTTCTTGAGCAGAATTTTTGTGAACGTAGTGAAGGTCGCAATATTCCAGAAGCCACTTCAGATCTATATCTGTAAGTTTTCCAACGCATTCCTTTCTCATGGCGTTTGCAGTATCGGCATTCCAACCACCTTTTAACTCCAGCGTACCCAGACCACGCAGCAATAAAGCTGTCATGTCATTTACAGAAAGATTGAACTTTGTCAATTCAAGCAATTCTTTCGCGTCGGCAAGCAACTTTGGCCTTGAGCCATCGAAATACTTTGCCACTATGTTTTCAAGAAAGCTGTTGGCAGCCTTCTCACTCACAGTTCTTTTATTCTTGAAGAAATCGAATAATCCCATGTTCGTTATAATTTAATGCTTCCGTTGTCAATGTCTTTGATGAAGGTGGTGTATACAGCAATAAGCGCATTTGTTATAGCAGAATTACGCTCAATTGTTGCAAAAGGTGATTGCCTACGGAGAATGTCAATCAGTTGCTTGGTGTTCTTTTTAAGGTCCATCTCAAACATCATAAATGGGAATAGAGAGTCGCCTTCCTTGCTAAAGTCCGTATGCCAACCGTACTTATATCCCTGCCATGCTAAGCACAAAGGAATCTTGAAAGTTTCAAGGGTCTGGTTGATTTCGAAAGCTCTTAAGCTATCTCCCGTTCGCTCGCCGACCTTAGAGAATTGTGATTGAATATGAGAGATGGTTTCAATGAGTTGTTTGATTTGGGATTTTGATGGCTTGGCATCACGCACACCAGCACGGCTAAGTATCTCTTCAAACTTAGACGTATCAATTTCTTCCGGGTCAATATCGTAATAGTTACCATCGTCTTCCACTTCATCAAAACGATTGTTCTCAATTACCCCTATTAACTCTTCCAATGTGTCAGCACCATACATGGAGCGTGGAATTCCAGAGAATACAGAGTTGCGGGTTGCTTTATCGACTGCATCTAACCCTTGCTTGGCTATGCAGTATGCACGATTGATATTGTCGATTTTATAATTACATAGAGCTATAAACATTAGGATTTTGGGTCTGAGCATAGAGCTCTGATCTTCGTTATCTTCATTGTCAAGCTGGGAAACTCTCACAAAAAGCTTTAGGCTTTCGATAATTGCTTTTGCTTGCGAGAGATTTGTCACATTGGAGTTCGCGTTATATAAGTTAACGGCACGTTCCATAACAGCGTCTGCATTTAGCATACCATATCCACGCAGTTGTCTAAGAATACTTTCAGCAGAAACTGTGGAGGTTCCCTCATTACTTGTATGTTTTCCTAATGCTGGTTGTCCAACTTCCTCAGCTACTCCGTAGAATTCTATAATCCTGTCCGGGTTAGTCATTGCAAAACGTACATAATCAATTGTCGAACATTTACAGAAGATGTTACACACAATCGGAACGATTGGATTAAAATCTGATGTTGAATGGATGTATTGAATGCGATCAGGGAGGACACAATAGCCTTCACCATTAATCTCAAAGCTGAAAGACTTTAGCATACGTAGATTGCCAATGTCGTCTAATTCGAAATGAATCTCATCATCATTGACTTCCGCTATGATTTCAGTAGATATTGCTCCTTGTGAGATACAACGTCCACCTTGCCACTCTTCATATCGATTGGCACTGAACTTGAAGTTCTTTTTGTAGTAATTAGATGTACTCATAATCATTCTAGTTTAGTAACGTTTTATACTACTCCATTCTTTACGACAAGGCTTAACTTTTGTTTAAGAATATAATTCAGAACAAGGAAGGGAAGCTTTCTGCTCACTCTTGCCTTGCCCTGGCTAGCATACTGCAAGACTTTGTTGTTTTGGTCACCACAAAGTTACGAACAATTTTTTGTACTGCAAACTTTTTCCCTACTTTTATGCAGCTATTCCATACTAAAGTTTCCCACTTGTTCAAAAAGCCTATAAACAAAGGATTTTTGAAAAGCTCGAATAGCAAAAATGCCCATAAACAAAGGATTTTAACAAGTGCTT
>CACYXI010000141.1 GCA_902778265.1 uncultured Bacteroidales bacterium | reverse complement strand
GATAGGGCCAAACAGACGTGCACGATATTTCCTCAATAATTCTGGATAATGTTCACGCCACGCTTTTTGCATACTGATAATAGGATTTGCATTGAGGTCTTTCAGCATATCCCACGCCGTACCAGGAGGATACTGTTCCAATTCGGCATCAACAGCCTCGATTGGAATCGACGAAAGCACCATCTTCTCAATGATTTCCTTCGATTTCTCCAACTCCTTACGTGTACGGTTTGTTTGGTCTTTCAGTTGCAGAATGAGTTCGTCTTTCTGATTGCTTTCGTTCTCAATCTCCTTATAGCTCTTTGGGCGATGCTCACGCAGCAGTCGCTGGAAATCCTCTGGGAAGATGGCATCGCACAACGGATAAAGCAGTTCAGAGTGCTCTTTTACTCGGTTCATCTCTTCCTGCATTTTATGCATAATCTTATCCATCGTACACTGTTCTTTCTTATTCAAACGCAACTCGTCCACACAGTCCACCAGTCCACAATAGAAGATATGCATGTGCGGCTTGAACGACTGACTTGAAGTCATAACGGTCTCTGCAACTTTATTAAACTTCGTCCATTTCACGCCAATGATATGGCGAATCATGACCGAATAATAGTGCTTCAAGAACAGCCAGTGCTGGTTGAGCAGATTCAGCATTTCCCTCTTTTTCTCCTTAGTCCAATCCTGCTGCATAATCATTGTGAAGGCATGTAGCACACACAGCACCTCATCCGTCTTATAGTCGTAACACACCTCCGACTTAAAGAGCATTTCCTTGAGCTCATTTGACAGCCTTGCCCAATCTTGCTTGCAATCAGACTCGAATACCACCTCCAGCACTTTGAAGAACCGATAGATCCTCTTGTCCTCCTTCTCAAAGCTTTTCAAGTTATCACCCCAGCCTTCTGCCGCAGCAATCAGATTCTGCTCCGAGACCCAGCTGCCAAACAAGTTGTCATCACTGATAATGAATTCCATCTTCCAGCGTATAGACTCCAATTGATTACCGGCGCAACAGAGTCTGATGTCACCATACAGATATTTCTCATAATAGGGCACCATCAACGTATGGAGCATACTCGTATAGACAGAATCCTTTGGAGGATAGCCACCATGCAAGAAATACTTCTCATATAAGTTTACCGCTTCCACGTGTTTATTACCCATCAACTGCTCCAGTGGGTTGATGGCATCATCTAGAATAAAATCTCTTAGTTTTTCTATGTTATTCATAATCTTTAATTAAATCTACTGATTTCGGAGTGCAAAATTACAAAAAATCCCGCTCAATTTGACATGAACGGGAAAGTATTTTGGGTTAAATATTGTAAAGAGTTTGTACTATTTTTGTAGATTGTAAACTATCTTTTCCAGTTTTTTAGACTAGAATAATGAAGTTAGCTGTAGTGATTACAAGGGACGACGTGTGGTATTGCTTCAGCTTTCTTGTCACAAGAAATGATTTTTTTTTGCATATTTTGCAATTATTTCACCAATTCATATTCAAACATCTTATCCTGTATATGACTCCGGTAATATGCTTTGAGATTATCTCTTAGGGAATCCAAGTCGCCATTTAAGTCAACGTAGTCGTAAACTTTATGTTTATTCCTACCTGAACCTTCTATTCTGAACGTGTTCAGTTCTTCACCTATCTGATAAACTCCATAAGAATAAGTACCAAGATAGTTATCTGTTGCCTGGGCTTCTTCAAGAATCTTTCTCCATAGTTCCATCAGTTCCTCTTCATCCGAATCTAATTCAAATCCACCAAGTGTTACCGATGCCAATGTGTCATTAGCAAAACACAACTCGTTACGATAATATCTTTCATCGGAACCCTCAAAAGAAATACACTTGTTTTGATTGGATAGACAGGTGTATATCAGGCAACTCTTTAGGAAATCTCTGTCTTGAACATAAGCCTCTCCTTTGTCAGACGTAGTGAAATGCACTTCTTTCTCATACCACTTATCCATAGGCAAAAGTTTGGCTACAAACATCGGAAGTTTTTCCAAGAAATTATCCTTTCTAAGCCAGAAGCCATACGAATTCTTCAAGCCTGTGTCAAAATTGGTGCGAACAAGGTTGTACTGTTTAGAGTCTATCATGAAACTCTTCGATACCATGTATGCAATAATGTTGTCATTGTACTTTGGCTTTCTGCCTTTTGAGTAAACCCAGTCTTTCTTTTCGTATCCATCTGCACCAACAACCGCAATCGAAGTTTTCGACTCAATATCCGTTGGATCTTCACTCTTGTCACTCAAATCTGAAATGTTATGGTAGACTTTCGGCACATTGATGTCATGTTCTTCTTCTCTGACGATGACATTCTTGTTGGTGTCAATATCATAGGCTTGCAGAAGAATGCTTTCTGATTTGGGCTCATCTTCGTTGGACCAATAAATACAAGATATAACGCTGGGGCTAGCGTGAAAATGATCGCGATTAAATGCATAGCCACCCATGAAACGCTTATCCACCAAATGGATGTTTTTATAGTATTTTACGGGAGAGAACAATATGTAACTGTCGGTAGGCTGCCTCAGATAATACTTGAAAGCTGACCAAATAAATAAATTCATAATGTCTCTTGCTACGGCTTGTTGGCCTCCAAGTCCCATGGCTACTATTTCCTTCTTAAACTCTTTGGATACAAAAGAGTCTTTTCGAGTAGTTTGTGCTCTTTTCGATGGATCTCCGTCCTCTACGAAAGTGATGGCAGAGCTGTCCTGGAAAGGAGGATTCTCAAAAAGTATGATAGAACATTTCTCATCATTGAGAAATGCTGCAATAGTCGGGTTCTTTATGAAGTCTTCGCTGGTTGCATCGGCATTTGACACCTTGCCGTTTGAATAAACGACATTAGCTTCCGTAGGAGGAATAACCTCCCTTACCAAGTCGCCAATTCTTTCTTGCAAAACCTTGTATTCGTAGTATTCATATGTGGACACAACACAATGTCTAATAATATCATCGCCCTTTGCGTCTTTCAATCCTATCAGAGAAGCTTCGAGATTGCCGGTTCCTGCACTTCTATCCAAAATGATATAATCATTGCCTTCTGGTATACGTCCGATTGCGGCCATAACAAACTCTGCAGCCTGACGGGCATAGATGACAGGTGTATAATATGCGCCAAGTTCTTTCTTAGAGAGGCGGTCATTCAAGCAATCCATCAAGAATTTGAAACGTTCGTTTGATTTTCCCTGATAGGGTGTTATCAAACCTTCGAAGTGGCGTGGTTTTCTGATTTCTCCAGTCAGTTTGACTGCTGTTCCATTGGTGTCGCCAATAAAATCGCCCTTGCTGGCATTTGGTAATTCCTTGTAATAACGCTCCGACCAACCGACAATACAATTCTCATCAATATCGATAGGGATATACATCTCTTCCGGATCCTTCTTTGTCCCTTTCAGTATCTTCTTTAACTTAGCAGATTCTGCGTCTATACTATAATTCAACTTTTCCGCAATGGCGTTGGAAAAGAATCCTTTGTTCTGTTTTGACGAAGCGCCAGTATAAATCTTGTGAATCTCCTTTCGGAAATCAGAAGAGTGGAAAACATAAGCTAATGTTGAGTTCAAATCAACCAAGATGATAGTTGCTGGAACCGACTCACCATGAACTCTCATTTTTGACAGATATTTGATGGCCTGAAATAGAACTTCATTTGTGTTTTGAATATCCTTCTTAAACTCTAAGATATTCCCATTATAGACACCATCGGTATAATCTACCAACACAGAATTGTCATCATCGTAAGGTATGCCAAAGTTGTCGAAGAATTCTATTTGCCCATCCCTCTCAAGATTATACGGAGTATTAAAATTTGCCATAAGTATCCATCTATATCTTTTATCTCCGACTGATACCCAAGTGCCAGAAATGTTAGTAATCACTTGCTAGAACCACATAAGAAAAGCGGGGTATCTCCTGCTGCCCGTTCTGTGACTTTGGCCTACCACAGCCATCTCAATAGAACGAACAGAGAGATACCCACGCTGGTTAGTATATAGTACACCCGAAAAGTGTGCACAGAGGGTACACGTACCCTCGGCACACCCCGGCTGCATACATATATACACCCGTAGGCGTCACCTCTGCTATTGTCTTTGATTGAGATTTGATTGTGGTAGTTCAAGTCACCAAAAACAAAGCGTACAGTGTCGCTTATTCCGCAATGTAGTTGTCCCCATCAGTCCACAGACTAAGGTTGGGACGATGCAAAAATACAAATAAAATCCGATATAAACCTCGATTTCCTGCTTTTTCTGCAAATAATTCTCAAAATACATGGAATGTTCAGAAATAAGACCTGTCTTGCAGCAGATTATTAAAGCTCCACCATTCTTTCTTGAATGGACATGGCCGTCCGAGGACAGCTTTTTCATTATCTGAACAGCTCACTGTGGCTGCCCAGTCGTACCAACTCGATAACGTCTCTATTCTTGTCATACCATATCAGCAGAAAATCACCATTGATGTGGCATTCCAGACAACCTTTATATTTCCCGCTTAATGGATGTGGAAGATAACCTGCCGGAATGGGCTGCTCGTTCTGAAGCATTTTAAGCACTTCTTTCAGATCGGACAACTTCTGAGGATTATTCCTATACCGTTTCAGGTCTTTCTTATATTGGCTAGTAGGCTGTAGTTTCTTCATTCTTCGTTCAGAATGTCGTCAAACATATCGTCTACATTGTCGTAGACCTTGTTAGGGTTACGGCCCGACATGGCTTCCCGAATGGCAGCCTTAGTCGTTTCGTTCGGCTCATTAAAGATGTAGTCGAGCAGCACACTCTCCACGTAGTTGTTGAGGGTTCTGTTTTCTCTGACTGCGTTGCTCTTCAGTTTCTCCAACAAATCGGCTCTAAGTCGGAATGAGGCAGATTTTCTGATAATTGTTGTTGCCATATTTGTAATACAATTAATTGCTTTCGACTGCAAAGATAATACTTTTTATTTATATAGCAATACATTTTCATATTATTTTTGTCACATTGTAACTTTGTAACAATGTAACAATAAGGATTTTCAATCTATGGCTTTATTGCTTTAGAATATATAATAATTATAATTATTATTATTCTAATGATTAAAGTCTGCACTTCGGCATAGGCTTAATGTTACAAAGTTACATTGTTACAATGTGACATGACCGAAAATGCAGAAGTAGATCGTCAGCAATGAAACGTAATCTCAAAGGCTCGAAAATTACGGATTCGAGGCCTCGAAATTACGGTTCGTTCAAAGACTGCGATTAAGCGAGTGCAGAACCATGCTCGCATGAGTTCTGCCGGGCGTGAGCAGGCTCGATGTTGAAAACATCAATTCATCAAATTCGTGCTGAAAACTGCCCCAAATCGATGCCCGAAATTTGGAAGCGCACGAAAAATGTTGTACCTTTGCATTGTCAATCAGAAGACAGGCGCGCACTTTAAATGAGAGACACAAAGCGGTAAGCGGCGGGCCGATGCAGATCGTCGCAAAGTATCTAATACCATGTAAAAACACATTTAAGCACTATGGCAAAGATTTTGTATGAAGTAAAACAGAACAAGAACCAGTTTAACACAGGTTATGGCAAGTGGTACGCAAAGGTGAAGGCACTGGAGACGCTGAACACGCGCAAGTTGGCCAACCACATCTCAGAGCACGGCTCGATCTACACCCCCGACGTGGTCTATGGCGTGCTGGAGAAATTCCGCAGCTGTCTCGTAGAGATGCTCCTGGAGTCGAAGAAGGTGAAGATTGAGGGCCTCGGCACTTTCTACACTACGCTCGAGAACCAGAAGAACGGTGCCAACAAGAAGGAGGATTACAACCCCAACAAGCACATGAAGGCGCTGCACATCCGATTCCTGCCCGAGCAGACCACCGAGGAGAATATCTCCAGCCGTGAGTTCATCAAGCAGGCCGAGTTTGTCAACGTGGACAGCCTTCTGAAAGCTGAGGATGAGAACGGCAGCGGCAGTGGTTCGGATTCCAACGATCTCAACGATGTGCCTCCGGTGATTAATCCTTAAGCTCGGAATGACAAATTAACATGTCTAACCGTTATTCTGTATTTACTATGAACAAGAAAGAAACTGCAAAGTTTATCATTCAAATCATCGCAGCGATCGCATCTGCGATTCTGACTGCACTCGGAACTACCTCGTGTATAGGCCACGGCCCGAGTATGCTCTGACCAGGGCACGACAGAACAAAAGAAGAAGGCTGGCAGCACTCACAGAAGTCGCTGCCAGTTTTTTTATACCGAATCGACCACACGCAGGTGTTCGAGTCTTCACATTCAATGTCAAGGAATGACACAAATATCGCAGGCGATATATTGTTAAAGTCTCTTAAAGTTTTCAATAAATCGCTTGCGATATAAAACTTTCTTCTTACCTTTGTACCGACAAAAGTCGCAAACGATATATTTAGAGCCCCTTGATAAGGGACGGCTATCGCTCGGCATCCCGCAGGGTGACGCTTGCTACCATCGGGACGCAAGAATGCAGGGATTCAATATTAATAAAATAAATAAGGTATGCAAAAGATTTATGATTTCAAAGCTTTTTCAAGCAGAGGTAAGGAGATTGATTTCTCACAGTTTCAGGGTAAGGTATTGCTGATTGTGAACACAGCCAGCAAGTGTGGATTCACCCCTCAGTTCGCAGGACTGGAGGAGCTGAACCAGAAGTATAAGGACAAGGGGCTCGTCATCATCGGCTTCCCCTGCAACCAGTTCAAGGAGCAGGACCCCGAGGGCGATGAAAAGATTGAGGAGTTCTGCCAGGTGAACTATGGCGTGACCTTCCAGATTATGAGAAAGGGTGATGTTAACGGTAAAGAAGCCCAGCCCATCTTCGAGTATCTGAAGGCACAGGCACCCACCGAGGAATACAACGGCCTGAAAGCCAAAGCTGCCAAGACGCTCTTCAAGGCCATCAGCAAGAGCGTGGAGAAGGACAGTGACATCAAGTGGAACTTCACCAAGTTCCTGATTTCGAAGGATGGTGAGACCATCAAGCGCTTTGCGCCCACCACAGAGCCCAAAGACTTCGAGAAGGACATTGAGGAAATGCTCGGCTAACAAATAATCGACAATTATGCACGCAGAATTACAGCTTGACAACCAGATCTGTTTCCGACTTTATACGGCAACAAGACTCATCACGCAGGCCTACACGCCAATGCTGACAGAGCTGGGTATCACCTACCCGCAGTACCTCGTTCTGATGGTGCTGTGGGAGAAAGACTGCCAACCCGTGAACGACATTGCCCACAGGCTGATGCTTGAAACCAACACTGTTACTCCCCTACTCCAGCGCATGGAGAAACTGGGCATTGTCAGCCGCAAGAAGGGCGAACAGGACAAACGTCAGCAGATAGTCAGCCTCACTGAGAAAGGTCGCGATATGGAGGAAGAAGCCTACAAGCTCATCCCTGCAGGCATGGGTGAAAAGCTGAAAGCCTGTCCGCTCAAGATTGAAGACTATACACATCTGGCCAGTGAGTTAGACTCGATTATCGAAACATTAAAGAAATAACCTTCGAATGGGCATGATGATTAAAGAGTGGCTGCAATCCCTTTCATTCAGGACTGGCGTTATTGTCCTGATCACCTTCGAACTCTCCAAGCACAAGGGGTTCAGGCAAGACCATTCAGGAGCGTGAAGTTAAATAACGAACAGGTTCTTTAGAAAACAGCAAGGAGCAGCATCCCTCGGGGTGTTGCTCTTTTTTAGGCTCAGTCCGGAAAATGGTGGATTTCAAGAAAAAGCATAAAAAAACCGCTAATCCATTATGAATCAGCGGCCAAATTTTAAGGGTGGTCGAGGTGACAGGCCACATTGTCTGGGCGACAGGAATCGCTTTAAATTTATTGATACAAATTCAGCCTTTACCTCGTCTAAGCCTTTATTAATCAATGCTTTCAGGATTTCCGATTTATGTCATTCCATGACAAACCACCAGTTTATTCTCAGCATTTTCAATGTCAAATATCACAAATCATGCACAAATCATCATCTTCGCCTTGGATGAATCGGTTGCAAATATATAAAAATATCTTTATATAATATTAATGGCTATATAAAGATTTAAAATTTCTTTTCTTTCCTTAACACCAATAAATAAAGGGATTCTCAGTTTTTGCCTGAAAATCCCTCTACACCTTATTATATTATATATACAAAGCTACATCAGCCAAGGATTTGTATCGGTATCATAAGGGGCTGAGAAGTCTGCCAATGCCCAATCAACCTTTGGTTCTTTTGTCACGGGGTCCATCTTTCTTGGCAACTGAGGATTCAATTTAAACTTAGAAGCCTTATACAGCCAGTCCTTGCTTTCCTCATACATATATTGACGAGACTGAGGAATATTCGTAGGGCTGATGGTTTGATGCAAGTAATAAATGGCTATACGTGTCATGTGCTTAACAACGTTGAGGTTGCGAGGATCATCAAATACATAGTTGACATTTTCCTCAAGCTTATCAGCATTTGGATTGATAAACGGCAAGAATACCGTTCCCTCACAAACTACGTAGTCATGGCTGTCCTCACCATAGCTATACTCATAATCAGTTGTGTATTCGCCTATCTCACCCCAACAATTGCTCTCATCTGGTGTCTGAGACGTATCTAAACCATCTTCAGAAATCAAAGCATAGAACACCCCATCATAAGAACAAACATCATTCAATACCCATTCAAACAATGGTTCCCATGCCCTGACAGGAACTTCTTTCCAAGCATTGAGACCTGGAATGACAATATTATTGAAATCCCAGCCATTACACAAAACACAGCGCCAAAACTCAGTGCTATACTTAACGATATCACCAGGTCTGTAAGTTCTCATCTGGAAATATGGCATCACCTTATCAGTATCTATGCCATCAAAGTTCAAGACACGCTCCCAATACACTTTCAATGTCGGCTTGTGATAGGCATTGATACTTGTAAGGCTTCTTGCGATCTGAAGAACGATATCGCCTTTGCTGTTCTCAGTCTTGACATAGAAATAGGCGTCAGCCGGATAAGTAACCATTGGTGAATACTCACGAATGGATTTGCCCTGCGCCAATACTTTCTCTATCTCATAATACTGGTCAAGGAACTCTCTCATGTCTTGCTCAGCACTTTCCTCTGCCTGAAGTATGCGGTCATGTTCTTCTCTCAGTAACTGGCTCAACCCCTCCTTTGTAATAATGGCGAGGTAATCCTTATCATTTAGAAATCTCCTATAATTCATTCGCCCTATAATTTAAGTCCGTCTGCAGTCGGGTCGATAACCTCATTGCTGGCATCCTTGGAATTGATATACGGATCATTATCCGGATTCAGACGTTTCAGGTCCATTCCAAGCCACATGATAGCTTCCTGAAGCTTTGTAATTGTAAGTTTTCTCTCACGGCTTGCAGGCAGTAATTTAACCTTTTGCAAAATAGTGTCAAGGGAAATGCGCAAACGCTTATCAGATACAATTTCCGATGGATGGTCATACTCATCAATTTCTTCATGACTGATAATGTGATTGCATCTTGCTCTTAGACAATCCTCA
>CACYXI010000140.1 GCA_902778265.1 uncultured Bacteroidales bacterium | reverse complement strand
ATATAATATATATATTATATATAATATAAAATATAGATAACAATATCTCTCCGCCATCAATTTCACTTCATGCTACGGTGATACGGCGATACGGCGTCATGCAAATAAAAAATATCTCGGACAACTTTTGTCTGCCCCTAACCGTATCTTTGCACCCAGAAACTTAAAATATAATAGATTATGACGTTAGATATTGTTTCAAAAGGTATCCCATTTCTTCACATGGCGATAGTAGTAGTCATGGTTTTGGCTGGCGTCCCCAGAATATTTTCATATACTGCTTTGTTGTGGGGAATCTGCAGTTATATGTCAATTCCTCTCACAGAGGAAGATGTTTATTTGGAATTTCCCTCCCTATGGCCCTATAGACATTTGTTTGCGTTAGGGGTTTGCTTCTTGATGATTTGAGTTTATAATATAAAAATCCAGTCCGTGATATGAAAAAAGTGAGTAATTACTTTGCCGATTCGAAATTATTCCCTATCTTTGCGAACAAATATAAAAAGTAACTAAAAACAAATAATAATGGACGAGATACTAAATAGAGTATGTAGCATCGCTAACCATCCTGTCGCGCTTTTGGAAGACAGATTTCGCATAGATTATGTGAAAGGGTTGGGCTCATGTCTCTATTTGCTATCACAAAACTCTCCTGTTACCTATTTATTTTTTGGAGCTTGGGCTACGTCCATTTTGAACAGTCCAGCTGATGCCAAAACATTTTGGAGGAATGATATTGATGCATTAAGAAAAGTTGTATCCCTAAAACGTAGGGGACTGTCGTTCTTCTCGATGAAAAAATTCTTTTTCTTCGATGTATTCTATCTATTAGAGAGTAGCTTCATCAAGGGTTACAGGCAAGAAGAAGCATTCACCTATTTGAACGATAACATTTGTGGTTTTTTTACAAAAGGAGCATTGAGAAAATCGCATCTTGCATATAAAGATAAAACGGATTTAAGCATCTTCAACAATGCCTTGGTATCACACATGCAACAAAATCAGGAACATCTGAAACAGACAGAAAAGAGAATTCTTGTTGTCGCAAATGTCAGTGCAGGAAAGTCGACGCTTATCAATGCCATTACAGGATACCGACTAAACAAAACTCGTACGACCTCATGTACAGGTAAAATAGTCTACCTACACAACAAGCGTGCTGCCGATGGCCTGACAATTCAGAATGCCGATGGAAACTACGAATATTTTGATGACATAGAACATGTTAACAGCGAATCTTTTCTTCATGCCGCATTTCCTTTCCATTCACAGTTGGATTCAACCAACATTTGTTTCATAGACACCCCAGGATGGAATAATTGTAATGAAGCCCAACATCGGATAATAACTGAGGACGCTATCAAAAAGGAATCCTATGATGCTATTTTATACATATCTAACTGTCAATTCAATGGCACTATCGATGAGTACCAGCTTTTGTCTTTACTCAAAGACGAAGCACGAAAGCCTATTTTTTTTGTTCTCAACCAGCTTGACAGATTCAACAAGAAACAAGACTCCGTTGGCAAAATGATAAAAGACTACAGAAACGACTTGATAAAGATAGGCTTCAGTTCTCCTATCATCATACCAACCTCAGCAGAGGCTGCTTTGTTGTTCAAGTTACCCGATTCAAGGTTGGATGACGAGGACGTAAAAGACAGAGACACACTCTATTCGAGGTTCTGCCAAGACTACTATCAGCTTACATCGTATATTGGCCAGCCCTCGAGTATAAACCCTATTGAGAATACAGGAATTAATTATTTGGAGAAACTTATAAAAAACATTTAATATATATGAAGGAAGTAAGAATCAAGTACAATCCGTATTTAATACAAACAGAGATCACTGTCGATGGTCAGAAGCCAAAACCCAACAGCGCCCTGAATGTAGGAAAAAAACGATTGCAGGAATGGATAGAGAAATTGCCTGACACAATTCGCGAAGAATACAAGGACAGAAATATATCGATAGATTTTACGGGATCAGTTTCCGACTTCGAGGATTTGAAGGCAACCTTTGATGCTCACAAAGAGGATTATTCCGTTAACTACACCTTTAACAAAACAAAAGACATCACCGATGTGGAGAATTCCATCGATAGTATCTTCAAAGATATACAGAAAGGGCAAATTTCAGAACTGAAAGACAGCCAGATCACCACAGCTTTCCAAAAAGCCAAAGATGCTTTGTTTGAAGTGAATGTGATAGCCACCATGAGTTCTGGTAAGTCCACACTTATTAATGCGCTCCTCGGCAAACAACTCATGCCGGCAGCCAATGAGGCCACTACAGAAATCATTGTTAAAATTATAGATACCAAACAAGACAATTTCTCTGCAATTGTTTATGACGCATCTGGGAATGTAATCAAACGTATAGACAATATTACGCTTGAGGATATGGAATCATTAAACCATAATGCCAACGTGTCTACAATAGAAATTCGAGGGAAAATTCCTTTTGTGGAATCGGTTGGTATGAGGTTGGTGCTTATTGATACTCCAGGGCCAAACAACTCACGTAACAAACATCATCAGGAAACTACTTACAGGATGATTTCCGATTCAGACAAGTCGTTGGTACTATTTGTCATGAATGGAGAACAACTGGGTATCAACGATGAGAAAGTACTCCTGGACTACGTTTGTGACTGTATGAAAAAAGGTGGTAAGCAATCTCGTGAACGTTTTATCTTTGCAGTCAACAGAATGGATAGATTCAGCCCAAAGAAAGAAGGCTTGGATTGTATTGAACGCGCCCTTATTAAAGTTAAAGAAGGATTGGAAGACAGAGGAATCTACAATCCAAACATTTTTCCTGTCACATCTTTGGCGGCACTTGAACTAAGAACGAATGAAGATCCAGAAGACTCTATGGCATTACCGGGGTTCAGATCAAGAACAGAAAAATACGAGGCGTTGCATTTTGAAAAATACTATAACTTTTCAAATCTCCCTCAAGTAATACAACAGCGAATAGATATTTTTTCAAAGAAAGCGAACGAGCGCGAACAATTAGAGCTACACACAGGGATTAAATCCATTGAACAAGCCATTTCCCAATATATCAATAAATATGCAAGAACGACGAAAGTCTATGATTTGGTTCAGTCTTTCAATGAAAAGTTAAGTGAAGTGTCCTTAGTGGCCCATCTTAAAGATACCATACGCAAAGATAAAGATGCCAAAGTTGTTATTGAACAGCAAATAGCACGCATTAAAGAGACCATACAATCAGCAAAAAATGCAGAAGAACAATCCCAAAAAATTGACCGCATAGACTTGGAGAGTGAAGCAAAAACAAAAATAGGTGATTATATCAAAACTGTTACATCTAAAATCAACAAGTTGTATAGTGGACGTGACATCAAGGTGGAAAAAGCTGATGCCTTAATACAATGTAAGGAGTTGGAGGATGAAGCAAAGGCGATCATGCTGCAAATAAAAGTAGAAATAGACAACATTCTTAGTAGTGCCTATAAAGACACTATTTATAAGATTGTTGAAGAATACAAGAAAAGTCTTTCCAAGTTGAAATTTGAGGTCAATACAGAAGCACTAACGTTCAGCCCCGCCGAATTGGTTTCCGCTTCTTTGGCAGACTTGTCAACTATCATTAGTGACAATACAGAGCATGTGGATGAAGGACATAACGAAACGAAAGAGATATTTGTATCCTCTACAAGAAAATGGTATAATCCTTTTTCATGGTTCGATAAAGGCGATCATACTGAAAAATATGAAGTATGGGTTTCAAGATATGTTGACTATGTGGATATGAACGAAGTTGCAAGTGACTATCTGCAGCCTATAGAAAACGATCTAATAAAGATTCAAAATAAAGCTATTGAACATGTTAAATCAGAAACACAGCGGCTGAAAGAGCATCTGAAGATAGAATTGGTGAGCATTAACAAAATACTTGATGCTAAACTAAATAATCTCTTAATAGTTGAGGCAGACAAAGAGGCTAAGGCCGAAGAAATTGCTCAAAAAGAGAATGATCTAATATTTCTCGAGAATATACAACAAAGAGTTAATGACATCATAAATTTCTAAGCGTATGAAAGCAAAATTTATAAAAGCTGTAGACAGCGGTGACATAACAAATGTGCGTCTGTTCCTTATCAATGAACTGATGCTTGATCCTCGTGGAAAGTCTTTTACTGAGATGAAGTCTTATGCAGAGTCGAAACTGAACAACCTTTATGATGATGATAACGGCAAGACTTACGACAAAGAAGAGTCAGAATGGGACGATACTTTCTTGTTTGAAGTAAAAAATGACATGATTGATAATTTCTCAAAAGAGCGTTTAGCCTTTTATGAGATGGTTGCAAAACTGGTGCTGAAGGATAAAGCAGAACATCTTGATGCTGAAGAGAAAATAAACAGGAACAAAGCTTCCCAGGCACATCGTACTTCAGCAAGAAATGCTTGGACTTCCAAAAAGACAGCATACTCTTCCGTTGTAGCAGGAGGAGTCGTAGCTACTGTTGCAGGATTGTGCGTCGAAAAAGCAGCACTCGCAACCATCCTAACCTCTGTTGGTACACTTGCGATGATAGCTGGAGGTGTATTACTTATTAAAGAATTAAAGAAATGAGTAGCATTTACGACGACAAGAAGAACTTAGACATGCTTGACGGAGGACGAACTCCTTCCGAGTCTGAGATGCCAAGCGAGCAAGTCTTACGTAATCCAGAGCTGATGCAATTGGCAAAGGAGAGGAATGCACCTAAACAGGAGGAAGTCAAGAGTGATAACAACTCCATGATGCAACAAAGTTATCTGGCAGATTATATTGAGCGCTCAACCCAAGCCATGAAAATGGTGGATGACATTGTACTGAAAAGTTATCTGACAAAGCTGTCGGATATGGAAATCATGCCGTTGCCAGACAACATGGGACTTGATGAAATCGTCCTATATAAAATCAATAAGATGGTGTATGAAAAAGACGAATATGCCACAGATAAGTTTATTAGCGTCGTAAGTGCTATGACTTATACTTGCAGTTCAGTGTTCCTTATCGTTGACGGGCAGGTGGACAAGACTGATTTTTATATAGGTATCAAGTGTGAGGACGAGAAAAAGGGCAAGAGTTCTGTTGCTGACACTTTAAGAAATTCTATTTTGGGACAATTCCCTGGAGCAATTCTTTTAGACTATTCTGAAATAGAGAAGGAGAAGGAGCGTTCTCCACAAGAACATTTACTTCAAGACCTAACTGAAGCCGTTAGTATCAGTTCAGTTGTCGGCATCCCCTCATATAAGAACAGTAAGGGCGAATATACCAATGCTAATTTCATTCAAGGTATCGAGAAGTTTGCTTTCGCTATGCAAGGAAAGCGATATACCGCCGTTGTCCTTGCCTCTAATATTCCCCATGCCGAAATAGCAGATATTCGGTATAATTACGAGCAAATCTACACAGAACTCTCTGCTGCTGCTAACCGTCAGTTAGCATATAGTACCAACGAGTCGTTGGCTAATGCCATCTCGAGGGCTAAAAGCACAGCTGATACTCATACGGTCAGTCATGCTCATGGAGTAGGTGATGGAACGACACATAACGAGTCTAATGCAACCACAGAATCCACAGCGAATACTCATACGGAAGGAGAAAGTAAGGAAAACTGGATGGGGAAGATTGGCAAAGGTCTTGCAATGGCAGGAGCTGCAGTTGCCGGTGTCGCTGTTGTTGCCGCTACCGGTGGAGCTGCTTTACCTGCAGTGGCTGCTGCTGGAGCTGGATTAGGTGTAGCCAGTGCTGGCTTTGGAATGGGTGCTAAAACAAAAAACACATCAGATTCTAAAACACTGACAAAAAGTACTTCTCATACAACTGCAGATGGAGTCACCCATACAGAGACTGAAACAACAACTATAAGCGATGCACACACTGACTCCTTCAGCGAGACAAATGGTACTACATCAACCATAGGCTCTTCTAAAAATTTCACCATCACAATTCAGGACAAGCACATCCTTGAGATTCAAAAAAGAATAGAAAAACAACTGGAACGAATGGAGATTTGCGAAAGCACGGGTATCTGGGCGACGGGGGCTTACTTTCTCTCGTATGGCATAGATCGATCAACTGCAGAGATGGGAGCCTCCATTTTTCGTTCTATCATGCAAGGAGAGCAGTCTGGAGTGGAGAACTCAGCTATCAACACCTGGTATGAACCTGACCCTAAAGACTATGTCTCTCACGATGAATTTGAACTGGAACTTTTGAAGTTTAACAACTTAAAACAGTATGTTGGGGCTTTGTCACATCCCGTCTTCGAATATAGAAATGCGAATTGGGGAACGAGTATAGAATTACTGCCTACTTCTTTATTAAATAGCAAAGAGGTAGCTATCATGATAGGTCTTCCAAGAAAATCAGTTCCTGGACTACCCGTCATCGAACATGTGTCATTGGCTAAGGAAGTGGTTAGGCTGAATGGTGGTGATAGCCATGACGGGACATTGCTGGGTTGTATTTTCGACCAAGGAGTGAAGCGGGAGAAAAACAAAGTCTATCTAGACATCAAGAGTTTAACCCAGCACACCTTTGTGACTGGAGCTACGGGTTCTGGCAAGAGCAATACGGTTTATTATTTGATTAGTCAGCTTCGCAAACCAGATGGGCCTAAGTTCATGGTGATTGAGCCTGCCAAAGGCGAATATAAAGATGTATTAGAGAATGTGGATGTTTATGGCACAAATCCTGACAAGACACCTTTGTTGCGAATAAATCCATTCCGATTCCCTGAAGGTGTGCATGTATTGGAGCACATTGACCGGCTGATTGAAATCTTCAATGTCTGTTGGCCTATGTATGCCGCAATGCCAGCCATTTTGAAAGAGGCGATTTTGAATACATATGAGAGTTGCGGATGGAATCTGTATCATTCGAAGAACAACCTCTCCAAAGAGCTCTTTCCCTCTTTTTCTGACCTTCTAAACGAACTGGTTCGCACCATTAGTAACTCTGCATATTCTGATGAGACTAAGAGTAATTATACTGGGGCTTTAGTAAGTAGGGTAAAATCGCTCTGTAATGGTATTAATCAGTTCATTTTCTCGTCAAGTGAAAATGGAGATGAAAATCTTTTTGATAAAGACGTCATAATAGATTTAAGCAGAGTCGGCTCGTCGGAAACCAAAGCTCTCATCATGGGGATACTTATCATGCGTCTTAATGAATACAGAGCTAACAGTAATATCATTCCCAATAGTGGATTACGACATATTACAGTGTTAGAGGAGGCTCATAACATCTTCAGAAAAACTTCAACAGCACAAAGCCAGGAAGACAGCAATCTGGCAGGCAAGAGTGTTGAAATGATTGCAAATGCTATTGCAGAAATGCGTACCTATGGTGAAGGATTTGTCATTGTTGACCAATCCCCCAATGCAGTAGATGCCTCTGCAATTAGAAACACTAACACAAAAATTATCATGCGCTTGCCTGAAGATAGTGACCGACAAGTAGCTGGCAAGGCATCTGCACTGAAAGACAAACAGATTGACGAAATCGCGAAACTGCCTACTGGAGTGGCTGTTGTCTATCAAAACGACTGGGAAGAACCTGTCCTATGCCAAATAGAAGAATATGAAGGGAATCACCCTTACAAATTTGATGGAGATGGATTAACGGATATCGAGAAGGAAGAACAAGATGTCAAAGCAAAGCTTGTGCAGTTCTTGCTCAAAGGACGTGTTAGCTCAGACATAGATATAGCTACAGATTTTCTTGAACAGCATTTAGGAAATCTGAACCTTCCTACTGTCTGTAAATGGAGAGCTTTGGAATTGCTTAAAGAATATCGCGAAAAAGAAACGCTCCGAATATGGAGAGACGACCTTTTCCCACAATTGGCCAAAATGGTAACGGAAGTTCTGTCTTTGAGATTAGAAGTACGAAAGTTGATTCAAAAGAAGTCAGATTTCATGGAACTAACAGAAGGACTGACTGAGTTGGTTCAAGAGAATCTACCTCATTTAGACACGATCTATGACTTGGAACTATACCATTGTCTTATGGCGGACTATGCAAATGAAAGTAAAGAGACATTAAGCATCTATAATGCTTGGCTTCAAACTATAAAAAAGTTTTAATATGTATGGATTAACTATATTTTCAGAATTGGGCAAAGGTCTCACCGAACTGACCAAATTAGCTGAGAAATTTAAAATGCTTCCCGAAGAGCAACTAAACAAGCCCTTGACTCCTGAAAACTGCAGGATAGAATCAATGTCTTTGAGGGAAAACAAGAATAGGGAGAACCTTGATCAGGTAGTGCGAAATAAGTTAGATGGATGTGAAAGAGAAGAAAAGGTTGAACAAGAACTAGAAGAAAAATACCCGTGTCCTCCAAATGAAATAATTAGAGAGGCTTATTTGAGAGATGAGAATGGAAACATAGTCAGAGATCCTATAACTGGCACAGCAAGACGTGTAGATTTTGTAGTAGTTAGAGATGGTGAAGTGGTAGACTCTGTAGAAGTAACATCTCAAA
Source organism: uncultured Bacteroidales bacterium (assembly GCA_902778265.1). GTDB lineage: Bacteria > Bacteroidota > Bacteroidia > Bacteroidales > Bacteroidaceae > Prevotella. Next base: position 1,104 of record CACYXI010000140.1, on the reverse strand, counting down.
CTGCTCCCAAAGAAGAGCAAATTGCAAAAGAGTCTCGTATCAGAGAAAATGGTGGCATTTATGTTCGAACAGAAGATGGTTCTTTAGCCAAATATCCAACAAATGTAACAACAAGAATAGAAAGGAAAGATTAAATGAAGTACAAAGTGTATGATAAAGTTGCATGGCAACTTGATGGAGGCCAAGAAGAAGAATTGGTTATTTCTCATTTTAAGTTTATAATGGAGTGGTGTCATGATGTAGGCATCTTGAGTAAAGATGGAGAGGAACTTTATGAACTGGGAGTTGATGATAGTTGCTCATTACATGAGCGGATGTTCACTGAAAAGGGAAAAATGTTTATGGAAAAATTTTACAATAGTATCGCTAATACTATAGAAGGCGATCAAGAAAAATTAAACACTTTATATTCAACAATAGAAAAGTAACATATAATTCGAGTTTGGATTGTGTTTTTCTTTAATTAAACAAAATGTATAGTGGATACATCCAAAAATGCACCAACTGCGGTAATGTAGTAGTTGGCAGAGAGAAGCGTGGGTTTATCAGAGATGCTTTGCATGGCGGACCTGGGACTGCTGTGGAGTTTATTCCTGTTGGTGGGAAACTGATCTGGAAGGCTTCAAAGGAAATTGTCTTGCGCCTTTTGCGAACTGACATGGAAAAGTGGGGTGATGAACTGGAGAAGTGGATATACAAGGATATTCAGGTTGAATACGAATGTCCTAAGTGCGGTAAGACATGGACTGAGACCCATCCGCTGAGTGAATCGGATTATAAACAGATGATAGCCGACTACGTTTCAAAGGTTAAAGACTTGGCTACGCTGAATAAGAAAGAAACCAAGAAGCCGAATATAAGCAAACATATTAAGGTAATGAACAATCAGGAATCCATCGGAATGAATTTGAGGTTACAAATACCTTATGGTGAACTGGAGGCATTCTTGATGAAGAAGTATGACCAGCAGGTGAAGCTGGGATTTGTTGATGAGAAAACTATCAATGTCACAAAGAAGGTGGTGATCAAGGATGCGACTATCAGTATTTCTGTTGATCAGGTAGCAGGAAATGATATCTCTTTGTCATATCAGGCAGGTTTCGG
>CACYXI010000139.1 GCA_902778265.1 uncultured Bacteroidales bacterium | reverse complement strand
CGACCTTCATGCACGTTATCATGAAGCTATGCAGGGACCAGACCTTGAGGCCCTGAAGCAGATTATCATCGATGAGGAGATTGTATGTCCTATCTCTGGAACAAAGAACTGGACAGACGTTCGTCAGTTCAACCTTATGTTCGCTACCGAGATGGGTGCAAGCGCAGAAGGCTCAATGAAGGTATATCTCCGTCCTGAGACAGCTCAGGGTATCTTCGTAAACTACCTCAACGTACAGAAGACTGGTCGTATGAAGATTCCATTCGGTATCGCTCAGATCGGTAAGGCTTTCCGTAACGAGATCGTTGCACGTCAGTTCATCTTCCGTATGCGTGAGTTCGAGCAGATGGAGATGCAGTTCTTCATCAAGCCTGGTACAGAGCTTGACTGGTTCGCTAAGTGGAAGGAAACACGTATGAAGTGGCATCAGAACCTCGGTTTCGGTGCAGAGAACTACCGTTTCCACGACCACGACAAGCTGGCTCACTACGCTAACGCAGCTACCGACATCGAGTTCCACATGCCATTCGGCTTCAAGGAGGTTGAGGGCATTCACTCTCGTACCAACTTCGACCTTAGCCAGCACGCTAAGTTCTCTGGCAAGAAGATTGAGTACTTCGATCCAGAAGAGAACACATCATACACTCCATACGTTATCGAGACATCTATCGGTGTTGACCGTATGTTCCTCTCTATCATGTGCCACTCTTACGAGGAGGAGCAGCTTGAGAATGGCGAGACACGTACCGTTCTCCATCTCCCAGCAGCCCTCGCTCCTGTCAAGCTCGCTATCTTCCCTCTCACCAAGAAGGATGGTCTGCCAGAGAAGGCTCGTGAGATTCAGGATCAGCTCAAGTTCCACTTCAACTGTAAGTATGAGGAGAAGGATCAGATTGGTAAGCGTTACCGCCGTCAGGATGCCATCGGTACTCCTTTCTGCGTAACAGTCGATCACCAGACTCTCGAGGACAACACAGTAACCCTCCGTTACCGTGACTCTATGGAGCAGAAGCGTGTAGCAATCTCTGAGCTTCAGGGCATCATCGAGGATCAGGTTTCTATCACTTCCCTTCTTAAGAAACTTCAGTAAATGAGTATCAATAATATTATTGCTGGCAGTCGAAAGGCTGCCAGCAGATATTTCTTCTTCCTCATGGCTTTCGTAGGCGTCATCAGCATGACATCATGTAGCGAGAGCGATGGCGAGGAAGGCGAATATGATAACTGGGAGAAGCGCAACGAGGCATATTTCAACAGCATCTATACTCAGGCTGAAACGGCTATCAATTCAGGCGACAACAGTTGGAAGATTATTCGCACCTACACCAAGGACGAACTCACAGCAAAGGCAAAGACTGATTTCATTGTCGTTCATGTAGAGACTGAAGGAACAGGCACGGAAAGCCCAATCTACAGCGATAAGGTTCGTGTTCATTACAGAGGCAACTACATGCCAAGCGCAAGCTATAAGGACGGGTATCAGTTTGATTCATCATGGACTGGTGAATACGACCTAAAGACTATGAAGCCAACAGACATTTCTGTTTCAGAGAAAGGATCTGGTTTTTCAACAGCCTTGATGAATATGCACAAGGGCGACCGTTGGACGGTTTACATACCATACACTCTCGGCTATGGCACTTCTGATTATCAAAAATCTTCTTCCAGTCCTACGATTCCTGGATATAGCACATTGAGATTCGACCTGACACTCGTTGACTACATTCACGCAGGAGAGACATTTTCAACCTTCCAGTAAGGACACGCTTAAAAACAAAGCATAAAAACATCTCGGTGACATACCGTTCTGAGTATTATTCAGAATTGGAATGCCACCGAGATTTCGTTATGCCTTCGCTGTAACATCGCTATTCCTCTGCTACATCTCTGCTACAGTAGCAGAGGTTTAGCAGACATGTAGCAGAGATGTAGCAGAGGAATTACGTTGTCATAGCAGAGGATCGACTTGTTTTACTTTGTTTTTGAGAGTTTATTCCACATCCAGATTCCGTAGAAGGTGTTGATGAGATAGACGGAATATTTAGCTACGGTCATGAATGAAAATTCGGAATCGGACATAAGCCACATGGTGATGTACGAAACGTTGATGACGAGCCACATATACCACTGCTCTACGAATGCCTTGACGGAGATATAGAGCGTTACGATACTGAGAACGGTGGTAAAGGCATCGAGCCAGAGCTGTGCCTCCTGATCGTAGTCCATCTTCAACGTCTTGAACTGCATATCGGGCAGAATGCCATGAAGAGTGTCAATCATCCAAGGACCGAACGACTTGAGGAATATGCCGAGCAGGACGGTCATTACAGCCACGGTGAGGAATGTAAGTCCGCGCTGAGTCCAAGTCATGTAGCGAGTCTTTACGCGGTTGGTGTGGTCGCCAAGCTCACGCTTACGCCAACTCTTCCACCCCACGAACTGCATTGGCAGATTCCAAAAGATACGCTGAAGGAAATCGCCGTACATGTGGGTGTAGAAACAGATGATGATGTGGAGGAAGCCTTCGAGGATTCCGAATATCCAGTTGGCGAGAGAACCTTTTGCACCAAGCACCACGCAGAACACGCCAAGAACGGCAGAGATAGCCGCGATACAGTTCTGCCAGCCAAACTCACCCTTGATGAAGAACGAAGACAGGGCGAGCAGCATGATGCAAGCCATGAGTACAATCTCGAATGCGTTGAGCGTGGTAAAACTCTTCTTTACCACCTCAGAATAGTTTCTTATTTTCATTTCGAGCGCAAAATTAAACATTATTCCCTTAAAAAGAGAAGAAACTAAGAATAAAATTCGCATATTTCATATTTTTTTTGTATTTTTGCAGTCTAAAACGGATAGAAAATCGGTAAAAAATCGAACGCAAAGACGCTAAGTCGCAAAGATGATTTCGAACACAGAATCCACAGAATGAACGAAAAGATTTCCTGTCTTTCGTGTTCAAAAAGAAAAAGACCACAGATATTTGGGATCTAAGGGATATAAATCACGAGCGCAAGCGAGAAGATCCATTTAATCTGTGCAATCTGTGTTCATAAAAAAACAGAATACGTTTTCCACGTAATGAACGAAAACATTTCGTTTCTTTCGTGTTTTCCGTGTTCAGATATAAAAACTCAATGTCTTTGCATTCGAAAAAAAGGAAACCGAGCTAAATGCTTTTCAACAATGGACGAGATAACAAACGACAACCTGAACGAGAATGAGAATGCAACAGTCAACGAGGAAGAAAGCGTTACTGTTGCAAGTTCCAACCGTTTCGATGCTTCTGTGGTACATCACCTCGGCGGTATGTATCAGAGTTGGTTTCTGGATTACGCCTCATACGTAATCCTTGAACGCGCTGTACCACATATCGAGGACGGTCTGAAGCCAGTACAGCGTCGCATACTGCACTCAATGAAGCGTATGGACGACGGTCGTTTCAATAAGGTTGCGAATATCGTTGGTCACACCATGCAGTTTCACCCTCACGGTGACGCTTCTATCGGTGATGCCCTCGTACAGTTGGGACAGAAAGACCTTTTGATCGATACTCAGGGTAACTGGGGAAACATCCTCACAGGCTCAAGTGCCGCTGCTCCACGTTACATAGAGGCACGTCTTAGCAAGTTCGCCCTTGAGACCGTATTTAACCCAAAGACAACCGACTGGCAACTGTCATACGATGGTCGTAACAAGGAGCCTATCACCTTACCTGTAAAGTTCCCATTGCTTCTTGCACAGGGTGTGGAAGGTATTGCCGTTGGTCTTAACTCAAAGATCCTACCACATAACTTTTGCGAGATCTGTGATGCAGCCATAGCATACCTACGTGGTGAGGAGTTTCACCTCTACCCAGACTTCCCTACTGGCGGTTCTATCGATGTATCAAAATACAATGACGGTCAGCGTGGCGGTACGGTGAAGGTACGCGCAAAGATTGAAAAGCTCGACAACAAGACACTCGTAATACGCGATATTCCATTCTCACGCACATCAGAGTCACTTATCGATTCTATCACTCGTGCCGTGGAGAAAGGTAAGGTAAAGGTGCGTAAGGTTGAGGATCTAACAGCCGCAAACGTGGAGATTCTCGTTCATCTCACTCCAGGTGTTTCATCCGACAAGACATTGGACGCCCTCTATATCTTTACAGATTGCGAGGTGAGCATATCACCAAACTGCTGTGTCATCAAGGATAGAAAACCACAGTTCCTTACCATTAGTGATTTGCTTCGTGCAAGCACAGACCAGACACTCAACCTCTTGAAGCGCGAGTTGGAGATTCGCAGGAACGAGTTGCTTGAGCAGTTATTCTTCGTTTCTCTGGAAAAGATATTCATTGAGGAGCGTATCTATAAGGATAAGAAGTTCGAGAATGCCACAAGCGTGGATAGCATCTGTGAGCATATCGACGAACGCCTGACACCATTCTATCATCTCTTCGTTCGCGAGGTAAGGAAGGAGGATATTCTCCGCCTTCTCGAAATAAAGATGCAGCGCATTGCCAAGTTCTCAAAGGACAAGGCTGATGAGCTGATGGCAAAGATAAAGGCTGAGATCGAGGAGATAGAGCGCGACCTGAACCGCATGGTAGATGTGACTTGTGAGTGGTTCGAACACCTGAAGGCTAAGTATGGTGCAGAGCATCCACGACTCACAGAGGTACGCTCATTCGATACTATCGAGGCGACAAAGGTGGCAGAGGCTAATCAAAAGCTCTACATCAACCGTGCAGAAGGATTCATCGGTACTGGTCTGAAAAAAGACGAGTTCGTATGCAACTGTTCGGACATTGACGATATCATCATCTTCTATAAGGATGGTAAATACAAGGTAATCCGTGTAGCGGATAAGATATTCGTTGGCAAGAACATCATCCATGTGCAGGTTTGGAAGAAGAACGACCTCCGCACCACATACAACATAGTATATCGCGACGGTAAGCAGGGCAACTACTACGTGAAGAGATTCAACGTGACAGGCATGACGCGCGATAAGGAGTACGACCTCACGATGGGTACGGCAGGCTCTAAGATCCACTACTTCACCGCAAATCCGAATGGTGAGGCAGAGGTTATCAAAGTTACGCTTGAGCCAAACGTGAAGATCAAGAAGATTTTCATAGACTATGACTTCTCTACCCTCGCAGTAAAAGGAAGGGCATCACGCGGAAACCTCTTGACAAAGAATTCAATCCATAGGATCTCGCTCAAGTCGCATGGTCACTCAACTCTGGGCGGTCAAAAAGTGTGGTATGATCCAGACGTGAACCGTCTGAACCATACGGAGCACGGACGACTGCTTGGCGAGTTTACTGACGATGACCAGATACTCGTAATACTGAGCGATGGCGATTTCTATGTCACGACTCCAAACATAGACAACCACTTTGAGCAGAACATCAAGCGTATTGAGAAGTTTGATCCAGACAAGGTTTACACCTGTGTACTCTTCGATAAGGACAACAAGAACCTTCCATACATCAAGCGTTTCAAGCTCGATAAGGCAACAAAGAACCACCACAACTACCTGGGCAACCCACAGTCGGAGGAAATTCTTCTGACCGATACCGTTTATCCTCGCATCCTCGTTACGTTCGGCGGCACAGACGCTTTCCGTCCACAGATGGAGATTGACGCCGACCAGTTTATCGGCATCAAGGGATATGACGCGCGTGGAAAGCGACTCGCCACATGGGAGGTTGCCAAGATTGAGGAGCTTGAGCCACTTCGTTTCCCAGAGCCTACGGAAGACAACTCAGACGATAACGAAGAGGATGAAGAAGAGAATCTTGACCCAGATGCAGACAAGAGCGAGCAGCAGGTACGTGACGAACTCACAGGTCAGACTTCATTAGACTTTGGAGACGAATAAATTCATGTGCAATGTACCATTTACAAAGTACGATTTAATTACCATACATGCGCACGTTCCTTATTATATTAGCAATATCATTTGCCTCCTTTGCAAAAGCACAGGAGGCAAATGATATTGAGCATATAGAGAAAAGCACAACCTTCGCAATAGGACAAACAAACAGGCTTGACACGTACCTTTCACCAGAGAAATATAAAGGTTCGGACTTTAGGTTTATTTCAGATATTTATCGGATAAGACTTGATAGATGGAATCTGAATTTCACTCATGAGGGTGCCATCGACTATACCCACAACAGAGCTGACAATGCAAATACCTTAGCAGGACATTACGACTTTGCATTCTCTATGCTGAAAGCAATAAAGCATAGGTATGATTACGGTATTAATGCAGGATTCATGACCGACCTTTATACAGGCTTTGCATACAACATGCGAAACACAGCCAATAATCCTGCACAAGGATATGCCTCACTTTCTGTTGGCGGAGCAATGAAAGCATACTACAATCTGAATATCGGCAACAAGGCTCTAAAGATAAGCTATGAGGCTCGTTTACCATTAGTCGGGATAATGTTCTCACCGGCATACGGACAGTCGTATTACGAGCTGTTCAACAACGGGAACTACGACAATAACATTGTGATGACATCAGTAGCCGTACCACAATACAGACATCAATTATCCGTGGATTATCCTATCGGAAAGAAGACCTGCATCCGTGTAGGTTATCTCGGCGACTACCGTCAGAGCAAGCCTAACCATTTGAAACAGCATACATACACTAATGCCTTCCTGATAGGGTTTGTAGTTAGAAAATAACAAAATGTTACACAATATCATATAAAATGAAACACCTGGGCATACTATTCATACTACTATCACAACTCTTCACGCTGGTTTCGTGTGTGGAGGAAGAGGAATATGCAAATACGCCAACAGGCAATTTCGAGGCACTATGGAAGATAATGGACGAGCACTATTGTTTCTTCGACCTAAAGAAGGAAGAACTTGGTGTTGACTGGCAAAACGTATATGCACGCTATTCGTCACAGGTATCGGATAATATGAGTAGCGACCAACTCTTTGAGTTCCTTAGTAACATGATCGGCGAACTGAAAGACGGTCACGTGAACCTTTCCGCATCCTTCGACTACGGAAGAAACTGGTCGTGGAAAGAAGATTTTCCAGCAAACTTCTCAGACTCCCTACAAAGGAAATATCTTGGTACGGACTATAAGATAGCCAACGGACTGAGATACCGAATCCTCGACAACAACGTTGGATACATCTATTGCGGTTCGTTCGAAAACTCATTCGGAGCTGGAAATCTTGACGAGGTACTTTTCTATCTCGCTCCTTGTAACTCGCTTATCATCGACGTGCGAAACAATGGCGGTGGAATGATAACATCAGCCCAGACACTTGCCGCCCGATTCACGAATGAAAAAGTGCTGGTGGGGTATATGCAACACAAGACAGGCACAACACACAATAGCTTTTCCGACTTAGAAGCACAATACATAGAACCAGCCAAAGGAATAAGATGGCAAAAGAAGGTCTGTGTGCTTGCCAATCGCTCTACATACAGCGCGGCTAACGAGTTTGTAAAGTATATGAAAACGCTTGGTGCAACCATCATAGGCGACAAGACGGGAGGAGGTGCCGGAATGCCTTTCTCAAGCGAGCTTCCAAATGGTTGGGGAATACGCTTCTCTGCCTGTCCTATGTACGACAATCAGCATAATAGCACCGAATTTGGAATTGAACCGACAATAAAGGTTGATATAACAAGCGCAGACTATCAGAAATGGGTTGATACCATAATGGAAACCGCATTTTTTTAACAAGCGACTATAAAACCGCCGATAAATTCTTAATAAATGTTAATTATGTAAATTTTTCAACCTTTTTTTTTGTGGGAAATCAATTTATTTTATTACCTTTGCCACTGAAATAAAAAAATAGTATAATAGATGTTGAATCCGTAAGTAATACTATTGTTGCGTCTGTGGCGAAATTGGTAGACGCGCCAGACTTAGGATCTGGTGTCTTACGATGTGCAGGTTCGAGTCCTGTCAGACGCACAAAAAGAGTATAATTGAATAAAAGTACTAACATAATCAATAAAAACAAAAGACATGAAAAAGATTTTGTTCATTGCAGTTCTGTGTCTGTCTGCAGTATTGTCTGCAAGTGCACAGACAGTTGAGTTCAAATTGACAGCAGATGGAACATTCCATTTGAGGGACGGTCGTAATTTCGCAGTTGTTCCTTTCGAGAAGAAGACTGCGCATGAGATTTACTCAACTCTCTTCACAAACGTATCAGAGGTGTATAGAGACCCTAAGCAGAAGGTTATCATTACTATCGACGGTTCTTCTGTTAATATTCGTGCATACGACCCAAAGCTCACCTATCAGAAGCAGGGTGAGGATCTTGGTGGCTACTACACCTTGAACTTTGAAGTTAAGGACGGTAAGGTAAAGGTTGACGCTCCTGTTGTTGACGAAATCCTTACCAGAACTAAGGATGGTGTGCGTGAAAAGGACTTCTCTAAGCTCGTTCGTTCATGGTATCAGGAGGCTGCTCTCCAGGCTAAGTACCAGGACAACGCTCAGTACACAGAGTCTGAGTTCAATGCATTCATCAACGGTATCCTTACAGGTAACTTCATGGGTGATACATCAGATAACTGGTAAACCGATACAAATAACAGTCTAAATAAAGTTGTCAACCGCAAGGTTGGCAACTTTTTTTATGCTTTAACGTTAAAAAAAATGCAAGGAGATAAGTATTCTCATTTTTTTTCACTATATTTGCAGTCTAAATCAACGAACAATGAATAACAGCAAATTAACCGAGAAATGGACTGAGAACGTAATCATCATAGATGGTGACTACGTTGATTCAGTAGCGTTCAATCTCATCGTCAATTTTGAGCGTATTATCGGCCGCCACATACCAGAGGCAGACCTTGCCCACTGGCTTGACTGCATTGCCCTTGATGGAGGTATGAAGGGACAAGAGACCGAGACTTCGGTCATCTTCATCCACGACTATGACAAAGACGGATTGAAGAATTTCCGTCCGTCAAGCTACAAGGAAGAGCTGAACGGAAAGGCATTCAAAGACAACCTTGGTGAATTTCAGATGAGCAGTTTCCCTGTGGAAAAAGTGGTAAGCAAGGACGACTTCATCATTGACATCGTAAAGACCGCAACCAATCACAAGGACGTGAAGCGAGTAATGATCGTTGCCAACTGCGATGATGGAACTATGGTAGATTATCTCCGTCAGGCTCTCAGGGATGTTGACGACGACAAGCGCATCACAGTATTCGCCATGCAGCCACTTGCAGGAGGCAATTTCCGACAGGAGATACTCGGTTACTCTCTGATGTCGGCACTCGGAATAAAGAGCGAGGAAATCAAAGACAATTGAGTATTTACTATCTGACGATTTACAATTTACTATTTGACAATTTACGATTTACTATTTATTTACTATTTGGAGGATGTACTATTTTCTACAATCTCAACAAAACAAAAAAAATAGTAAATACTTGTCGAAATAGTAAATAAATCGTAAATAGTACATAGCTAAATAGTACATCAAATTGATAACAAGAAATTAAAAACAAAATATAATGAACGGAAGAGTTTTAGTAATTGGTGCCGGTGGCGTTGCTACCGTAGCTATCGTGAAGATGGCAATGAATAGTGACATCTTCAAGGAGATTAAGATCGCAAGCCGTACAAAGGCAAAGTGT
>CACYXI010000138.1 GCA_902778265.1 uncultured Bacteroidales bacterium | reverse complement strand
TATGCCACGTTCAGTAAATCATGTTGCTTCTCGTGCTAAGAGAAAGAGAATTTTGAAGCTTACCAAGGGTTACTTTGGTGCTCGTAAGAATGTTTGGACAGTAGCCAAGAACACTTGGGAGAAGGGTCTTACATACGCTTACCGCGACCGTAAGAACAAGAAGCGCACATTCCGCGCTCTCTGGATCCAGCGTATCAATGCTGCTGCTCGTCAGGAGGGTCTCAGCTACTCAGTTCTCATGGGTCTTCTTCACAAGGCTGGTATCGAGATCAACCGTAAGGTGCTTGCTGACCTCGCAGTCAACAACCCACAGGCTTTCACAGCCATCGTAAATAAGGTAAAGTAATCTGAAAAAACTAATTTTCACTACCATACCTTAACCGCAATCGTCACTTAACCGTGGCTTTTGCGGTTTTTTTTGTACAATTTACAAGTTTTAAGACAAAAAACTTGCTGTTCTCATCAAAAAAATATAAATTTGCAGTCGATTGTACAACAAGTTAATTTTTCAACAACAAAAACAAATAGCCTATCGAGACAACATTTACTTAAAACTTAAAACTATAAGAAAATGAAGAATCTCAATACGATGACCAACGAGGAATTGGCCATCAGCTATATGGAGGGCAACAATCGTGCCTTCGATCTGTTGCTACAGCGTACACAAGATGCGTTGTTTACATATATATTATTTGTTGTGCATGACAATGACACCGCAAACGATATTTTCCAAGAGACTTTTGTGAAGGCTATCATGTACCTTCAGAAAGGTCGATATACTCCTACGGGAAAGTTTAGTGCATGGATGATGCGTATCGCCCATAATGCCATTATGGATTGGTACAGACGTCAGAAGCAGTTCAACCTAATTGACGTGAACGAGGATAATGATCTCTCGAACATTTCAAGCGACGAGCTACTTGACGCGAGCAAGGAGGCTGACTTCGTGAACAAGCAGGTGCTTTGCGACGTGAAGAAGCTTATGGAGTTCCTTCCTGCCACCCAGCGTGAGGTTGTCTTTATGCGATACTATCAGGAAATGTCGTTCAAGGAGATTGCTGAGACAACGGGCGTGAGCATAAATACATCACTCGGTCGTATGCGCTATGCACTTATCAATATGCGCAAGCTCGCACGCCAGAACTCTATCGAATTGGAAATGGTATAAGATTCATACAGACTACACAAAAACAAGCGCGAAGACGTAAGGAGCAAATCCTTATATCTTCGCGTTTATATATTTATCGCTTTCGCTTTTCCTTACAAAGCCTTCAAAGAACTGATAGTTGCTATTGGATCCTCAGACTTGAACACATAGCTACCTGCTACGAGAACATCAACACCAGCCTCTACAAGCTGCGGACCAGTCTCGCCATTCACGCCACCATCAACCTCGATAAGGGCATACGAACCAGTCCTATTGATAAGTTCACGAAGACGCTTCACCTTATCAATGGTATTCTCAATAAACTTCTGACCGCCAAAGCCAGGGTTCACACTCATGAGCAGAACCATATCAACATCCTTGATAATATCCTCAAGAACGCATACAGGAGTAGCAGGATTAAGGGTAACACCAGCCTTCATACCGGCATTATGAATCTCCTGAATAGTGCGATGCAGATGCGTGCAAGCCTCATAGTGCACGTTCATCATCATCGCACCGAGCTTGGCTGTCTGCTCAATGTAGTTCTCAGGAGAATTGATCATATAGTGAACGTCCAGTTTCTTGGTACATGCCTTAGCCACAGCTTCCAGAACTGGGAAACCGAAAGAAATGTTAGGCACGAAGGAACCATCCATCACATCCAAGTGAAGCCATTGGGCCTCACTATCATTAATCATCTCAATCTCGCTGTCAAGATGCAGGAAATCCGCAGCAAGGAGAGATGGAGAAACAATAGTCATATCTTAAACTATATTTATCCGACCTTTTTTAGAAAGTTAATTACTGTTGCAACTCAGTTAAGGCAGAACATCTGATATTGTCCTCCTACCTTCATCGCACGACATGAATAAGCAATCTGCTTAATTATGTTAATTGTTTTCTCTGATGGAGAAGAAGTTTCCAGAGTAAAGAAATGCTTCATAGGCACAGGAGTAAAATTAAACTTTGATTTGATTTGTACACTATAATAACGCATGAGCATTTCTTTTATTATGCGCAAAACAAAAAAAGTCTAAAGCCGACTCATAGACCTTAGACCTTTTCATGCTTTAGAGCAGAGCTGAGAACTTTTCGTCAAGCTTCGCCTTATTGGCAGCACCGACGAGTTTGTCAACCACTTCGCCTCCCTTGAAGAAGAGGATTGTAGGTACGTTACGAATGCCGAGATCAGCTACGAGATCCTCTGCCTCCTCAACATCACACTTACCGACAACGAGTTTACCGTCATATTCCTCAGCCAACTGGCTGATGATAGGAGATATCATCTTACATGGACCGCACCATGTTGCCCAGAAATCCACAACCAAAGGAAGCTCACCATTCTTGAGTTCCTCAAAGTTTTCATTTGTTATCTTTACTTCCATAGTCTTGCTTTTATTAATGTTAGATTATGTATTACGACTACAAAGATACGTTTTTTCCACGAAGAATCAAAATAAATCACCGCATTTTCTTTATTTCAGAAGAAATTCATTACTTTTGCAGTAGATTTTCCCACAGAGAAACATAAAAACTGCAAAAGAGCCTATGGCAGAACATAATGATCTTGGAAAATGGGGCGAAGAGCAAGCCGCTCTCTACCTGAAGCGGAAAGGGTGGTTCATTCGTCATCGCGACTGGCACGATACGCATCGCGACCTCGACATTGTTGCCATTGACCAGGATAGCAGCATCCTCTTGGTGGTGGAGGTCAAAACTCGCAGTTCTGAGCAATGGGGTGATCCTGATGAAGCGATAGACGTTGAGAAACAGAATAACATTCTCCGAGCCACAGCTGCTTACGTAAGATGCCACCGACTGGACTATTGCCAGATTCGCTATGATACCATTTCCGTGATAGGAGCACCTGATACAGAAGTGCAGATTATCCATAAGGAGAATGCCTTTGATATCACCTCTCATTTCCAATATTGGGAGAATAGGAAATATCAGAGAAAGAAAAAGCCAGGAACGTGGTGATGCTAATGAATAATAAATAATGAATATCATTCATCTCAAGGAAGTTGATTCCACTAACATATACCTCCTTAATAATGCTGACAAATTCAGTAATGAGGAGACAACCATAGCCGTAAGCAACCACCAGACGGCAGGTCGCGGTATGGGGACTAACACATGGGAAAGCGAACCTGACAAGAACCTGCTTTTCTCCATTCTCATCCACCCCATCTGGCTTGAGCCTCAGATGCAGTATATCATTTCCATGGCTCATGCGCTTGCTCTCTACGATGTTCTTTCTGCCTACGCAGATGAAATTAGCATAAAATGGCCTAATGACATCTATTGGAAGGAGCGAAAGATTAGCGGTACTCGCATAGACGGTAACATACAGTCAGGAAGGATGAGCGATATGGTGATTGGTACTGGTATCAACATCAACCAGAGCGAGTTCCACGGCTCAGCACCTAATCCTGTATCTCTTACACAGATAACGGGTAAGAAATACGACCGTCAGGCTATTCTGAATGACATCATCTCGCGTTTCGAGTATTATCTCAGCATAGCAAAATCGGAATGGACTATCCACAAGGATTGCAACACCATCCTAACGGAATACCACAAGCATCTATTTTGGAAAGAGGGCATACACCATTACGAGGATGCCAACGGACAGTTTGATGCTAAGTTTGCAGAAGTTCTCCCAAATGGCATTATGCGACTAAAGAGAACCGACGGCACGATAAGCGAATACGAGTTCAAAGAGGTGAAATTTTGCCTGAAATAAGCATTTAACACCTAAAAAATGGGTAAAAAACCGTGTTTTTACCTTAAAATCACCTCAAAACACGGTGTTTCACCCTAAAAAACACCCTAAACACTGTGTTTTTATCTATAAAACAACTAAAAACACGGTGTTTCACCTTGTAAAGCAAGCAAAAACACTATGTTTCTACTTGATAAAGATATATTTTAATAAAGAAAACAATAGAAAACAAGTAATTAATAATTAATAAATCGTAATCAACAAAATGAGATTCAAGAGAATACTCCTCAAGCTCTCAGGAGAGAGTCTTGCAGGCGATCAGAAGCAAGGTATCAACGTTGAGCGTCTCAACCAGTATGCAGAACAGATCAAGGAAATCGCATCTATGGGTGTGCAGATCGGCATCGTGATAGGTGGTGGAAACATCTTCCGTGGTCTTACAGGTGCAGGCAAGGGTTTCGACCGTGTAAAGGGTGATCAGATGGGTATGTGCGCTACTGTCATCAACTCACTCGCTCTTTCAAGCGCATTAGGTGCCATCGGTCAGAAGAACCGCGTACTCACAGCTATCCGCATGGAGCCAATCGGTGAGTTCTATTCTAAGTGGAAGGCAATCGAGGCTATGGAGAATGGCGAGGTAGTAATCATGAGTGCAGGTACAGGTTCACCTTATTTCACAACCGATACAGGTTCTTCACTTCGTGGTATCGAGATTGAGGCAGACGTAATGCTCAAGGGTACTCGTGTTGACGGAATCTACACAGCCGATCCAGAGAAGGATCCAACTGCTACAAAGTTCCACGACATAACATATCAGGATGTAATTGCAAAGGGTCTGAAGGTTATGGACATCACAGCTACTGCTATGTGTATGCAGAACAACCTCCCTATCTATGTGTTCAACATGGATATTCTTGGTAATCTGAAGAAGGTTATTGCAGGTGAGGAGATTGGTACACTCGTACACAACTAAACATTATATATAATAAGGAAAGAGCTACATTTTGAGAAGCATCACGCTAATCAATGTAGCTCTTTTTTTGTCTTTATACCACCATACCTCCGATCATATAAGCGGTAGTTTTACGAACTTACAACGAAGGCACTACGAACTCTGTTTTTTCTAATTTAGAAACAGAAATTCCGAAATTCTCACTTTATGTAATCAAAGACAGGTGTCGGAAAAATCAACCGAGACTCCCTTATACTAAGGGATGAAAATCTCATTTTTTTTGACACTTGCGGTTAAGGCTGATATACAACTGGCATTTCAATAGCTGAGTAACGCCAATAGGCAAATAATCAAGGATATACACATTTAATGTGCAATTTGTAAAGAAGGAGTATTCCGACTATCTCTTATTCTTGAAGAAATCTTGCATCAAGGTGCGACATTCATCTTCAAGCACTCCACTCACCACCTCTGCCTTTGGATGCAAGGCATTAGGAGCAATCTTACGATAGCCCCGTTTCTCATCAGGAGCACCATAAACTATACGTGAAATCTGTGCCCAACCGATAGCTCCGGCACACATAGGGCATGGCTCTACTGTTACATAAAGAGTGCAGTCAGTCAAATACTTACCTCCAAGAGCATTAGCCCCCGCAGTTATTGCTTGCATCTCGGCATGAGCCGTTACATCGCATAACGTCTCTGTAAGATTATGCGTCCTGGCTATAATCCTTCCACGACACACAAGAACAGCACCAATAGGAATCTCATCTTCCTTTGCTGCCTGCTCTGCCTCAGCAAGAGCCTTACGCATATAATCTTCGTCGGTCATAATCCTTTGGATTTTTAAATGAAAAATGAAAAATGAGAAATAACTGCCGCTTACAAGCGCTTCTGCCCAGTTCCCAGCAGTGCTTCTGCCTAGTTCCCAGCAGTATGTCTGCTGGGCATACCCAGGAAAAAGCCTTGCATCTTTTCCTCAATTTGAAAAGCGTAACCTGTATTTCTCATTCTTCATTTTATAATTTTATCATTTCCCGTCACTTCACCAGCACAACCAGATACTTGCTCGTGCTCCAGAAGTTCTGTGGGTTATTGATTCTCAACACATACTGCTTGTTGGCATCCTGTATCAGTTGATAACTGCTTGACGGATGCGCAGTCATTATCTTTACCGATTTCGAGTAGAGCTTTATCTCCTTCTCTACCCTAATATCAATCTTAGTAAAGTAGTTCCTATTAAAATTGGATTGCAGCACCCTACCGTTCTCGTAGATGTTCTGACTTTGCAGTTCCTTCTTAGTACCAAACACATACCAAGCCGTGTTGATCTGCTTATCCTGTGCAACGATAGTAGCCGACTTGCTTGCCGATTCCTCTTTAAGGGAGGCAATATTCGTGTTTAGATTTGATACAGTCTGGTCAAGCTCCGCAATATGGATGTCCTTCTCCTGAAGTTCGGTCTGGAACCTCTGCAACTGCGTATCATTATCCTCAAGCTGCTGAACAAGAGCCTCAATAGTAGCCTTAAACTGATCACCGCGCACACTACTCTCACGTATCTGCTGTCGCAATTTATTAATCAGCTCACGGTTATGCTCCATCATCTCAGTGATGTCACGGATATTCTCACGAATCTGCTCAGTCTTATTAACAGCCTCCCCACTCTTTATAATAGACATTCTACCCTCTGCCACATTGATGAGTCGGAATCCCTCCTGAATCTCATTCATAGTGCCAAGGATATCATTGATTTCCCGATCCTTAGAGTCAATGACCTGCTGAAGAGAATCGCGCACCGTGTCTTTCTCCACCACAGGCGCAGTCTTCTTCTCCTGACACGATGCCAGAAGCAAGATCAATGCTAATATCGAGAAAATCCTTCGCAAATTTTAAATTATAAAGTGAACAATGAATAATGAAAAATACAAGTTCTTGCTCTGGCAAGCATCTCTACGAGCTGAGCGACATTTGAAACCTTAAATGGTAATCAGTATTTTATAATTTTTCATTTTACTATTTTTCATTTAAACATCCCTTACGAGCCGCCTTCTTCTCAGCCTTCTTCCTTTCCTTTAGAATGTCAGCATCTATGCCTTGAAGAACAACCACGATCTCGCCCTTGGGCTCTGTCTGTCGGAAATGCTCAGCAACCTCTGCGAGAGTGCCACGAACGCTCTCCTCATACATCTTGGAGATCTCGCGACACACACTAACCTGACGATCTTCACCGAACACCTCAGAGAACTGTTCCAACGTCTTTACCAATCGGCGAGGCGACTCATAGAAAATCATTGTGCGCACCTCTTCCTTCAGTTCCTCAAGACGAGTCTGACGACCTTTCTTCTGAGGCAAGAAGCCCTCGAAGCAGAACCTGTCGCATGGCAATCCACTTGATACCAGAGCTGGAGTGAAAGCCGTAGCACCAGGCAATGTCTGCACAGTTATTCCGGCAGCAGCAGCTTCCCTTACAAGAAAGAAACCCGGATCGCTGATACCAGGAGTACCCGCATCGGTAATGAGACAAATGGTCTGACCAGCCTTTAGTCTTTCAACCACACCAGCTGATGTACCATGCTCATTAAATTTATGGTGCGCCATGAGTTTCTTGCCCTCAATCTCAAAATGCTTTAGCAGGATACCCGAAGTACGAGTATCCTCACAGAGAATCACGTCAGCCTCCTTCAGGAGACGGATAGCGCGAAACGTCATATCTTCCATATTTCCCACAGGCGTGGGCACCAAATATAATATACCCATAACGTATTCGTGTGAAGAAAACAATGCACAGTTGACTGCACGTTTATATATTTTCAAACACAAAGATAGTGTTTTTTCCTCAATCTGCAAAAAAACAGCTTAATTCTTTGCTTTTTTTAAAAGTATTAATTACTTTTGCAACCAATATGACACAAAACCTAAATGGGGAGTCACACCAGCCCGGAAGAATTGAAGTGGTGTGCGGATCTATGTTCTCTGGCAAGACCGAGGAACTGATACGTAGAATGAAGCGTGCTCGGTTTGCCCGACAGCGACTCATTATCTTCAAGCCTGCAATGGACACTCGCTATTCAGAGGAGGATGTGGTGAGCCATGATCACAATGTAATTCCTTCCACGCCGGTCAAGACATCCGCAGAGATTCTTGAGAAGGTAGGCGATGTAGATGTAGTTGGTATTGACGAGGCTCAGTTCTTTGATGAGGGAATAGTAAGCGTATGCGACACTCTTGCCTCACGTGGCATCCGCGTAATCATAGCAGGTCTCGACATGGACTATCAATGCAAGCCATTCGGTGCTATGCCTCAGCTTCTCTCCATTGCCGATGATGTGCTCAAGGTTCACGCTATCTGCATCCGTTGTGGTCATAATGCCTATGTCAGTCATCGCAAGGTTGATGTAGAAGGACAAGTGATGTTAGGCGAGAAAATGGAATACGAACCTCTCTGCCGTGAGTGCTATCGAAAGGAGCAGGCACGAGTGAAGGGATATGTGTCTAAACTTTTTAAATAACAGCCCCTTTCCTGTCCTACGGACATCCTTTCCCCAAATGGGGCAAGGAAAAAGTTACATTCATTCACGAAAGGCATATTAATTGTTAATTATTAATTGTTAATTTTAAACCCGTGTTAGACCAGAAAATAACATTCGACAAATTCATCCGCTGGGTAGTCATTGGCGGAATCGTAGTCATCGCACTCGCAGTACTCAACTATCTTAGCGCGGTACTCCTGCCATTCTTCATAGCATGGGTACTGGCATACCTCATGTACCCCGTTGTTATCTTCTTCGAGAAAAGACTGCACGTCAAGGTAAGGGCAATAAGTATCATTCTCGCTATGCTCACAGCAATAATAGTGCTATCGGGAGTGATATATCTTATTATCCCTCCTATGATTGAGCAGTGCACCACCTTTACCCGACTTGCCACTACGTATCTGCATCAAGTTACTCATATCAATAGTATTCCAGAAGCCGTATCTGAATGGGTAAACAATCATTCCACTGAGATAGAGAAATACTTGAAGAGTGATGACTTCTCTGACACCTTAAAGGAAGCCATGCCGAAGGTGTTCAGTTTCATAGGGCATACCTGGAGCTTAGTAATGAGTATAGCAGCATCGTGTATCGTACTGCTGTATATGTTCTTCATCCTGCTCGACTATGAGTATCTCTCAAAGAACTGGATTCGCATATTCCCTAAATCTACCCATCATTTCTGGCAAGAACTGGCTCAGGATGCAGCTAACGCTCTCAACGCATACGTTCGCGGACAGTGCCTTGTTGCCCTCACCATGGGCATACTCTTCTGCATAGGTTTCACCATAATCGGATTCCCTATGGCTATCGGTCTCGGCATACTCATCGGCATTCTTGACCTCGTGCCTTATCTCCACACCTTTGCCCTTATCCCGACTGCATTCCTCGCAGGACTCAAAGCCCTCGACACCGGACAGAGCTTCTGGGTAGTATTCGGTCTGGCTCTGCTCGTCTTTGCCGTAGTGCAGGTAATTATCGATATGATTGTGACACCAAAGATCATGGGTAAGCAGATGGGCCTCAACCCAGCCATACTCCTTCTCTCCCTCTCCGTATGGGGCGCACTCCTCGGCTTTATCGGCCTCATAGTAGCCCTACCGCTCACCACACTCATCATGGCATACTGGCAGCGATATGTCACGAAGGAGGAGGAGAAAGTGAAAAGTGAAGAGTAAAGAGTTAATTTTAGTTAACAAAACAAACAAATATTAATAAAAGATGCTCGATTCTGAATAAAAATAACTACCTTTGCACCCGCATTCTGAAAATGAGTGCTGAAAACGGAGATCCGCTAGCTCAGTCGGTAGAGCATCACACTTTTAATGTGGGGGTCTTGGGTTCG
>CACYXI010000137.1 GCA_902778265.1 uncultured Bacteroidales bacterium | reverse complement strand
CAAGAATGGCGATTTCTCTGGTATTGATGGTGTTCTGTCTGTTTGTCCTTACTACAACAAGCCTTCTCAGGAAGGTCTCTATCAGCACTTCAAGGCTATCGCTGCTGCAACAGAGCTTCCTGTTGTGCTCTATAACGTTCCTGGTCGTACAGGTATCAACCTCAAGCCAGAGACAACATGTCGCCTTGCAAAGGACTGCAAGAACATCGTGGCAATCAAGGAGGCTTCTGGTTCACTTGAGCAGGTTGACGAGATCATCAAGTACAAGCCAAACGACTTCGAGGTTATCAGCGGTGACGATGCTCTTACCTTCCCAATGATTGCGTGTGGTGCTGTTGGTGTTATCTCAGTTATCGGTAACGCACTTCCAAAGGAGTTCTCTCGCATGATCCGTCTTGAGTTCAACGGCGAGTTCGAGGCTGCTCAGAAGATTCACCATAAGTTCACCGACCTCTATTCCCTTCTCTTTGTCGATGGCAACCCAGCAGGTGTAAAGGCACTTCTCACAGAGATGGGCTTCATCAAGAATCAGCTTCGTCTGCCACTTGTCCCAACCCGAGTAACCACATTGCAGAAGATTTCAAGCATCATCAAGGAATTGAAACTGTAGTTTCCCTTACATATAGAATCAATCAAAGGCTCGCAATCGCGGGCCTTTGTTCGTTATATATCCCCTGTAATATAAAAACGCAGAGACGTAAAGACACAGAGTTTTTTGAACACGGAGGACACTAAAGAAACAGAAATAAAGGGAATCAGATACATCCGTGCCCTTTTCAAAAAATCCGTATGTCTTTCGCACTTTCGAGGTCAAATGGTCAAATAGTCAAACATTTTTTAGTAATACCCATTTTACCACCTTTCCCCTTTAATAATAATATAATAATAATTAATTATTATATTATTATTAATATTTAGAATGCTGAAAAACAGGGAGAGGGTTAATAAAATTTATTTGACCATTTGACCGTTTGACCAACACGAGCTCCCTTTTATAGGGATAGGAAACTCTTGAAGAGTGTATAAATATAAGATTTACAATTAGTTGCAATGCCTTGATAAATATTCTACAGACGAATCCCCTAAAAATTTTAGGTCAAACATTTTTTTATTTTTAATGTTATAGAGTTTAGAATTGCCTGGAAGGCAATACTATTAGTAACCCCGTACATACGAGTGAAACGAGAATGTGCGGGGGAATAAAGCCAAGAATCCTTCTACTGCCTGGAGGGCAGTACATCGCGAAAAGTCATGCGTAAAAGTCAATCAGGTACAGCCTTCCAGGCTGGTAGCGGAGAGTTGGATTCCTGTCCGAGGGCATCCTCTCTTTCGTCGAGTATGCACCTCGGTTACTAATGGTATTGCCTTCCAGGCAATTCAAAATTTCCGAGACTTGAAAACGGATACGAATCCGTTTCTTTCGTGTTTTCCGTGTTCAAAATAATCTCCGCGTTAAAAATATAAACTCGTTGCACCTCCCTTGCAAATCCCTTTTTTCGCCAATTCTATGAAACGGACTTGGAACGGTTTAGAAGCGGATTAGAAGCGAATTAGAAGCGGATTAGAAGCGAACCTGTGGCGAGGGCAAAAAAGATGCATAAAAGAGCCACGAAGTTAATGCTTCAACCACATCAATCTCGCATTATTTTTTATTCTGAACACGGAAAACACAGAATTAACGAAAATATTTCGTTCTTTTCGTGATTTTCGTGTTCAAAAAATCAAACCACAGATATTAGGGATCTTAGGGATTTTAATCACGAGCGTAAGCGAGCAAATCCCTTCAATCTGTGAAATCTGTGTTCAATATGAAAACTCCGCGTCTTTGTGTTTTGAACAACGAATTTATCGAATTCTATTCGTTTTAATTGGTTTAATTCGTTGTTAAATAATATCCTTCGAACTCACGTTGGTTATGAGTGATCTTGTACTCTTACAACGTGATATTGTCAATCCTTAGTTTCAGTATGCCAGATGGCACCTTTGCCTCTACGATTTCTCCTGTTTTCTTGCCTAACAGAGCCTCAGCGATAGGCGACTTGATAGAAATCTTGCCCTCTCTCAGATTTGCCTCGTGAGGATTTACGATTGTGTATGTCATCTTTGCATTGTTGCCAAGATTCGTCATCTCCACCTTGCGGAGAAGTCCTACGGTGTCGCTTCCGAGAACAGAGGCGTCAATTACCCTTGCATTCTCTAATATCTTCTGCTTGTAGCTAATTCTGCTCAATAGCTTGCCTTGCTCGCGCTTAGCTGCGTGATACTCAAAGTTCTCGCTGAGATCGCCCTTGTCACGAGCCTCTGCAATAGCATCCTTGACTCTTGGCAACTCAACGTTTATCATTTCCTGCAATTCGGCTACCAGTTTGTCGTAGCCTTCCTGTGACATATATTCCATCTTATTATTTACAATTTATAATTTCTACAAACTACCAACACCTATCACCTAACACTCAACACCGATGATCTTGTTGATAACCATGCCGGCTATTGACATTCCGAAGATTGAGGTGATGTGGCAGAGAGAGCCGTTGATCTGAGCCTTTGACGAACACCATTCGTGCTCTACGAGACGCTGATCTCCAGGAGCATCATATACGGCTGTGTCCGTGCCACGTTCACCGCTTAGTAGCTTTGCCTTTGGGCAGAGGCAACCTCCTGTACCGCAAGCGTGATTCTCGCCCTTGTTCTCCATAGGTTTCTCTTCGCTATACACGCATTGGAACTTCCTTGCTGGAGCTACCTTGTTATGCTTGAACTTCTTCCTTATGGCACGAGCCAATGGGTCGCCCTTCACCTTCCAGAACTCCGCCTTTCTTACCATAAACGGATCTGTGCGTAAGGCAGCCCCCATTGAGGATATGAATGTGATATGCTCTGGGAGACTTGTTGCACGGAGTATGAGGTCTGCTTTTTCGGAAAGCGAGTCGATGGCATCAATTATGAAGTCGTAGTCTTCCATGTGGAATGACTCCGCGGTTGTTGCGTCGTATATCTTCTGCAACGCCTCAATCTGAGCATCGGGATTTATTTCGAGCAGACGTGTGCGTAATGCCTCAACCTTCACCTGACCTATAGTCTTTGTCGTTGCCATAAGCTGACGGTTGCAGTTGGTCACGCATACGCGATCAGAATCCACTATCGTGATATGGCGGATGCCGCTACGCACCAGAGCCTCTGCGCACCATGAGCCTACGCCTCCTAAACCAAAGATAAGTACATTGGTTTTCTGAATGCGTGATAGGTTCTCGTTACCCAGTAGCAATTCGGTGCGGCGCTGTATGCCACGCTCCATCCTTGTGATATTTTCCGACACTTCCATTTATAATTCACATTAATGTTTTTACGTTCCTTTTACTCTTTAAACTTGCGCAGATTGGTAATTAACGCAAGTTTGATGAATTCCTTCAATCCGTATATTATTGATAAACACGTGGTTGAGAAAGCTCTGAAAGAGCGGCACCTAAAAGGGCAGTCCGTTAGGGCTGTCATACAAACAGTTTTAGGGAATGAGGTCTGAAGGACCGACACCTATTGTATTTATTAGGTGTTGCACCTACGGCGCTCACTAAAAAAACATCGTCATAGTAACAGCCCTAACGGACTGCCCTGTTAGGTGTCGCACCTTCGGCGCTTTTCTTCGAACTCACGTTACTTTGACTCCATCACTTGCGGAGGCTTAGTTTAGTTTCTCTTTAAGAAATCTTGCCGTGTGAGATGCCTCGCACTTCACAATCTCTTCTGGAGTTCCTGTGCAGACGATGTGACCGCCTTCCTCGCCACCTTCGGGACCAATGTCGATGATGTGGTCGGCACACTTGATGACATCCATGTTGTGCTCAACGATAAGGATGGAGTGACCACGCTCAATGAGGGCATCGAAGGCATGCAGCAGACGCTTGATGTCGTGGAAATGAAGTCCGGTGGTTGGCTCGTCGAAGATGAAGAGCGTAGCATCCTGTTTCTCCTGAGAAATGTAGTAGGCAAGCTTGACACGCTGATTCTCACCACCCGAAAGCGTTGATGATGCCTGACCAAGCTGAACATAGCCAAGTCCTACCTCCTGCAAAGGTTTTAGTCGGGCGATTATGTTCTTGAGTGTGTTGCGGTTAGAATCCTTCCATGCAAACTTCTCTTCAAAGAACTCCACGGCCTCGTCCACGGTCATGGCAAGGATGTCGTTGATGTTCTTTCCCTCGTATCTCACATCGAGAATCTCACGCTTGAATCGCTCTCCGTGGCATGAGTCGCAAGTGAGAATGAGGTCTGCCATAAACTGCATCTCGACCGTAACGACACCTGCACCCTTACACTCCTCGCATCGTCCACCGTCGGTGTTGAATGAGAAATGCTGAGCCGTGATGCCCATCTGCTTTGCCAGAGGCTGGTCGGCAAAGAGCTGACGGATGTAGTCGTAGGCCTTGATATAAGTCGCCGGATTGCTTCGCGTTGATTTTCCGATAGGGTTCTGGTCAACCATCTCAATGTGGTGAATGTCCTTCCAGTCGCCTTCGAGAGCCTTGAACTCGCCAGGAGCATCGCAAACCTCGTCAAGATGTCGCTTGAGGGTAGGGTAGAGGATGCCCTTCACCAACGAGGACTTACCCGAACCGCTGACACCGGTAACCACGGTCATGCAGTTGAGAGGGAAATCCACATCAATGCCCTTGAGGTTGTTCATACGCGCTCCCTTGATCGTTATCTTGCGATTCCATGAACGACGTGAGGTGGGTACGTCAATCTTCCTTGTGCCGTTGAGATATTCTAATGTGTAGCATGAGGGGTGTTGGGTGTTAGGTGTTGGGTGTTGGAGAGAACCCTCGAACACAACATTACCACCATGAGTACCTGCATCAGGACCTATGTCGATAAGATAGTCGGCAGCACGAAGGATGTCCTCGTCATGCTCAACGACAACGACGGTATTGCCAATGTCACGAAGCTTTTTCAGTACGGAGATAAGTCGCTCGGTATCTCTTGAGTGCATACCGATAGAAGGCTCATCGAGGATGTAGAGAGAACCTACAAGTGAAGAGCCGAGAGATGTAGTGAGGTTGATTCGCTGACTCTCACCACCAGAGAGGGAGTTGCTTGGACGGTTGAGTGTGAGATAGCCCAGACCCACATCGAGAAGGAATCCGAGACGTGAATTAATCTCAGCAAGCAATCGCTTGGAAACCTCTGTGTCATGGGCATTTAGTTCAAGATGGTCAAACCAATCCTTTAACCTTGATATTGGCATTGAAACAAGGTCGGTGATGGTCTTTCCGCAAACCCTTACATAGTTCGCTTCTTTACGAAGGCGAGAGCCGTGACACTCAGGACAGACAGTCTTGCCACGATAGCGAGAGAGCATCACACGGTACTGAATCTTGTACTGATTCTCCTTTACCATCTGGAAGAAAGAGTCGATGCAAGGACGCCATTCGCCACGATCAGAAGGCAGACCGTGCCAGAGCCAGTCCTTATGCTTCTGCGAAAGGTCGAAGTAAGGGGTGAAGATAGGGAAGTTGTCCCTTTCGGCATGACGGATGAACTCCGTTCGCCATTCGCCCATTTTATCGCCATGCCAGCATTTCACGCAACCGTCATAAACGCTGAGAGAAGAGTCGGGAATGACAAGATGCTCGTCGATGCCTATGATGCTTCCGAAACCCTGACATGAAGGGCATACGCCAACAGGAGAATTGAATGCGAAGAGCTGGTCGGATTTCTCTTCAAAAGTCATACCGTCAGCCTCAAGACGGGTAGAGAACTCGTAGATGAGTCCCGCAGGAAGGAAATATAGACAGCAAGAGCCGCCACCCTCATAGAAGGCGGTCTCGGCAGAGTCGGTAAGGCGAGAGATTGTTTCCTGCGAGTTGTCGCAAGAAAGGCGGTCGATAACGATGTAAATGCCATCAGCCTTTACGGCATCCACATCAACGGTCTCAATATAGTCGTCAATCGTTGTGACCTCATTATTGACGAACAGACGAGAATATCCCTGTTGCTGCTCCATTTCGAGCTGATGCTTGAGCGTTCTGCCCTTTGGCACCTGCAAAGGGGCAAGTACCATGAAGCGAGTGCCTGGAGTGAACTCCAGCATCTTTGCAACGACATCCTCTGGTGTGTGTTTCTTCACCTCCTCATTGCTGATAGGCGAGAAGATATGACCTGCTCGGGCAAAGAGAAGTCGGAGATACTCGTAGATCTCCGTTGATGTACCTACGGTAGAGCGTGGGTTTCGGCTCACCACCTTTTGCTCAATGGCAATGGCAGGTGGCAATCCCTTGATGAAATCGCACTCAGGCTTGCTCATACGGCCGAGGAACTGTCGGGCGTATGATGAAAGGCTCTCTACATAGCGACGCTGACCTTCGGCATACAGAGTGTCGAAGGCCAGTGAAGACTTTCCCGAACCGCTCACGCCCGAAATGGCAACCAAGCAGTTACGAGGTATTTTTAGGCTTATATTCTTGAGATTATTGACACGAGCGCCCTTGATCTCAATGAATTTCTCTTTTTCCGCTTTCATTTCAAATGAAAAGTGAAGAGTGAAGAGTGAAGAGTGAAGAATTTGAGTTTGTCTTGCTGTTTAAAGACCGTTATTAGTCTTTCCGCAACTAAAGTAACTCAAATTCTTCACTCTTAACTCTTCACTTTTCACTTATTTAAATAAGATACTGATTGCTGATGCTCTCGTTGTTGATGACGCGACGGATAGTCTCGGCAAACATATCGGCAACGCTGAGCTGCTTAACCTTTGCGCAACGGTTAGCGTAAGGGATGGAATCAGTAAATACAATCTCCTCAAGGGCAGACTCCTGAACGCGCTCACTTGCAGGACCTGACATTACGCAGTGGCTTGCACAAGCACGAACGGTATTGGCACCAGCCTCCTTCATGATGTCGGCTGCCTTGGTGATAGTGCCTGCTGTATCTACCATATCGTCAACGATGACAACGTCCTTGCCCTTTACATCACCGATGATCTGCATGCTCTCGATGACATTGGCACGAGCACGAGACTTATTGCAGAGCACGAGAGGACAGTTGAGGTACTTGGCGAATGACTTAGCTCGCTTAGCACCGCCTACGTCTGGACTTGCAATGACAAGGTTCTTGAGCTTGAGGCTCTCAACGTAAGGGAGGATGACACCAGAACCATAGAGATGGTCAACAGGAACATCGAAGAAACCCTGAATCTGGTCGGCATGGAGATCCATAGTGATCAGACGGTCGATACCTGCAACGCTCAGAAGGTCGGCTACGAGCTTAGCACCGATGCTGACACGTGGCTTGTCCTTACGATCCTGACGTGCCCAACCGAAGTAAGGCATTACGGCGATAATCTGACGGGCAGAAGCACGCTTTGCAGCATCAATCATAAGAAGAAGCTCCATGAGGTTGTCTGAGCTAGGGAATGTGCTCTGAACGAGGAACACATCACGACCACGGATGCTCTCCTCGTAAGAAACAGCAAACTCACCGTCAGAGAACTTTGTTATCTGCAGATTGCCAAGTTTGCAACCAAGACTGGCACAGATCTTCTCAGCGAGGTAGCGAGTAGCTGTGCCTGAAAATACCATAAAGGAATCTTTGTCAGTCATTGAGATTTTATGATTTATATTCTTTAAGCTTTATACTTTACTCTTTTAACTATGCACTACGAACTATGCACTCATCCCACCGCCTTACGTAGCTTGCGGAAATGGTCTATAAGTTCCTTGAAGTTCAGTTCATGCTGAATGCTGAAGCGATTCCATAGGTCGCCACAGATACAGACACCGCCAAACCCAAGTTCCTTTGCCATACGGATGTTCTCGATGCTCATTCCCCCTAACGCATAGACGTGCTTGTCAATAAGTCCCTTGTCGCGTGCTTGTTCCATTTCCAGAATGGTCAGAGAAGCCTTCATACTACCGTGGAGACTATCAAAGAGGGAATGGAGACAAACATAGTCACATTTCTTCTTCATCTCCTTCAGGTCGCTTATGCGATAGGTGCTGCGAGTGACATTGCGCTTGAACTCAGCAGGCGTAGGCGTGTCTGGATTATCAATATGGATGCCCTTGAGGTCAAATTCCTGCTTGAGATAGTAATGCTCGTGCACACGAATCTTTGAATGACAGTCATTCGGCAACAAGGAAAGCAGTCGCTCGCAATACACCGGCTCTGAGTCTGGTTTTTGCAAGTGAAGTATATCCATACCTTCATCGAAAAGGGCAGTCAGAATCTTGTCCTCCTCGACAAAGAATTTCGGTTGTGTAAATATGACCAGTTTCATTTCGGGTGCAAAGTTATGAATAATTATTGAGAAATGAGCGGTTAGGCTTGAAAAATATTGATTTTTCCCCGAAATATTCTACAATAATCAATTATTTTGTCGTTAATCTACCGTTGTTCCTTCGCTCTTCCTCCGTACCAAACTCGATGAAGGTTCGCTCTATGTTCGCTATAGAATAGGAGGTTCATCGAGTTTGGTTGGGGGGATGAGGGGAAAAGAAATGGATAATGAAAAAACTATACCCTCTAAATCTGACACATACTCGAAGATACTCAATCTCCGACTTCACTTAAAGGAAGTCTTCCCACCGCAAACCGGCTCTCCCCCCTTTAAGGGGGAGCGGGGAGAGGGTCTCTATCAAGCTTTCTTCAGAATCTCAAGCAGATGTCGCCAAACCATATCTACGGTTGGGATGAGCAGACGCTCGTCTGGTGAATGAACTCCACGGAGCGTTGGACCCATACTAACCATATCGAGGTTTGGATAGCGCTCGGCAAAGAGACCGCACTCAAGTCCTGCATGTATTCCGAGAACCTTTGGCTCTTTATCGAAAAGTTCTTTGTAAGTATCGACAACAATCTTTGTCAGACGACTGTTAGGGTTCATCTTCCAAGCTGGATAACCCTCGCCAGTATCAACCTCGGCACCTGCCAACTGGAATACAGAACGAACGGTAGCGCACATATTATCCAAAGCTGACATTACGTTTGAGCGTTGTGAAGTAGTAACGAGAACAGAGCCGTCCTCCTGTGTCTTGACGTTTGCCAGATTGCTTGAAGTCTCAACCAACCATTCGATAGCCTCGTCCTGACACATAGACATGATTCCGTTGTCAACACCTTGCAGAGCGAGGATAATCTTTCTACTGTCGTCCTCGGTCATAAGAGATTCTGCGTCAGTTGATTCCATGTACATGTTAATGTTTTTCTCCGTAACGTGGAACTCCTCTTCAATGTCAGAAACAAAGATGTTGAAATCGGCACGAACCTGTTCTTTCTGAGCAAAAGGAACGGCAATAACCATCTCGCCGTCACGAGGAATGGCATTGTGAAGACCACCAGCCTTGAGAGTGCCGAGACGCACCAATCCCTTCTCCATTTGCTGATAGATGAAGCGGACAAGCAACTTAACGGCATTAGCACGTTTCTTGTTGATGTCATCACCTGAATGACCGCCTGTGAGAGAGTTAACGCCTATCTTCAGGTAGAACATTCCGTTTACATCCTTCTCGTATTTCGGACGGAAAATAGCCTGAGTACGCTTACCTCCGGCACATGAAACGAAGATCTGTCCCTCGTCCTCAGAATCGAGATTGATAAGCATAGAGCCAGTCATGAAACCAGCCTTCATACCTTCGGCACCTGTCAAGCCTGTCTCCTCGTCACGAGTAAAGACGCACTCGATAGGACCGTGCTCAATATC
Source organism: uncultured Bacteroidales bacterium (assembly GCA_902778265.1). Taxonomy (GTDB): domain Bacteria; phylum Bacteroidota; class Bacteroidia; order Bacteroidales; family Bacteroidaceae; genus Prevotella. The sequence continues at coordinate 9,509 of CACYXI010000137.1, read as the reverse complement.
GTTTGAGTCGAGTAGGGCAAGCTCCATAGCGATGCCTATACCATCGTCAGCACCAAGGGTTGTGCCTTTTGCACGAAGCCATTCACCGTCAACGTATGTCTCGATAGGATCATTATCAAAGTCTATTGTGCATTCTGGCAATTTCTCGCACACCATATCCATGTGACTCTGTAGGATTATTGTCTCACGATTCTCGTAGCCTGGAGTTGCATTCTTGCGGATAAGAACATTGCCAGTCTCGTCAACGATTGTCTCAAGACCGCGGCTCTCGCCAAATTCTTTCAGAAATGCAATCATCTTCTCTTCACGCTTTGAGAAGGGCGTGGAATTGTGTTGATTTTAGCAAATTGCTCAAACACACATGCAGGATTTAATTTATTTTTATTCATTATTAATATTATTTATGTATGGATTTACGAATATTTTTCTTATCTTTGCACCCGAAACGAAAGTTAATGGGGATTTTCAACTTGCAAAAGTAATGAAATATTTCCAAAACACCGCGTTTTCTCACGTAAAATTAATGCAATCAGAAAAAAAATAGATAGAAAAAAGAAATGAATAAGAAGTTTTTCACATCGGCTATGGCTGTAGCAGCTCTCGCCGTATCATTCACATCATGCGACAAGTCTAATCAGCAGCAGAAGGCAGCAGCTCCTGCACAGACAGCTCCAACAGAACTCAAAATCGGTTTCGTAGAGGTTGACTCTATCATGAGCCAGTATCAGTTCTGCAAGGACTATACTCTCATTCTCGAAAAGAAGAGTCAGAACATTCAGTCAACACTTCAGCAGAAGGGGGCCGCTCTCCAGAATGCAGCAGCCAATTTCCAGCAGAAGCTTCAGCAGAACGCATACACAGAGCAGCAGGCTCGTCAGATTCAGGCAGGTCTCCAGAAGCAGCAGGCTGACCTCGAAGGTCTTCAGCAGCGTCTCGGTGCAGAGTTCCAGGGCGAGACAGAGAAGTTCAACAAGGCTCTCCGCGACTCTATCCAGCACTTCCTCGCTGTATATAACAAGGACAAGAAGTACTCTCTCATTCTCACAAAGCAGGGTGACAACATCCTTTATGGTGACAAGGCTCTTGACATCACTACTCAGGTAGTTCAGGGTCTTAACAAGGCTTACAAGAAGACAGACCTTTCAAAGGCTTCTTCTAAGGACGAGAAGAAAAAGTAATGAAACAGATTAACTGGGGCTTCATCGGGTGCGGTGAGGTGACAGAAATAAAAAGCGGCCCGGCATTTGGTGAAGTGCCGGGCTCGCGTGTAGTAGCGGTGATGAGCCGTAATGCGCAAAAGGCACGCTCGTATGCGGAGCGTCACGGCATAGCCAAGTGGTACACCGATGCCCAGGCTTTGGTTGACGATCCCGACGTGAATGCTGTCTATATCGCAACGCCTCCATCATCACATGCCACGTATGCCATTATGGCTATGCACGCTGGCAAGCCTGTCTATGTCGAGAAACCGCTTGCGGCTTCCTATGACGATTGTGCTCGTGTGAATCATGTGAGTCAGATTACAGGCGTACCATGTTTTGTGGCATACTACCGTCGCTATCTCCCTTACTTCCTTGAAGTGAAGGAAATAGTTGATTCGGGTAGGATAGGGAAGGTTATAAATGTGCAGATACGATTCTCCGTTCCACCTCGCGAACTCGACTATGACTCAAAGGAGAAGCGTCCGTGGCGATTGCAGCCTGATATTGCAGGTGGCGGCTATTTCTACGACCTCGCACCTCATCAGTTGGATATGCTCCAGTATATGTTTGGTGTCATTACCCATGCGGAAGGCTATTCTGCAAACAGAGGAAAACTCTATACTGCCGAGGACACGGTAAGTGCCTGTTTCCGTTTCGAGAGCGGACTCCCAGGAAGCGGATCATGGTGCTTCGTAGGACATGAATCGGCAAGAGAGGATCGTATCGAGGTTATCGGTGATAAGGGTATGGTGTCGTTCTCCGTATTCGACTATCAGCCGATAGAACTCATAACATCAAATGGAAATCAAAGGATAACAGTTCCCAATCCAAAATGCGTACAGTTGCCGCTTATTCAGAATGTGGTAGAGACATTGCAGGGTACAGCTCATTGCAAGAGCACAAGTATATCCGCAACTCCTACTAACTGGGTAATGGATAGGATTCTTGGGAAGTTTTAAAAAGCCCCTCGAAAAAAATGAACAATGAAAAATTATAAAATACAGATTACCTTCTTGGGCGAAAGAAGTGTCTTGTATTTGCATTATTGATTTTTCGTTCGTTTGGAAATTGTACATGGAAATTGTACATTGTACATGATAAATTGTAAATGGAATGATGAAGAGACGCTTGTTTGCTATATATATAATAATGTGTATGACACTTGGTGTGTATGCGCAGACAGATAGCGTTTCCGTTAATGATACTACGAATACAGAGGTGGTTGCTGATAGTTTGGCAACACCTGCATATGATGTAGCCACGCCATACGTGGAGAAGAAATGCTGGTTGGGCAGGGCTTTCAAGTCGTTTATCGGATTCTTTACTTCAGATCCTGACACGACATTTATTGAGCCACAGCTATATAACTTCACCGTTATGGCACAGACCACACTTACCGATGACTACTTCACCTTGCGTGGTGAGGAAAAGCATGTGGTGGATCTGGCTCCGTCAAGGAAACTGAAACTTGGGCCGTTCTTCGGTTGGCGATGGCTGTTCTTAGGATATGTCTTCAATGTGAATACTATTCAGATCAGCTCTCACAACCTTGACATCAATACTACACTCTACACACCGGCTATTGCCGTTGACGTTATCTATCGGAAACTTGGTGACGGCTATACGCTTCGTTTTATGCGAAATGGCGAGTTTGATGCTACGGATTTGATGAAAGGTATGGAGGTTGACGGACTTGATATCAACATCATGTCTATCAATGCCTACTATGTTCTAAACAAGCGTAGGTACTCTCATCAGGCGGCATTCAATCAGACCAACCGACAGCGTCATAACGCAGGATCATGGATCTTCGGAACGGGTTACAATAGGTGTGGGGTGGCTATGGATTGGAATGCTTTCAAGAAGCAGGTGAAGAAGAAAGCCAAAGGCGATGAGCGCTATCTCATTAACGATTCCTCGTTAGTATTCGAGAAGATAAGCTATCGTAGCATACCACTTTCCGTTGGTTATGGCTATAACTTGGTGTTTGCAAAGAACTGGCTCTTGGGTGCTCAGGCACTCGGCTCTTTCTCGTATATGTGGTCAAGGGGCGATTCCTACGACCAGTCAATATCCATTAAGGAAATGGTGAAGGATTTCAGGTTCAGCAACTTCACGTTCGATGGTACGTTACGTCTCGGTCTCGTATGGAACAATGCCAAGTGGTTTGCGGGGGCGAGTGCTATCTATCATACATATCACTATCACCAGAAAAAACTTCGTGCGGATAATATATTCGGACAGCTCAACATCTATGTAGGGTATAATTTCTGGAGGAAGAAGTAGGGTTTGTTAGGTTATGAGGTTATAAGGTTATGAGGTCTTTACCGGTTAGAAGGTTGGGAGATTATAAGGTTATGAGGTTGCATCGCTAATGAGCATTATTCGCTAAGGCTCATCAAGCTAAAGCAAGTCCGACCTGAAAACCTAAGGACCAGAAAACCTTAAAACCTGAAAATAAACATATTAATCATTTAAAAACAATTATGAAATTAAGGACTGTTTTTATTCTGCTGTTTAGCTTGGTATTCTCTATGGGAGCATCTGCATATCCTTCAAAGAATGATATGGAGCGCATTGAGCAACTGCTTGCCGATGCACAGAAATTGCCAAAGGATTCCAATCTCATGCTTCATTTCGGAAAGGCATTTCTTGGTATTCCATACGTAGCCCATACCCTTGACCGTAATACAAAGGAAGAGAAACTGGTAATAAATACTCGCGAACTTGATTGTACCACATTCGTTGAGAACGTGCTTGCTCTGACACTCTGTGCTCAGCGAGGCGAGACAAAGTTCGGCGATTTTGAGAACCAGCTTCAGCAAATCCGCTATCGTAATGGTAAGGTGGAATATACACGTCGTCTTCATTATTTCACAAGTTGGATAGAAGACAATGTACGCATGGGCTTTGTTACTAAGGTTGAGAGCGAGTATATGCCGTTTACAGCCATACAGAATCTGAAGATAAACTATATGTCAAAGCATGCACGGTCTTATGCCATGCTTGCTGCGCATCCTGAATGGATGGAGGGTATCAAGGAAATGGAGGAAATTCTCACAGGGAGAACATACCGCTATATTCCAAAGAAAAATATCGGAAATACTCAGATTCTTCGACAGACAATAAAGGACGGAGACATCATCGCGATTCTCACCAATAAGAAAGGACTTGATACTTCTCACATTGGAATCGCCGTTTGGAAAAAAGATGGTCTTCACCTCATGAATGCATCGTCAATTCATAAAAAAGTGGTGATTGAACCCATGCTTTTGCAAAATTATATGAAGAAACACCCTTCTCAGATAGGAATTAGGCTCTGTAGAGTTGTGGATTTGAAAAAAAATTAGTAACTTTGCACCCGAAAAATAAATGAAAAATGAAAAATTATAAAATAAAGAAATAAATCACGTACAGTTTCTAACTTGTATTTTTCATTTTTCACTTTTCATTTTTCATTTAAAAATTGATGATTCAGGAAAAAATGTACTTCATAGTACTTCGTATAAAGAACAGATAATGATAACAATTACCAATCTCGCCATTCAGTTTGGCAAGCGCGTCCTCTACAAGGACGTAAATCTTAAGTTTACAGCAGGAAACATCTATGGTGTTATCGGTGCCAACGGTGCCGGAAAGTCAACTCTCCTTCGTGCAATCAGTGGCGAACTGGAGGCTAACAAGGGAACTATTGAGCTTGGTCCAGGTGAGCGTCTCTCCGTACTTGAGCAGGACCACTTCAAGTACGATAACTATACAGTCATCAATACCGTACTTATGGGCCATCAGCCTCTTTGGCAGAATATGCAGGAGCGTGAGGCTCTCTATTCAAAGGCTGAGATGACAGAGGAAGATGGAAATCGTGCTGCAGAACTTGAGGAGGCTTTCGCTGAAATGGACGGTTGGAACGCAGAGAGCGATGCTGCACAGCTCCTTTCAGGTCTTGGCATCAAGGAGGATTCTCACTACAAGATGATGTCAGAACTCTCAAACAATGAGAAGGTGCGCGTCATGATGGCTAAGGCTCTCTTCGGAAACCCAGATAACCTTCTCCTCGACGAGCCTACCAACGACCTCGACCTCGACACAGTACAGTGGCTTGAGGAATATCTCTCTAACGTAGAGCAGACCGTACTCGTGGTAAGTCACGACCGTCACTTCCTCGATGCAGTATCTACACAGACCGTTGATATTGACTTTGGTAAGGTGACAGTATTCGCCGGCAACTACTCATTCTGGTATCAGTCTTCACAGCTCGCCCTCAAGCAGGCACAGAACCAGAAGGCAAAGGCAGAGGAGAAGCGTAAGGAACTTGAGGAGTTCATCCGTCGTTTCTCTGCCAACGTGGCTAAGTCAAAGCAGACAACATCACGTAAGAAGATGCTTGAAAAGCTTAATGTCGATGAGATTACACCTTCTACACGTAAATACCCTGGTATCATCTTCACAATGGAGCGTGAGCCAGGCAACCAGATTCTTGAAGTTGAGAACCTCAAGGCTGTTGATGCTGACGGCACCGTACTCTTCGACAATGTTTCATTCAACATTGAGAAGGGACAGAAGACCGTATTCCTCTCACACAATCCAAAGGCTATGACTGCCCTCTTCGAGATCATCAACGGCAATCGTGAGGCTGATGGCGGTACATACAAGTGGGGCATTACCATCACCACAGCTTACCTGCCACTCGACAACACCGAGTTCTTCCAGACTGACAAGAACCTCGTTGAATGGCTCTCACAGTATGGCCCGGGCAATGAGGTTGCAATGAAGGGCTTCCTCGGTCGTATGCTCTTCAAGCAGGAAGAGGTAGAGAAGAAGGTGAACGTGCTCTCAGGTGGTGAGAAAATGCGTTGTATGATTGCTCGTATGCAGCTCCAGAACGCTAACTGTCTCATCCTCGATACTCCAACCAACCACCTCGACCTTGAGTCAATCCAGGCATTTAACAACAACCTTGTTGGTTTCAAGGGCAACATACTTTTCAGTTCGCACGACCACGAGTTTATCAACACCGTTGCTGACCGCATCATCGAACTGACGCCAAAGGGTACCATTGACAAGCTCATGACCTATGATGACTACATCTACGATGAGGCCATCAAGGAACAGAAAGCTGCAATGTACGAATTAGAATAGATCCTACTGTCTCTCTGGTTATCCCTGCTGACATCATTTCAGCAACAATGGGAAACCGATACACCAATATGGAGTACATACGCTCTCCATATTGGTGACAAAAAAGATGTTATATAAAGCGTATTCGGATAATAAGTAGAGAAATGAGAAATTTAATTTTATGCGCTATTATGTGCCTGACAAGCACAACGTCGTTCGCGCAAACTGCAGCCAAGGATTCAATCGTTTATATAAGTAACGGCTGCAAGGAAAAAACTTATCACTCAACCATGTACTGCACAAAGCTTATGAAGTGCAGACACGAACATCAGCCAGCAGCCATGAAGGATTGTAAGAACTCATGTTCACATACAGGGCATGTAGTAGCTACAACTCTCGAAGAAGCACTCAAGCAGGAAAAGAAAGAATGCTACGTTTGTTGTAAGAAAATCAAGTTGTAGTGTGAAGTGTAAAGTATATAGTATAAAGAGTAAAGTGTAAAGAGTAAAGTATAATGAGTAAGGAATAAAGAGTAAGGTATAAAGTGTAAAGAGAACTGAAATAAGAAACGCATCCCATCGTAATGATCGGGATGCGTTTTTCTATTGTCTTACTTCTATTCTTTCTGTCGTGAATATCATAGAAGAGGTAAGTGATGTTTTTCGTGAAAGTAATTCATATATAGTTTCATCAAAAGACTTGAAATCCATACTAACGGAGGGATTATTTAATAAATTAAAAAATCCCCACGCTCATCTAATGCGTAGGGATTATCATATTTATTTCTTTTTCTTCTTGTTCTTATCCTTCTTCTTCTTCATCTTTCCACAGCAACTTGGGCATGGAGTCTTGCCAGCAGCTTCAGCTCTTTCAAGAGATATTGTACCCAGATGCCCGAGATGAACACACTCACTTGAGCACTTCTTCACAAGAGCCTTGTCATGCTCGTGACGACAGAATGATGTCTCCTTGCAATATCTTGACATGTGGAAGTGTGTGTCCTTGTTGCAACCCACTGACACGTAAACATCTATGTCGTTGTCTTCATCTTGTGCAAAAGCACTTGTGCTTATTGCTATGCAGAGCGAAAATAGTAAAAAAATCTTTTTCATACCGCCAAATGTTTTTATATTGGTTAATTCTAATCCTTTTTCATTAACAATTGCAAAGTTAAGGTATTTTCTTTTAATTTGCAATGTTTTTTGTTTTTTTTTGAATTTCGTAAGGATTATTATGAAAAAGGAAATATGACTATCAAAATCAGTTAATGAATCTGACTGGCATACCATTAACCAACTACATTTACTTTTTTCGCAATGGAATACGATAACCTAATGTAAGGTCGAACGACTGATTACGAAGGGAATAATCACCCCACCTATCACTTTCACTCGCGCATTTTGTAAGCGGAAGATGATATGTTGCATTCACGCTAAAGTTTTTGTAGACGTAGGTAAGACCGAGAGGAATTGCTATATTAAGATGGTCTGAGAAAACAGAACCGACATCTTCTTTTCCATACTCCTCATCATATGACTCTTTTATAGTATTTCCATTTTCGTCATTATAAGCCAAACTGCTCATATAATGAAAGTGCATTTTTTCAGCTACACTAAATGTACCTTCAACACCAGCTCTTGCTGATAACCCACAAAATAAGTTCTGCTTGAACTGAGCACCGAAAGTAATACAATCAAGAGTAACTTTTGTTGAGTTTGCTTCACTTATCCAAAATTTTCTCTTTTCCGAATTTTCAAATGACTCATACGAATTATCAACTATTTGACCATTAATTTCTATAGAAGATGTAGGAAGTGAACGACCAAACATTTTAATATTCTCTGCAGTTGCTCCAAGACGTCGATAATTAAGGTCGGCAATAAATGCTGATTTTTCAGCAATCTGAAACTCAAAGCGAGCACCAACCATAAAGTTCACCTTACCTGATGTTCCTTCGAAATATTTTTGTGTATCACCAGAGAAATCAGAATAGTTCACGCCAACGTATGGCACGAAATGGATAGAGCCTTTACCATCTTGGGCATTGGTTTCCTTTGGGCAGAGAAGCGCTACTGCCATGAGGAGCAATAATAGTTTTTTCATTTTTTCAATATTACAATTTTGTCTTGATTTTATCTTTTACGCAATGGCAAGCGATAGCCTATTGTAAAGTCAAATGACTGATTACGAAGGGAATAATCCCCCCAGTTGTCACTTCCACTTGCACACTTTGTAAGCGGAAGATGGTATGTAGCATTCACGCTAAAGTTCTTGTAGTCGTAGGTAAGACCGAGAGGTATTGCAAGATTTACATTTTCAAAAAGATCCCCAATATCTCTTGAATTATCCCCTTCCGTATATATCCATTCATAGTCATCACGATTAAATTCTTCCGAATCAGGAATTCTGATAATAACACCTTCTACAGGATAATTTTTAGGCTTTCCGTAATTATCAATCTCATGAAAATGCCATTTTGCGGATAGAACAATAGAACATTCCACACCAACCATGACTGACAGACCATCTGTGATACCTTGCTTAAACCGTGGTCCGACAGATATACAATCAAGCGTTACTTTTTTAAAATCAGCAATTATTCCACCTCTATCCATAATTATTTGACGATATTTATTTGCATAATAGTCATTAGGACCTTTTGCATAGAAATTACCAGACAAATAAGGTGTATTTTGAATGAATTCAGCATAATTGTCTGCTGTTGCACCAAGACGACGATAGTTGATGTCGGCAATAAATGCAGATTTTTTTGCAATCTGAAATTCAAAGCGAGCACCTGCCATAAAGTTTACCTTACCAGATGTGCCCCCAAAATAGTCTTGTGTATCACCAGAGAAATCTGAATAGTTCATACCAACGTAAGGCACAAAATTGATAGAGCCTTTACCATCTTGAGCATTGGTTTCCTTTGGGCAGAAAAACGCTACTGCCATGAGGAGTAATGATAGTTTTTTCATTCTAAATATGTCTTATGAAGAGTTTTACTAATGTTATACTTTTTGCAGATGCAAAGATAATAAAAATTCGAGATAATGCAATATCAATCACTACTTTTTTCGTACAAATCCCATGTTTTTCACGATTTATCCACTTTTCTGCAGAAGCCATTTCACCTATGTGCCTCCTAACCAAACTCGATGAACCTCCGCTACAATATAGGACATAGAG
>CACYXI010000136.1 GCA_902778265.1 uncultured Bacteroidales bacterium | reverse complement strand
CACAAAGTGCCACATCCTCGATTGCAAACCTGCACCACCATCGTTCCGGACCGCTGGTTATCGGCTGGGTTGACTTTGCTATCTCTTTAGCACTACAAAATTACTAAAATTTTTCGAGAAGACCAAATATTTAATGCATTTATTTTTAGGTATTTATGTTAAAAATATTAATTTGTTGTATAGGGTCGCATTTGCCTCATCCCTTACTCTCCAGTGCCGCATTTTTAACTCCGAAAAGCAGAAATCTTTAGGGTTAAGTAGAGGGGAAAGATGACATTATTGCTAAAATAATAATAGAGATTTGGAATAACCGAAATAATTTTGTATCTTTGTGCTAAATTTTTAGAATAATATGAACCGTTCATTGATAGATTATGCATCACGTAATGAGCTAAACAAAATAATAGCTCGTAACATGATTTATGTTTCACAGCTGCAGGAGGGGTATGAGAGTTTTGAGAATAAGGCTGCCTATTGTTTTTCCCAAGCATACGAAATCTGCCGGGATATCATAGAGCAGTCACCTGTTTCTATTTACAAGATACCAGACTATTATGGAATGGCCAGATATCCTTACGGTAAAAACGAGGATCTACAGTTGGTAATGAAAGCTGTTACCATCTCCATTGTATTGATTCTGACTGAACATTTTGACCAGAAATGGAAAGAAGACAATCAAGAGTTTTTAGGTACGCTGAATGGTCCTCTTTGGGAGATGCGACTAAGTACCGAGAAAAAGAATATGTTCGAGATGAAGCTTAATAGATTCCTGGCATTTAATCCTATATGCGGAGGTATTTACAACTCACTTTGTTCAGGAACAGGCATCGATTATGTCATACCATTTGACGAGTTTGATCCACGGAAAGAGGTAATCGCTCAGAATGAAAAAACAAAACAACTTGCTGTCGAAGCTGGGGAAGAAACTCAAAAGAAGCTGGATATGCAGAATACTCGTATTGAGCAGTTGAAAAAAGAAAAAGACGAACTAAAGGAAGAGAATGAGGTTCTAAACCTTGCCATTGAAGGCTACAAAAGTCAAGGTAAAGGAATATCAGCCCCAGAAGCAGCTATGCTCGTTACTGCTGTTTGTGAAGCTCTGAAACAATTACCTGCAAACGGTCGTGAAAGTCTATGGCCTATACTTTCCACATGTTGGGGGTTCACAGAAAAAACCGCCAGCGATGCACTTAGGCGAAAAGTGACTGAAGTGAAAGCAACTAAGCTGGCTGACAAATTTGCTGTCCATAATCTCATACCCAAGATATGCAATCTCCTCAAGAAGTTGCATGAAAAATTAGAGGAAAAGAGGAATGAGAGATTATTAGAGGTTAATCCTAAAGTTAAAAAAAGATAAAACTTTTCCAACATCAACGTTGATATTGGAAAAAGCTGAAAAATCGGGTCAATATTGACATTGGAAACGCGAAAAAAACGTGTTTCCTTTTTTTGTACCTTTGCAGCATAAACGTTAATGATTATGTCTGCAAAAAGAAATAATGAAGAGCAGAATGGTGGGTTCATAAAACTGGCCCGTAATCTGGAATCTATGCCAGAAGTGGCAAAGATTATAGATAATAAGGGTGCAGCAGGACTTGGCATCTATATTCATCTCAATCTCTACCTTGCTCATTGTAAAGGGGGATGGGGTACCTATTCTGGCCGGCAGTTTAGCGCATTGGCTGTAGAGTTGAAGAAGAATCGTAGTGATGTTCGTGACATCATTGATAACTACGGATTGTTTATTGTTGATGGCGATCGTTTTACGAGTCTATGGATGCAGGAGCAGTTCGCTAATGCTGGCGAGAAGAAAGGCTCTTCCCGCACGAACATATTTGTACGCGCGGAAGAAATAGAAAAAGATATAGATAAAAAGAATAAAGAAAAAGCCACCGTGCGTGTGTCTGACGACACGCACATGGCTTCTGGTGATAAAGGGCAACCTCCCCCTTCCCCCTCTTCGGATGGCGTAGATACGAAAGTGAATTACCAAGACTTTAGTCATTATTTAAAAAGATAAGAAACATGGAAGAAATCAACAATGGACTCTACAGAGTCACTTTAGAAGAAGTAAAGAATCGTGGCAAGTACCCCCAGCGTGAGACTTTCCGTTTTCATTGCCCTATATGTGGTGATGAAGAAAATCATCGTCGTCGCTGTGATGGTTCGTTTAATCAGAAACTTGGCGTAGGTCAGTGTTTCTGCTGTGGTTCGCGTTTTGTGTTGGAGAAAGACAATTGGCAGCAATCTCAACAAACGACAGGCAGTAATAACAAGGCCAATGGCACATCGGGGAAGAAACCAGAAGAGATTGGACAGAAGGTGTGCCTTGGCGACTATACTGGCGACATCATGGGTTATCTGGCTAAGCGGTGCATTCGTGCCGATGTGATGCACCTCCTCGGTGTAGGGTATGCTAAACTCCTTTTCGATGGAGATGCTAATATTGGTATAGCTGCCGCAGAGAAAACATGTTTGGCTTTCCGCTTCTTGGATAATGGTGTGTTGTGTAATGTACAATACAAATCCTTCGACAAGGATTTCCGTTTTGAATCAGGCTGTCAGTTGATTCCTTACAACATCGATGCTGCACTTGATTCAGACACCATCTATCTGACCGAAGGAATGATGGATGCAGCAACACTGGTTCAGTGCGGATACGCAGGTGTAGTATCCCTTTCGAATGGTACTGGTACCAAGATGGAAACTTTCGATAAGTATCTGGAAAGCCACTTTAAGGGAAAGAAAATCATATATGCCGGTGATACCGACGAACCCGGCATCAAGAAGCGTGAAGAGGTAGCCCGATATTTTGCTAACAACGATTTTTACTATGTAGAATGGGAGGTATCGTCAGATAGTGAGGTGAAGGATGCCAACGATGTGTTGATGGCAGAAGGCGAGGAAGCAGTGAAGCGTTGTGTAGAGTCGGCTAAAGTCATGCCCATCATAGGTATGGCAACCATCGATGACCAGATGGATTCTTTTGATGAACTGGTTGCAAATGGTATTCCCCGCTTCCCAGGTGTGGAGCACCTGTATGGATTCACCAACATGATACGTTTTGAGCCTGGGCGACTGATGGTCATATCAGGTGTACCTGGTACTGGTAAGTCCACCTTTGCCGACAATCTGGTTATGATGCTGGCAGTTGAGCAGAAGTGGCGTGCTGCTATTTACTCTCCTGAGAAATACCCCATGAGCCTGCACTACTATGAGTTGGGGCAAATCCTGATGGGGCGTGAGATGTCAGTCAAGAATATGACTATGGAGGCTATTGAACGAGGCAAACGATTCCTGCACGAGAACATCTTCCATATCAGCGATGACTGCTCAGAGATAGAGGAAATTCTGGCTGTTGCTGCACAGATGGTAGCCAAGAAGAATATACGCGTCTTGCTGCTCGACCCATTCAACTACATCGGTTTGCCTGTCCAGACAGGTTCTACCGATACGCAGAAGATTTCGATGGTACTGAAGCAGATTGTAGATTTCGCCCGTAGATACAAGGTGCTGGTTATCCTTGTGGCTCATCCCAGAAAGCCGCAGAGTGACAGCAAAGGTCAGCAAAAAGAAACTTCAGTACCTTCACTCTACGACATTGCTGGTAGTGCTGACTTCTATAACAAATGTGACTATGGTCTGATTTTGCAGCGCGAGCCTGAGACAGATCATGCAAAGGCTCCGTCGCTGACTTCGGTTTATGTTCAGAAAGTACGTTTCCGTCATCTCGGCCAGTTGGGACGTCGCGTCTTCGGATTCGACACTCAGAGTAATCGCTTCGTTGCCACCAACAACGACAACATCACGTTACGCCCATTAGACAATTCCGATTGGACAGCTCCTGAGGTCACACAGCAAGATATCGCATGGCCAGATGAGAATAACAATATTGAACCAAGAATGGCTGATGAATAATAAGAGCCTCTTCTACATTACTCTGGATGAAATAACGGCTCGCCATTTTGCTTTATTTCGAGACTATTCTATTAATTAATGTGTAATTTTGTGCAAATATGATTTAGTTTCAATTATTATTCGTATCTTTGCAAATGGTTCGGGGAGAAATCCGGACTAATAGAAGCATTAACTATTATTTCGCGTTGAACCAAAATGCCCAGGAAACAGTTTGGAAATAAAAGCGCTTTGAAGTAATAGAGATTGCGGGGTACAGGAATCTGTATCCCTATCCATCTTATAATAGTAATGCATTCGCGCCAATAGGCGTGATGTATTCTTATAAAGGTGGATGGGGTTTCCTTTCCTGGGCATGCCTCAAAGTTCAACGCATAAGGAGCATCACGCTTTCTTTGTGCGTCAGCGATTGATAGTCGATGCAGAATTAATACTATTAATCGTGTATGGCAAATAAGAACCTGAATAACGCTCAAGCGGCTAACCAAGACGAATTCTACACTCAGTATGCGGATATAGAAAGTGAAGTTCTTTCTTATGTGGAGTACGATCCTAATGTCTTTCGCGGTAAGACAATATTACTACCGTGTGATGATCCAGAGTGGAGCAACTTTACGCGCTTCTTCGCACGGCGTTTTGAAGATTTTGGCTTGAAGAAGTTAATCTCTACAAGTTATGCTCCTGCAAGCAAAATGCTGAAGGAGGGCTATCAACCATCCTTGTTTGAAACAGATTCTCCACAGTTTAATCCAGATAAAACAAAGACGCATGGGAAAATATTCATTTTGGAGCATGATGTCACAAACGATGGCATCATCAATGACGATGACTTAGAATGGAATTATCTGGAAGGAGATGGAGATTTTAGAAGCGAAGAAGTAACGAAGCTAAGAGATGAAGCGGATATAATCATTACAAACCCTCCATTCTCTTTGTTTAGAGAATTCTTCAAATGGCTTATCGAATCAAAAAAGAAATTCCTTTGTATTTGCAACAAGAATATCCTGTCAGCCAAAGATGTTTTCCCATATGTTATGAGGAACGAGGTTTGGGGTGGTTCTACAAGAGCGAGTCAAGACTTGCTGTTTGATGTTCCAAAAGAAATCGCCGATTACTATGTGAAGCATGAAAAGGAAGGAAGCAAATATAAAATCGTAGATGGGAAAGTGATGGGACGTTCAGCAAGTATCTGGCTTACGAATATGGAACATGGTATTAGGCATCAGAAGCTTGATTTGATGTCTATGGCAGATAATCTAAAGTTCTGTACACATAAGGATTTAAAAGGTCTAAAGGATTATTGGCACTATGAGAATTATGATGCGATAGAAGTTCCCAGTTATAAGTCTATACCTGATGATTATGATGGTGTAATGGGGGTGCCTATTTCATTCCTTGGATATTATTGTCCTGAACAATTTGAAATTTTAGGCATAAGTCTTGAACTTGCTGATATGAAGATAATCAAAGAGAAACTTGGAAAACTGAATGGTGGTCCAAGATTGTATATAGAACAAGATGGACAACTTAAGAGAATGTATGAAAGAATTCTTATCCGTAAAAGGCATTAATATATGAAAACGACTCTTATAACAGATTTGACCGTTGCTGATATTTGCAAGGGATTTACATATAGTAAGATTGAGGCTAAAGGCCTTTTCGGCTGGGGTGGGAAACTTATCATACAGCCAGAATACCAACGTCACTATATTTATGGTGACGGAAAACATGACGCTGATGTAATTTATAGTTTGTTGAAAGGATATCCCTTGGGGCTACTATATTTCGTTAAGCGTAAAGACGGGAAATATGAAGTTTTAGATGGTCAGCAACGTATTACGTCCTTTGGAAGATACATGACAGGATTGTTCTCTATTATTGACGAAGATAAGAAGGAAAAGCATTTCGGAGCTTTGCCAGAAGATAAACGTGAGAAGATAAGCAACAGTCCTCTTACCATATACGTTTGTGAAGGTACAGAATCAGAAATCAAGCAATGGTTCGAGACCATCAATATCGTTGGTATGAAGCTGACTGAACAGGAAAAGCGTAATGCCATTTTGAGTGGTAATTTTGTTACTGAAGCAAAGAAGATATTTAGCAACTCCAGTAACACGAACATGAAGAAATGGCGTTCATATATTAATGGTGACCCCAAAAGACAAGAGATTCTGGAAGAGGCTTTGAGATGGGTTGCTAAAGCAGAAAAAGACGATAAACTCATAGACAGATATATGAGTGAGCATCGGGACAATGGCGATATATCTGAGTTGACAGATTATTTTGATAGTGTCATCAATTGGATAAACGGCACGTTCAAAGATGTTGAGTCTAAGATGAAAGGACTTGAATGGGGAAGACTCTGGCGTGAATATTCTTCTCAAGGGTATGACCCAGACGTACTGTCAGAAAAGATTCAGAAGTTGTTAAGCGACAAACAAGTCTATAATCCCAAAGGTATTTGGGAATATGTTCTCGGAGGAGAGAAAAACAAGAACTTGTTGGACATTAGAGTTTTTGATGACAGAACAAAGGAGATTGTTTATAGGCAGCAGACGGCAGAAGCAAAAGAGAAAGGTGAATCCAATTGTCCCCTTTGTGCCATTGGCCACGATGCCAATCATAGTAAGATTTGGGACCTAAAGGATATGGATGCCGACCACGTGACAGCCTGGAGCAAGGGCGGTGCTACGGACATTGAAAACTGCCAGATGCTATGCAAGACGCACAATAGAGCGAAGGGAAATAGATAAAAATTTATTGGCGTAAGCCTTGAACTGCCACGTTTGTGGTATGACTGATAGCACAGATCGTTTCGGCCAGGGCGGTTCAGGTAATGAAAACGGTCGTAGTCGCTGGCAAAGGTCGGCATATCCTCAGGCCAAGGCGCA
This sequence comes from uncultured Bacteroidales bacterium, assembly GCA_902778265.1. Taxonomy (GTDB): domain Bacteria; phylum Bacteroidota; class Bacteroidia; order Bacteroidales; family Bacteroidaceae; genus Prevotella. The sequence goes on along the minus strand of CACYXI010000136.1, from coordinate 5,139 downwards.
AGGATGAGCAGCGAGCCATGGGCGCAGGCTTCGAAACGGCTACGCTCAGGCTTCCAATAGCGGCCAATGGGGTCTGCCTGTACGTGAATCATTCGCAGCTTCTGTTCTAAAGCCATCTTCTTGATTCGCTTCTCACATTCAGAGATGCGTGGTAGACCTATAATCAGTCGTTATACGCCTCTTCGCCAATTTGTTCGCGGGCTCCGATGGTGAGCTTGCGAAGGTCGTAGAACGAGCCGTTGTAGATGTTGAAGTCAACATCGCCCTTGATGCCCGGCAGTCGGCCTACGTCGGTATGCTGCCAGAACTTCCAGGGACCGTCGTACTCTACCTGGTCGACGTAGTAGTGGGCTATCCAGTAGGGATAGTCGTCGAAGATGGGGTCGTTGAGATAGCGGGTCTTAAATTTATAATAGGTGTAGATGATGGGCTTGACACCATAGTGGCGTTCGACGATTTGCAGCCATTCGAGGACGCTGGCCTTGAACTCCTCGTCGCTCTGCTTCTTGGGTTTGTGCTCGACGTCGAGGACGGGCGGCAGGTCACCGTTCTCGAGCTTGACCTTACTGATGAAGAAACGTGCCTGGTCGGCGGCCGATGAGTGGACGCTGTAGAAGTGATAGGCACCACGGGTAAATCCGTGTTCACGAGCCTGATAGAAGTTCTCGCGGAAATTCTCGTCAATCTGCGAGGCACCCTCGGTGGCCTTAATCATGACGAAGCGGATGGGGAACTTGTCGATGACGCCTTTGTCCTTCAGTTCCTGCCAGTCTATCTTGCCCTGATGATGGCTGATGTCGATGCCGTGGATTTCGTAGCCTTCAGGATAGCTGACGTCGCCATAGAGGGCGCGCCAACGGAAGCCGAAGGGTCCGACGAAGATGTAGTAGAAGAAATAGATGTAGACGGCAACAACGGCTACTCCGCCCATCCACCATGCCCAACCGGGCAAGCGTTGTAATAGACGAATAAAGACATTCGGACGCTTATGTGGCACAATGCTCTTTCGGCGTCCGGATGTCTGTTTTCTATACGTTGTCCTCTTATTGGGCATTAATTACTTGGCCTGTTCGAGGGCGAGGGTCATCGTAGGCTGGTCGCAAACCTCCGTGGGTCCCCAGTACTGGATAGGTCCGGGATAGACGTAGCAGGTTTCCTTGGCCCACTTCTCGCGATGTGCTGCGAAGTACTTGAAGGGAGCGCCGTCGAGCTCGACAAGAGCCTTACGGATAACGGGCTTCATCTCGCCAGCGCGCTTCTCCATGTTCATCATCATGGTGATGGGCACACCACCTGCAATCCACTGCTCAGCAGGAGCGGTAGTGTTCTTCACGACAGCCATGTAACCCGTCTTGCCGTTGGCGATGAGCTGAGCAGCAGAGGTACCCAGAGCGTAGCAGTAGTCAGCGTCGAAGTTAGAAGGAGCAGCGCAGCGTCCCTCGTATCCGAAGAAGTGGTGCTGGGTGCTGAACTTGCCGACATACTTGCCTTCCTTCTTCAGCTGGTCGAGGCGCTTGCCAACCATCTCGGAGAGCAGCTTCTCGGTCTCGATGAGCGACACCTGAACGTTGCCGTGAGGATCGCGGTCGAGGGCCAGCTGACGGGCTACACCAACGGGCAGGCTGTTGAACACAGCGAGGTTCTCGGCAGAGAGGTGGCTCTTGGCGAAGTCTACCTGCTCGTCGCGGCTAATCTCCTTAGCCTCGGGGAGAGCGAGCACGTCGTTCAACTGAGCAATCAGCTTCTTGATGGCGGGAATGAACTCGATGACACCCTCGGGGATGATAACGGTACCGAAGTTGTTACCGTCAGCAGCACGGGCGGCTACGGCTTCAGCAATGTAGTTTACGATATCGTCGAGGCTCTGACCCTTGGCTTCCACCTCCTCAGAAACGAGGCAAATGTTGGGCTGAGTCTGCAGGGCGCACTCCAGGGCGATGTGAGAAGCCGAGCGACCCATCACCTTGATGAAGTGCCAGTATTTGCGGGCAGAGTTGCAGTCGCGCTCGATGTTACCAATCAGCTCTGAATAGGTCTTACAAGCGGTATCGAAACCAAACGAGGTCTCAATCTGCTCGTTCTTCAGGTCGCCGTCGATGGTCTTCGGACAGCCAATGACCTGTACGCCATAGTTCTTGGCAGCATAGTACTCGGCCAGCACGCAGGCGTTGGTGTTTGAGTCGTCGCCACCGATAATCACGATAGCCTTGATGTCGAGCTCGCGGATAATCTCCAGACCCTTCTCAAACTGATCAACCTTCTCCAACTTGGTACGACCAGAACCAATCATATCGAAACCACCCGTGTTACGATACTCGTCGATAATCTCTGGAGTGAGCTCCATGTAGTTGTGGTCTACCAGACCGCCAGGACCCAGAATGAAACCGAAGAGGCGGTTCTCAGGATTGAGCTTCTTGATCTGGTCGAACAGACCAGTAATCACGTTGTGACCACCAGGAGCCTGACCACCAGAAAGAATGATACCAACGTTCATCTTCTTGGTGTTAGCCTCTGTTGCAGGCTCAAACTCCACGATTGGCATACCATAAGTGTTGGGGAAAAGCTTCTTGATCTCTTCCTGGTCACCTACACTCTGAGTAGGAGCACCTTCTTTTACTTTTACTGCACCCTGAAGCGCCTTTGGCAACTTAGGCTGATAAGCGGCTCTCGCAATCTGCAATGCACTTTTTTCCATTGTCTTACTATTTTAAAATTAATGAATAATTGTAGTCGACTTTATCACTTTGACCTTCAAGTCTAAGGCCTTTCGAATTGCAAATTTACTCTTTTTCTGCGAAAAACGGAAAGAAAAAGCGCTTTTTAATATTTTTTTGTGATGAAAGTTGTGATATATGGATTATTTTTCGTAACTTTGACCTTTGAAACTAGTCAAATTATTAAAACAAAGGAGGAAAACATTATGGCTAACAAAAGAAATTTAAAAAGTGCAATTAACAGTGCGTGTGAGGAAATGTTTATAGAATGTGTAGCTGTATCACTGTACGGAAACAACCGTGATGGTGCTGAGACTTTATTGACCAGCATTGTCAAGCTACAGTCGGAATTTACCTCTCGCATTTCGCATCCGGAACCAGGAATGCCGGCAAAGGTCTATTTCAAGAAATTAAGAGAAGATTTTGCGGCTCAGGCTAACGAGCTCATTGATCAAATCAATAACATGTAACGAATTATGTGGAAATCATTTTGCAGTTGGCTGTTATATCGCCAGATGGGATGGACTGCCGATGTGACTGAAGAACATCCGGATAAGTACATCATCTGTCTGGCGCCCCATACCAGCAACTGGGACTTCTTAATAGGACAATTATACGTTGGTGCCCGAGGAATGAAGAGCAACTTCTTGATGAAAAAAGAATGGTTCTTCTGGCCTCTGGGACCTATTTTCCGAAAAATGGGCGGCATCCCCGTATGGCGCTCTAAGAAAACAAGTATGACGGATAACCTTAACCCCGAATGGAAAAAGGGATTCTATTATATAGCGCAGAAAGCGGGATTGCCCATCTTGCTCTATGGCGTTGACTACCAAAAACGCCACATTCAATGTACCAAGACCATTATTCCTAATGGTGACATAGACCATCAGATGCGCGAAATAAAATTGTATTTCAAGGACTTTCAGGGCAAGCATCCTGAGAACTTTACGATAGGAGAGGTTTAAAGCAATGAATATAAAATATGTAGCCACACTCTCCCTCTTTCTGGTTCTCTTTGCAACTCCATTCTATGGTCAAAATGCCAAGGATGAGGCAAAGTTGGCTGAAAGATTACAAGATTACTTCAGGAAATACAAACCTAAGAGGACTCGTTTGACGCAGTCCCCACGAATGTTGGAATATCAACTTGACAACACGACCAAGACCCTTATCATCACAGCGGATGAGTTTTTTGCTGCTCAGGAGTTTACGCCTGAGATTACAGAGCATATATATAAAAAGGTAAAGGGAGAGTTGCCAAAGCCTTATCGTGACTACCAGATTACCATTATGACAAATGGTATGACCATTGATGAGCTGATTCCCAACCGACTTTCACAAAATGCTGACAAGTCACGACTCTGGGGTGACATCAACTACGATGGAGAACCATGGGTAAAGAATATATCCCAGCCTGTTAAGTTCACTCACGGACTGCAGGGAAGACATCTTTCTTTATGGGCGAGTCACGGGCGCTTTTATGACCAGAAGAGAGGTTATTGGCGTTGGCAAAGACCCAAACTCTTTGGAACAACAGAAGACCTGTTTACCCAAACCATTGTTGTCCCATATCTTATCCCGATGCTGGAACAATCGGGCGCCATCGTGTTCACTCCTCGTGAGCGCGATTGGCAGAAAGAAGAAATCATCGTAGACAATGATGGATCGAAGCGCAATTACATAGAGGTTGCAGTTCATGGGAAATGGCAACAAACCAGTCTGCCAGGCTTTGCATGGCACTCAGGAACTTATTCAGATGGTGAGAATCCCTTTGAGGCTGGTAGTGCCCGTATAACCAGGACCACCAGCAGTAAATCACAATACAATCAGGCAATCTATCAGCCAGATTTCAGAAAGGCAGGACGCTATGCGGTTTATGTCAGCTATCAGACGATGCCTAACAGTGTTGATGATGTGCTCTATACAGTGTGGCATCGTGGCGAAAGGACTCAGTTTCACGTTAATCAGCAAATGGGCGGAAGCACATGGGTGTATCTGGGAACCTTTGATTTCGATGCAGGCTATAGCGAGTTTAATCGAGTAACCGTTTCAAACCAGAGTGAGCATAACGGAGTGGTAACAACAGACGCTGTACGCTTTGGTGGAGGAATGGGTAATATAGAACGCTTCGGCACTATCAGCGGAATGCCTCGCGCATTGGAAGGAGCCCGTTATTCTGCACAATGGGCTGGTATGCCCTACCCCGTTTACAGCAGTAAGAATGGCGAGGACGACTATGGGGATGACATCAATGTTCGTTCGCACACGACCAATCTGTTAGGTGGAGGTTCATGTTACATGCCAACCATAGAAGGTCGAAAGGTGCCTATTGAGCTATCATTAGCCATCCATAGTGATGCAGGTTATGCTCGTGATGGAGAGGGACTGATTGGTTCACTTTCTATCTGCACAACAGGATTTAATA
>CACYXI010000135.1 GCA_902778265.1 uncultured Bacteroidales bacterium | reverse complement strand
ACGCATCTTAGGTACACCTGTCTCGATAGCCTTAGCCATACCGCCAAGCTTCTCAATCTCCTGAATGTGCTCCCAAGCCTTGTGAACAAGTTCGTTGGTGAGAGTCTCTACATAGTAAGAACCTGCCCAAGGGTCGATTTCCTTACATACCTTTGTCTCGTTCTGGATGTAGATCTGAGTATTACGGGCAATACGAGCCGAGAAGTCGGTTGGAAGTGCGATAGCCTCATCAAGAGAGTTGGTATGGAGCGACTGAGTATGTCCAAGGACAGCAGCCATAGCCTCAATACAGGTACGACCGACATTATTGAATGGGTCCTGCTCTGTGAGCGACCAACCAGATGTCTGAGAGTGAGTACGGAGAGCCATAGACTTAGGATTCTTAGCCCCGAAGCTCTTCACAATCTTAGCCCAAAGCAGACGTCCGGCACGCATCTTGGCAATCTCCATAAAGTGGTTCACGCCTATTGCCCAGAAGAAAGACAGACGAGGTGCGAATGCGTCGATATCAATACCTGCATTGATACCTGCGCGGAGATAGTCCATACCGTCGGCAAGCGTATAGGCAAGCTCGATGTCGGCTGTAGCACCAGCCTCCTGCATGTGATAGCCCGAAATAGAGATACTATTGAACTTAGGCATCTTCTGTGATGTAAATTCGAAGATGTCTGCTATGATCTTCATAGAGAATGATGGTGGGTAGATGTATGTGTTACGCACCATGAACTCCTTGAGGATATCATTCTGGATAGTACCAGCCATTTCCTCAAGTTTTGCACCCTGCTCAAGACCTGCAACGATATAGAATGCCATGATAGGAAGCACACCACCGTTCATAGTCATTGACACAGACATCTTATTCAACGGAATACCATCGAAGAGCACCTTCATGTTCTCTACAGAACAGATAGACACACCAGCCTTACCCACATCACCAATAACACGCATATTGTCTGGGTCATAGCCACGATGCGTAGGGAGGTCTGGGTCATAGCCACGATGCGTAGGGAGGTCGAATGCCACAGACAGACCTTTCTGTCCGGCTGCAAGGTTACGACGATAGAATGCGTTACTCTCCTCAGCCGTAGAGAATCCGGCATACTGACGGATTGTCCAAGGACGGAAAGGATACATCATTGAATAAGGGCCACGGAGGAATGGTGGGATTCCGGCTGTGAAGTCAAGATGCTCCATGCCCTCAAGATCCTCCTTGGTATAAACTGGCTTCACCTCAATCTGCTCTGGAGTCTTCCAGTTGTAGTTGATGCCATTTTCTTTCTGCCAATCAAGACCACTCTGAGACTTAATTCCGGCAGTTATATCTATATTTTTGAAATTCTTTCTCATAATAGTAATGTACTATTTAGCTATTTACTATGTACTATTTATTTACTATTTCCATTTATTTACTATTTTTCTTCGCATCCTCGTCAGCCTTAATCCTTGCCTTCATCGTGACAATCGACTTAGAGATGATATTTAGAAGTTCCTTACTTTCAATGTGAAGATCTGACATTCTACCCAAAGGAAGCATTCCAGTTCTCATTATTATATCAATCCAATGATTTGTTTCATCAAGTTCTTCCTCTACCATCTTCAACTTATTGAGGAAATCTTTATCAGATTTCGCCAAACAAGCCGCCCTATAATTGGCTGATGGAGATGTGCCAGACCTCACAATCTGCTTCGCTATTGCATGAGCTGATATTGTATTGGGCATACTATCAACCATCTTCACTATCCGAACGGCAAAAACCGTTAACCTTTCAGAGAGTTCCTTTTTTGTCATGGCAAATAGTAAATTAATACAATAGTAAATAAATAGTAAATAGTAAATCCGGTAAATAGTAAATTTAGTTGATACCGAGTTTCTGATTGAACAGTTTCAAAGTCTCAAGCTGATTTACCTTTACGTGGATGAAGTTCTCAATGCCCGCAGCCTTCAGATCCTCAGAGCAGGCAGGAGCACCAGCAACTACGAAGAGAGCGGAATCACCTGTTGCCTGATATGCAGGAATAGCATATTCAGCATACTCATCATCTGAAGAACAGAGAACGATGATATCAGCACCGGCCTCCTTAGCAGCAGCAACACCCTCCTCTACGGTTGCAAAACCGAGGTTATCAATAACCTTATATCCTGCAGAAGCAAGGAAATTGCAAGAGAACTGAGCACGAGCCTGACGCCAAACGAGATTACCTATCGTGAGCATGAATGCCACAGGCTGTTTCTTAGCCTTCTCTGTTGCCAGACGAAGGTTCTCAAAGTCGGCTGCAAGACGTGTGCTATTGATATTCTTAATACTTCCAGACTCATGACGGCAAGAATCCTCACAGCCGTCTATCGGCTGCTTACCCTCTGATTTCTCGGTAAAGTTAGGGAACTGGTTGGTACCGAGGATGAACTCACGACGCTGAGCTGCATGTAAGTGGCGCTTCTCGTTTGTTGCGTTGATGTCATCCTGAATAGTTCCAGCAAGAGCAGCAGCAAGGAAACCGCCCTCTTCTTCTACCTTAAGGAATATCTTCCAACCTTCAGCAGCAAGCGAGGTAGTGAGTTCCTCGATGTAGTAAGAACCAGAAGCAGGATCTACCACCTTATCAAAGTGGCACTCCTCCTTCAAAAGCAACTGCTGATTACGTGCGATACGCTCAGAGAAATCATTTGGAGTCTCATAGACAGCATCGAATGGAGTTACCACGATTGAATGAACACCCGCAATAGCAGCCGACATCGTCTCTGTCTGAGAGCGCAGCATATTCACATAGGCATCAAAGACCGTCATATTATAAGATGTGGTAACAGCATTCACACACATCTTACAAGCGCAATCGCACTTAGGCTCATATTGCTTAACAATCTGTGCCCAGAGCATACGAGCAGCACGGAACTTCGCAATCTCCATAAAGTAGTTCTCGGAAATACCCATATTGAACTTAATCTTACTTGCTGCAAGCGTAGGCTCAACACCAGCATCAACCAACTGCTGAAGATATTCGTTACCCCAAGCAAGGGCATAGCCAAGTTCCTGAACGATATAGGCTCCTGAGTTGTTGAGCGAAACAGAGTTCACGGAGATACAACGGAAGTTAGAATAATCCTTTAGAGTATCAATAAGTGCAGGAGCGAATTTCAGGACAGGCTGAACATCCTTTCCGTCAACCACGATCTTCTCAATAGGATCCCAGTCGATAGAACCTACTACCTTCTCCTTGTCGTAGCCCTTCTTCTCGAAATAAGCCACAAGAATCTGAGCTAACTCTACAGAATGACGCTTGCAGGTGTTGAAGTTTACCTCTACTACATCGCAGTAAATACCGTCAAGCAACTGCTCGATGAACTCAGCACTTACTGCCTTACCAGGAATCCTAAAGGAAAGTGAGTCGATACCCTTGTTCAGTACGTCCAATGCCTTTGCGTTGGCAGCCTTTGCATCAGAAGCCTCAATCTCCTGACGCACGTACCACACATTGTTATCCTTCTTGTTTCCACGAACGAATGGAAACTCGCCAGGCATAGCATTAGGAGTCTGCAATTTCTCTACGTCCTCACGGCGATAGAAAGGCTGCACACTAAAGCCTTCATTTGTTTTCCATACCAAGCGTTTCTGGAAGTCAGCCCCCTTGAGGTCAACCTGAATCTTGTCAAGCCACTCTTGGGTAGTAGGCGCAGAAAACTCGGTAAAGAGTTTCTCTTTGTTATTAGCCATAAATATTGTTTAAGTCTATTATTGTGTATTATATAATGTCTAAAGTCGAATGACTAAGGTCAAAGGTCAAAAGTCTAAAGGCTAAGGACTAAGGTCAAAGATTGTCATAATTGTCAAAATTGTCGTTCTCAAAAGTCTTTTGCCTTTTGCCTCCGTATTATGAGTGCAAATTTAGCATATTTTTTTGTTTTATGGCAAGAAATAGGACAAAATTTTTAAAATTGGCGAAAAAAAGTTTGTAAAAGTCGAAGATACGTAACCTCTCCTTCGCTTCTCTTCCGTTCCAAATCCGCTTTAACTCCGTACCAAATTCGCTGATTCTCCCCTTCCCCACCGACTTTGCACCGACTTTGCACCGACTTTGGTACGGAGGAAGAGCGAAGGAAGAGCGGAAAAATTGCGATGTTATAAACACTTCAAGTTTTCGCAAATAGCATGTAAGGCTGTACACGATACTCTTAATCAACGTGAGTTCGACGAATTAGCTCTGAAAGAGCGACACCTAAAAGGGCAGTCCGTAAGGGCTGTTACCACGATGATGTTTTTTTAGTGAGCGCCGTAGGTGCGACACCTAATAAATATAATAGATGTCGGTCCTTCAGACCTCATTCCTTTAATAACAATCTATATGACAGCCCTATCGGACTGCCCTTTTAGGTGTCGCTCCTTCAGAGCTTATTCAACCACATGTTTTTCAACAACATACGAGTTAATGAGACTCATCGAACTAACATTAATCATGTAGTGCCCTACAAACTGGAATCAGGGTATTGAACTTGAGTAATTAAACGAGCTTTTTAGAAATAAAAAACGCATAAAGGCCTATTTCCCAACATATTCAACAATCTTTGCGTCTTTAACATAATATTTCACCCACATTCTATCACCCAAGCAAAATACTACATGCCCTATTTTTTTGTCGTACTTGTAAATATATGGCCACTCATAACGATATAAATAATTACCTTTTTTATCTTTCGAGAATACCAATACATCCTCATATCCTTTCTGGAAGGTACATTCATTGTATTTCCAGAAAGAATATTTAGACACATGCATATTGCTATTATTGTAAAGAACAATGAAAGCCAGAACAAAAAGAATTGAGATTGCAAATATTTTTTTCATAATCAGCAAAATCAGTCTTGGGAAGAAAAGTTATTCTTGTTAATCTATCCAATGTGCAAATATAGTATATTTTTTCCTTATCTTGCAAGAAAAGAGGTAAAAACAATGTTTTGTTGAAAAAAAAAGGGAAAAACTGCATTTGAATAAGGTATTTTTATTATCTTTGCAGATGTATTGTTAAATTTTATAAATTAAATGGATTGGATTATAAATCTTTTCACTAATTCTGAAAGCGTAGCCCATATCGCCTTGCTCTATGCGCTCGTCATTGCCATCGGTGTATTGCTTGGCAAGATGAAGATTGCAGGCATCTCGCTGGGTGTGACTTTCGTCTTATTCGCCGGCATCGTGGCCGGACACATCGGGTTTACAGCTCCAACCAACATTCTGACGTTCGTTCAGGACTTCGGTCTTATTCTCTTCGTCTTTATGATTGGTCTTCAGGTAGGCCCAGGCTTCTTTGAGTCCTTCCGTGAGGGAGGCGTGAAGCTCAATCTTCTCGCAGCATCTACCATCTGCCTCAACGTACTGGTGATGTTTGCATGCTATTACATCTTCTTCGACACATCTAACCCCATCAACCTTCCAATGATGGTTGGCACGATGTACGGAGCTGTCACCAACACCCCAGGTCTTGGTGCTGCAAACGAGGCTCTCAATGCCATCTTCACTGACGGCAACGTACCTCCAATAGCCAACGGTTATGCTTGTGCCTACCCTCTCGGTGTAGTCGGCATCATCGGCGCTACTATCGCTATCCGCTACATCTGTCGCGTTAAGCTTGAGGAAGAAGAGGAAAAGCTCAATGCTCATGAGTCTAACACAGCCGCAAAGCCTTATCTCATGCACCTCATCGTGCAGAATGAGTATCTCTCAGGTCGCACAATCCTTGAGATCCACGACTTCCTGAAGCGTGACTTTGTTTGCTCACGCATCCTCCGCGGCACAGAGTTGATCATCCCTAAGAGTAGCACCACAATAGAAATGGGCGATAAGGTCTATGTGGTTTGTGCAGAGGCTGACGCAGAGGCTATCATTGCCTTCATCGGCGTAAAGACCGTGGTTCCAGAGTTTGAGGAACAGGAGAAAAACAAGCAGATGGTCAGCAAGCGTATCGTTATCACTCAGTCTTCCATCAACGGAAAGACTCCAGCACAGCTCCATTTCTCAAGCGTATATGGCGTTAACGTTACCCGCGTAACCCGTCAGGGTATGGAGATGTTCGCATCATCAGATCTCCCATTGCTCGTAGGTGACCGCATCATGGTTGTGGGTGAAGAGGTTTCAGTAAACCGCGTGGCTACCCTCATGGGTAATGCTGTAAAGCGACTCGACCATCCAAACATCGCTACTATCTTCACTGGTATCGTAATAGGTCTTATCTTCGGAAGCATTCCTTTCGCATTGCCTGGTATGCCTGTTCCTTTGAAGCTCGGTCTTGCAGGTGGTCCTCTTATTATCGCTATCCTCATTGGTCGCTATGGCTACAAGGTAAAGCTCGTTACCTATACCACCACATCAGCCAACCTCATTCTACGAGAGATAGGACTCGTGCTGTTCCTGTCGAGTGTAGGTATAAAGGCAGGTGCGAACTTCTACAATACTGTCGTCGAAGGTGACGGTATGCTGTATGTACTTACAGGTTTCCTCATCACCATCATACCTATATTGATAATAGGTACACTTGCACGACTTCGCTATAAGTTCAACTACTTCACCATCATGGGTATGCTGGCAGGTACCTATACCGATCCACCAGCACTGGCTTACGCCAACGCATCATGTTCAAAGGACGCGCCTTCAATAGGCTACTCTACGGTTTATCCTCTGAGTATGTTCCTCCGCATCTTTGCAGCCCAGATAGTGGTGCTGTTCTTCTGCTAAGAGCATAAAAGAAAATAAACGCGAAGACACAAAGACGCGAAAGCCTCTTCCTTTCTCTCATGTCTTTTATCTTCGAAACGCTAATCGGAATGCTTTGCGACTCTGCGTCTTTGCGTTTACATTTAAAGCCTTAATCTTCCAGGGATTCACACACCTAAATTTATCCGAGACAACGATTAATACAATATACACGCAATACATTTTTTAACTACTTAAACAATACACAAAGCATCATGAAAAAATTAGCGTCCATACTCGGTATGCTGATTGTGGGATGCACTTCGTTGATGGCACAAGGTGCCAAGAACATAAAGATCAATGAGGTCGTTACGCACAACACTGCCAGTATTCAGGACGAGTTCGGAAAACATGATCCATGGGTGGAATTGGTAAACACAGCCTACTCTTCGTACAACGTGAGAGGCATGTACATCACCACTGACAAGTCCGTTCTCGATCCTAAGATGAGTGCTCCCGAGCGTATGAAACGCATGACTATCATCCCTAACGGTGAGAGTCGTACCGCCTTGTCTGCTCGTCAGCACGTAGTTTTCTACCTAAACAGCAACCCTGCAGAGGGAGGTCTGCACCTCGCCGTTAAGGCAGACAGCACCACACAATGGATTGCTCTCTACGACGGTAATGCCATCGACCTTATCGACTCTGTTTCCATTCCTGCACTAAAGGCGAACTGCTCTTATGCCCGTGTGAAGGACGGTTCAAAGGAATGGACTATCAAGACTCCCGATGCCGTTACCCCCGACATTGAGAACTACACTATGGTTACAGAGTCGAAGGTGGATATGCTGAAGCGTGACGATCCTCACGGCTTTGGTATCACCGTACTCTCCATGGGCATAGTCTTCACCTGTCTTGCCCTGCTCTACGTCTTCTTCTCGCTCCTCGGTTGGGCACTTCGTGACAAGAGCAAGATAAAGAAGGTGGCTACCTCCACACCTCTCAAACCTGTTGTCGTGCCCGTTGTCAAGACGGGTGAGGCTCTCATTGAGGTTGGTCAGAAGACAAACATCATCCTTCAGGACGGCTTTAAGTCGAAGGGTATTTCCAAGGAAACCTACATTGCCGTCATCGCTATGGCTCTCAAGCAATATGCCGATGATGTTCACGATGTGGAGAGCGGCATTATAACCATCAAACCACGACATACTTCCTGGTCGGCTCTTGGGGCAGGAACGCCAGTGCCAAACCAAAAGCCCCACCCCCAGCCCCTCCCATAAAGGGAGGGGAGTAATTACCGAGATAAACATTCAATAAACGTAAACTATATGCCCACTCACCTTTAGCGATATAAGTGTAACCACTCCCCTCCCTTTATGGGAGGGGCAAGGGGTGGGTCTTTAATTAGCATTTTACTATGGCAAAATATCAATATACAATACAAGGCGTTGACTACGATGTAGAGATCAAAGAAGTAGAGGGAACACTCGCCAAGGTCAACGTAAACGGAATAGATTTCGATGTAGTATTAAAGCAGCCTATTTCCGTAGGCAAACAAGTAAAGAAAGTAAAGGTAGAGAAACCAGCCGCCGCACCTGTCGTTGGCTCGGCTCCTGCACCAGAACCTGCTCCTGCACCTGTTCAGGCTGGTAGTGGTGCAAAGGTAGTGGCCCCTCTCCCTGGCACCATCACCGAGATTCCTGTCAAGGTGGGCGATGCCGTTGCCGTCGGTGATACCGTCATCGTGCTCGAAGCCATGAAGATGCAGAACAACATCGAGGCTGAGACATCAGGCACTATCACTTCCGTCCTCGTCAGCAAAGGTGACACAGTGATGGAGGGTGCTGTGCTTGTGACTATTGGGTAAACAGACCCACCCCCAACCCCTCCCATAAAGGGAGGGGAGTAGATAGTAATTACGATAAAAAAGAACTTATGACCAACCTCTTTAGCTAAATAAGTGTAACCACTCCCCTCCCTTTATGGGAGGGGCAAGGGGGTGGGTCTTTTATTAGTATTCTTATGAGTTTTACAGATTTCATCGTAACGAACTTCAACGAGTTCCTTACATACACAGGCTTCGCCAATGCTACATGGGGCAACCTCATCATGATCCTCGTGGGATGCCTCCTACTTTGGCTCGCCATAAAAAAGGATTTCGAGCCACTGCTACTCGTGCCTATCGGTCTGGGCATCATATTGGGTAATATCCCATTCCGTGCCGCAGGACTTGAGATTGGTCTCTACGAGGACAATTCCGTACTTAACATCTTCTACCAAGGCGTGCGACAAGGTTGGTATCCGCCACTCGTATTCCTCGGCATAGGCGCTATGACCGACTTCTCCGCCCTCATTGCCAACCCGAAGCTCATTCTCATCGGTGCTGCTGCACAGTTTGGTATCTTCGGAGCATACATGGCTGCTCTTGCCATGGGCTTTGAGCCTAATCAGGCGGCAGGTATCGCCATCATCGGTGGCGCAGATGGTCCTACAGCCATATTCCTATCGTCAAAGGTAAGTCCAAACCTTATGGGTGCTATTGCCGTTTGTGCCTATTCTTACATGGCACTCGTCCCTGTAATACAGCCATTCATCATGCGTATTCTCACCACAAAGAAAGAGCGTCTCATCCGCATGAAGCCAGCCCGTCAGGTGTCTAAGACAGAGAAGATTCTCTTCCCTATCCTCGGCTTGATTGTGACCACCTTCATCGTACCGTCAGGCCTCCCACTTCTCGGTATGCTCTTCTTCGGAAACCTCCTGAAGGAATGTGGCAAGACAAACCGCCTCGTAGATACAGCAACAAACTCTCTCAACAATGCCGTTGTGATACTTCTTGGTCTCACCGTGGGATGCTCCACACAGGCTTCCGAGTTCCTCACACTTAGTACTGTATTCATCTTCGTCGTTGGTGCTTGTGCATTCATCATCGCAACGGCAAGCGGTGTATGCTTTGTTAAGATAATGAACCTATTCTTGCCAAAGGACAGCAAGATAAACCCTCTCATCGGAAACGCTGGCGTGAGTGCCGTACCAATGGCAGCACGTATATCCAATAACCTTGGTCTTGAGTACGACCGTAAGAACTTCCTCCTCATGCATGCCATGGGACCAAACGTAGCAGGTGTTATTGGCTCTGCCGTAGCTGCCGGCACGCTACTCGGATTCTTGTCTTGATAAATAAATTATAAAATGAAAAGTGAAAAATGAAAAATGAAAAATACAGGTTAGTTTCATTAGCGAATAGCTCGCAGACAGAAAAACTAACCTGTATTTTTCATTTTTCACTTTTCATTTTGAAAGTAGTACCACCAATATGTGCCGAAGTAGGCTGTCTTGAGGGCATTGTCGTGCTCTGCTGTGGTCTTGTACTTCTTACGGAGGAGTTTCTGGAACTCCTGATAATCGGCTTCGAGGGCACTGTTCTGATACCTCGACTCGCATTGTGAGCACTGATGAGAGAAAAGGATAAGAGCCTCGCGATAATGCTTTGGAAGCTCGTCAACCGACTTTAGCTTTACGCCTGAAGGTGAAAGCAAGCGAGGTGCTTGAATGGAGTCGATAGCCGCCTGTTCGCCAATCTGTCGGGCAAGCTTTCGGCGTTTCTTCTCTATCTCCTGCCACTGCTCATCCTTCTCCTGCTGAGAGCGAAAATCGTATATCTTTTCTATCTCAAGCACGAAGCTCATAAGACTGCGATCGAGAAGGTAGGCTGTGAGGATATAGTCATCTACACACGGACTAGCCATTCCCTGTTTCTGGAGCAGACGAAGGAAATGTCTCGTATCCTTTACCTCACCACGCGGATAGCCGCCTATGTTGCGCCATATCAAACTATCGGGCATGAGCCTTGTGTGCACCTCTCTTGATGGTAACAGGGCGCGTGAACCTCCAGAAAGTGGATATTCAAACAGATGCTCGCCTAATTCGTTCTGCTTACTGAGGGCATAGGCACGCAACATGGTCATTGAGGCATCGCCCTCGTTTTTTGCCTCCTCAAGGGCGGTGTCATAGTCGCCATCCAGCATACGATGTTCCATTTTTAGGACAGAGTGCATATAGCGGTCATTATTACCCATGCAAAAGGTAACGAGGAAGAGCACGCAAAGCAGAGCATAGTTCCACCATGCCACGAGCGAGAGGGGCGACGTACCACCATGCAACTTAGTCTCGCATGGTGCATAGTCGCTAAGCAGTTTCATGGCAAAGGCGATGAAACCAAGCATTACGACTGCTACGATACCAGAATAGATAACAGAGGTAGAACTATCGGGCTGTATGGTGGCGCTCGACAGCACTCCAAGCAACACGAGCGACGGGGCGAACGTAAGAGAGAAGGCGCGATGCGGCAATAGGACGATTGCACATACTCCAAGGTGGATAATATAGAGCACCACCGTGATGAGCACAGCGCCTATGATAGAGTCATAGTGAGTCTCGCCACCCGACCATACATGCTGAGCCAATGCCAGCACATCTGACTGATAGCAATACACATACGAAAAAACGAAAGTCAAAAAAACAATAGCACACACCAAGCGTATCATGGTGGTGCTACTCTGAGTATTTCTTGCCATATTATCGGCCTCTCCCCCCGCCCTCCCCCGTAGGGAGGGAGCCGGAGTGCGAAAGGCAAATCATCAAAATTAAATAATTACAAACGACCCTCCACAGCCGAATCGGCTCCCTCCCTACGGGGGAGGGCGGGGGGAGAGGCCGCTTTTAATTCTTCCTTAATACCAC
>CACYXI010000134.1 GCA_902778265.1 uncultured Bacteroidales bacterium | reverse complement strand
TATCAACAGAGACACTAATGCTTCTGCAGAATCGCTCAACTCCAAGATGAAAGCCTTCAGGTCATGCCTGAAGGGGATAAGGGATATACCCTTCTTTTTTACCGTCTTTGGTTAGGCAGCGGTATCCGCCCGCCACGGACAATCCCCCTTGGGCCAAAATAGAGCAATATGCCAGCAAATAAGAATGCTTTCATTAGATACAAATATCTTGATGAGTTACTGTCAGACCGTCATCATTACTATGATATACATGACCTGACAGAAAGATGTAATGAGAAATTGATTTCCAATGCCTATGAGGAAGTCGGCCAACGTACAATCGAAAAGGACATTCACTTTCTTGAAGATGCGCCAATCTGTGCAGAGATAGAACGCTTTCGTAAGAACGGCAAGTCATGCATTCGTTACGCAAAAAAAGGTTTCTCCATTTTCTCTCAGGAGCTAAGTCAGGAAGAACGATTGCTGCTGCGCGAGGTGCTGGCCACATTAGGACAGTTCGAGGGACTTGACCATTTTACTTGGCTCGACAACTTCAAGATAGGACTTGGCATAGACGATGAAAAGAAAATCATCAGTTTCAGCAACAACCACTATCTGAAGAACTCCAGCTTCCTCGGGCAACTCTTCGACATGATCTCCAACGAGCAGGTCATAGAGTTGGAATACTACAAGTTCGCTGAGGAAGGTACACATAAGGTTATCGTATATCCCTATCAGCTCAAGCAGTATAATGATCGGTGGTATCTGTTATGCGCTCCGGAGGACAATACTGAGTTGATCCTTAACTTCGCATTGGACCGTCTTGTCTCAGCCACACCTTTGCCTGAGCGAAAGTATATTTCTTGTAAGATTGACCTGGAGGAACGATTTGAAGACATCGTTGGTGTTACCCTCAATGTTGGCAAGCCTGTGCAGAAGATCTTGCTATGGGCTTCTGATCACGAGTGGCCGTATATCGACACCAAGCCGCTTCATCCTTCACAGATATCTATTCGTGGAGACCAGGAGAATGACCTGAGAAGTGAGTATAATCTGAGTAGTGGTCATTTCTTCACTATTGAGTGCATAGAGAACTTTGAATTGATCCGACTTCTCTGTTCCTTTGGCTCTGGACTGCTGGTTTTGTCGCCACACAATATTAAGGATGCAGTCACAAGGAGACTCAATGAAATGCAAGATGCTTATGGTAAACTCAATCGATAATTTTTTAAGTAGCGAACAATGAGTTCGCAACATAGCCGTATCTTTGCACCGTATAACAAAAACAGACAGAAAATGATGGAAAAAAAGAAAATCAATGTTAGCTTATTCAGAGTAGTCAACGATATTGCTCCATTCGTACTCGTAGACTATCTTGATGATAATGCAGATGAACATACGGGTGCCATGCTGTTGGATTCTGCCAGCCAGTCCAACATATTGCTGTCTGAAAACAAAAGCCTAATCAGCTATAGTTACGGAGCATTGAATGACAAGACTAAGATAAACGGTATTGGGCGGGAATCTGTGGTAGCTGATAACGTGAAGATCAACTTCACGCTTGGTGATGCCATCTTTCAGGAGACTTTCTGCATTGCTGAACTTGATCTTCCTAAGTCTGTTGGGAATTACCCTCTGATAGGTCTGTTGGGTAACCATTTTCTGACAGAGCATCATCTTGTCATAGACTATAGCGACTTTACTCTTCATACTTCGGTCATTAATCAAGAGACTCTGAGTGTCTCTGAATGTGAATTCTATTTTCCTATAGGTGGCATGGTTGCAGCGTACGGAGTACCCGTTGTGCCAATGAACTTAAATGGTCAGCAGGTAGCGGCTATGGCAGATACTGGTTCTACGAACAATATGATTGCCTTCAAAACTGTAGAAGAAAAAAATGTCTCCTTCAAGATGATGGAGGGTGAAGATGAAATGAATGGTATTGGCGGCTGTGTTCATGTCAAAGAGGCTGTCGTCCCATTCAGCCTCATTTCTATGACATCTGACCACGATTGCGAGAAAAAGATCGACAGTTTTAAATTAAGCCCATCATCCCACTTTATATCTGCCAGAAAAGTTACAGCAGATAATGAGACCGTACTGTTGCCGCCTGTAGATGCCATTTTAGGTTCCCCTTTCATGGCAAGACAGGGCTGGATACTTGATTTCAGTCTTGGAGTCATTTACAAGAAGAAGTCTCGTTTTCTTATTGATGTCACTGGCAATGAGTCAGATGAAGACGAAGATAGTATAGATTTCTATACTGATACTGCCATGTCTGGTATGCCGTATATAATGGTGAAAGAAGGTGAATTCAAAGGCATGATTTTAATGCTCGATACGGGATCATCGGTAAACGTCCTTTTTGGTTCGGCATTTAATGAGCTTCGGGACAGATTCGAGCTTGAGAGGGACACGACTAATCTTATCGGACTAGATGGCATACCGTCAGAAGTGCGCAAGGCACGTACATCGATGACCTTCAATGGGAATAGCTATGAGATGACTTTTCTCATCAACGAAAATGGCGATGCTGCCAAGCAGCTTCAGGAAGATCTGGGCTTTCCAGTTGCCGGCACAATCGGCACTCCATTCATGTCAGAGCATGGGTGGATGATAGACTTTGCCAATCAAAGGGTTATTGTTCAGCCGCAAGAGAATCAGAGGCGTATTGCCTAAGCAGAATATGGTCAGAGTCTGGACTCTTAGAGTACAGACACTTGATGACATAAACATTATGATTCCTTTAACTGTTAACCTTTCCTTATTTTTTCACATAAAGATACGAAGATGGTTTTATCAAATGATGATAACCGTAAGATGGAGCCATCGAAATGAATAAAATAGTCTGACATATAATAGAAAGCAGTATGAACAATATCGTTGAAAACAAATTTGATTCAGTCATCGTATTTGAAACTTCTGATTATCAGTGGGGCGTGAAAGACCTCGAAGGCAACATTATTGTCCCTGCAGGCAAATATGGATGGATCGATGGTTTTGACCATGGTTTGGCTAGGGTTCGCACGCATAAAGATCCTGGACGAGCTGGCTCCTTAATCGGCATTGTTAACCTTGAGCCAAAGGATGGCGAGCCTGATGTGATTAGTGGCAAGGAAAATGTGCAGGCATATATCAACAAAGATAAATCCCTGCATCCGGAGAACTATGCCAAGTGGGGTATCATCAACGAGAAGGGAGAAGAAGTTCTGCCTGTTGAATATGATGACGTCTGGAATTTCAAGGGCAAAGGTCGCCTCTCAACACGAGTTGTTAAGGACGGTCAGGCATCCGAGGTCAATTTCCACGACTTGAATCCTGATATACCCGAGCCATCATCGTATTCATCCGATACGGAGGGTGACTGGTGCGATTATGATCGCCCGCACTATGAGGAATATGCTGGCAGCTATGCACAAGATGTTGAAGGATATAGTGATGAGGATATTGACGATGCATTCGACGGGGATCCGGATGCCTACTGGAACATAGACTGATATTTGTTGTGTCACCACATAAAATATTATCCGAGGCAGGTTGAACTTTTCTATGATTTTTGTAAATTTGCACAGTATAAGCAACATTGATTGACCTGGACTAAAAGAAGAACAGTATGCAACTTATCTTTTTCCTTATCCTGGCTGCCCTCTACATCTTTCTTTATATCAGGAATGATAGAGATAAGGCTGACAGGGAGATGGATCAACTTATGAAAGCCGATAATACTCAAGAGACGGAGGCGAAAAGTATGATAGAAAACACAAATTCTGGAAAGACCAATCCTGAACTGATGAAAGAAATATTGACCAAGTTGAACTGTGGTCAAATTCAGGTTGCTGATGATGAACATGCCTGGTTCACCTATCAGGGAGAACATTTCTGTGTACAGTCAACGAGTGAGAATTATTGGGTACGCATTTATGATGTACAATGGTTTGACTGTCCGTTGGATGATCTTGACAAGATATCGTGCATGCAGAAAGCAATCAACTATTGTAATGCCCGACAAGCATGCACGGCATGTTATTCCATTGATACTGACAAGAACCAGTTTCAGGTCTATTCCAAATGTGATTTTCTTCTGAGTTATGACTTTCCATCACCGGAGACCTACTTCGAGGCTTGGCTGAACATGCTTTTTAGGCTGAAACATGAGATCGTACTGCAGTTCGATGCGGAAAAGATGAAACAAGGTGTAACCAACTAAAAGATTTGTATAGTATGAGTCTGTTCAATAAAATTAAATCCATTTTCCATTCTGAAGGAGAGTCGCAGGCGACTGAAAAGACAAATGATTTCAATCCTACAGATGATTTGATGCTGGATACATTCATCTATGGAGAGGCAGAATATCGTCATCAGTCTGTCCGTATGGTCAGACGGGAGTTTGGTGAGAAGGCTTTCCTGGGAGATGTACTTGATGCCTTAGCAGGAGAGAAAGTTTCGGATGGAGTAACTCGCTTGTCTGTTTGCTTCTTAAACATTAATCATACCCGACCAGAGAACACTACTGTAGATTACAATGATTCCGAGATAATACGGAAGTTGGATGTGATAAGCTTACTAAACCAAACAGGTGAAGACGGCTCGCTCCATGCGGTAGCAGGCGAGAATGTAATTTTAACTGTTTTGTACAAAGATGGACATTCCACAGTCTTGCATGTTCGCAATATGCAGTCAACCCCCTATATGGGCTATATCAAGGTAATCTCGATGGCAAACAGCAACCATACTGACAATGCCTCACAGATCTTTAGACCCGACATGCCTATATTTCACTCTACGCTTTTGGCCTTCCGAAAGAATCGTGAGGACATTCATCAGCGAATGAGCTACTATGATCAGGTTGAAAAAGAAACTTGGGAACTGGTCAAGAACAGCCAGGAACTACCGGATCAATTTCACAAGGAAGTTTATCATGGTATTTATCGTCAAAAAACTTTTGCCGAATATCCCGGATATGCTAATTGGCTGCTCTCGGAAAAACGTCCCTATGATGCACTCCGTCAATATCTTCGCTTATTGAATATGTGCGATAATCCGGGCGAGAATCTTAAGCACGGTGATATTTATGGTGAGTGGGTTCATGGCATGGCATTGGCCTTATTTAGTACAGTTGATCCTGTCAGAGAGTTCCACTATCTGGATCTGGCATGTTTCTTTAGTCAGAATTGGTCTAAAGAGTGGTTGTTTCTGCTTTCCATGTTGGCTGATTATAGGGTTCCTGGCATCATTGATAACAATACTGATAAGATTCCTCTTGACATTCAAAACACCCTCAAAGGTCTTCATGAAGAAGCCAAGAATTCTTATGCTGAAAAAGCGAAGAATGATCCTTCGACTCCTACAATGGGCTTTATACTGAGTCAACTTCTGCGCATTCGTAGTAATAACATCTTCAGTATGATTATCTGTCGTAATACTAGTGATGGATACAAGCACGAGTATCTCGATGATCGTGAGAAGATCTGGACTTACCGTCTGTCAGATGCATTGGGAGATGGCAACACGATAGCCTTTTCGTATTCCCGTTTTGGTCAGCAGTGTGGGCTCGAAGATGATAAGTCGATGTTATGTCCTGACAATTCGGTCATCATGCATGTCAATAAGGTTCCAGGAAGTGAGCTCTTTCGTATTGACATGATGGTCCCTCCATTCGTGTTTGATTCCGACAGGTTGAATGCCAAGGAAGATGACATACCGGACTTCCGTACATTTATAGTTTCTGCAACTCCATATGAGTATGATTTCTCAAAACCATCTACGGAAATATACGATAAGGCAACTAAGCTCTATGGTTCTGATAAATGTGCGCTGGAAGCAATGGTTGGTTACATTCATGTATATAGGGCTCTACTACCTCAAATGCAGTCCTTAGACAAGGACGAGAGAACGAACTGCATTTGTTCTGCAGGTCAGCTTGGCTCATGCTTCTTAGAAATGCAAATGCCTGATGTGGCTGAGTATTATCTAAAGATCGGAGCAGAAGTGGGATTCTTAGTCGGTGAATACTTAAATTGTCTTACCAACCAGAAAGATCCGAGAACGCTGGATATACTAAACAAGTACTTGCTTAGCACAGAGATAGTAATCGGTACTAATCTTCAGGAATCCCGTGCGTTCTTGCGTCGTCGCATAACATATGTGCTGATAAATTGGGGCGAGATTGACAAGGCAGAAGAAATGCTGAAGGGTCTATTGAATGATCCGCTCTGTAGTCAGTTCGCCCAGCACGAGCTTGAGTATATTTCCAATCTTAAGAATCACCACTGATAAGGAATGAGGTTAAAATGAAGATGAATAATGGTCAAGTTTACGATCGATTCAAAGGTTGTCTCTATGGCCAGGCTATAGGTGATGCGCTTGGTCTGGGCACTGAAGGCATGACGGATGAGGATATGGCATGGAAATATCCACATGGCCTACAGCATTACAATCAGATTTTTCAGGACAGACATCGGAAACGGTGGAAGATAGGCGACTGGACAGATGACACAGATATGATGCTGTGTATCGCTCATGCGTTCATTAAAGACAAAGGCGTAAACCTGACGGACATCGCTCAGAATTTTTACGACTGGGCGCATGGTAAGTATGGTGAGCCAATGGGAATTGGAGAGAATACGTACAAGGTGCTTTCTCCCTGTGACTATGTGGAGAAGCCGTTCGACTGTTCCCGCCTTGTATGGGAGATGAGTCGCAAGCAGTCTGCGGCCAATGGAGGGCTGATGCGAACTTCTGTGGTCGGACTTCTTCCTAAAGACATCCGTTTGAACGCTGAGAATATATGCAAACTGACTCATTACGATCCCCGCTGTGTTGGCTCCTGCGTTATCGCGTCAGAACTCATACATGCTTTAGTCTACGACTTGCCGACGCCATCTTATGAGGACATGATAAAGATAGCTGATGGATATGATGAGAGGATCGCCCCTTATATCCAACTTGCTTATCAGGAAAAGGATATCACGAAGTTGATGGATGATGAGCATATGGGCTATACTTTAGTGACACTTTCAGTTGCCTTGTGGGCTTATTGGCATGCCGCATCTTTCGAAGATGGTCTGCTTGCTGTCGTCAATGCCGGTGGAGATGCTGACACTAATGCCGCAATAGCATGTGCTATCCTTGGCGCTAAGTTCGGCTTCAAGTCGATTCCACAAGAATATGTTGATGGTTTGATATACAAAGGTCAACTGGAAACAGTGGTCGAAGACCTTGCTAATGTGTTTCTTCCGAAGCCTTTCATAAAGAGGATAATGCATCGATTGTTTGAAAAACAGAAAAGATGAATGGACTAAAGATCGTATTCTTGGATTTAGACGGCGTGCTAAACACACTTCGTTGGCGGCAGAAAATGGGCAAGAAAGCAATAGCCGATGAATATGGCTACAGCTTTGACCCGGATTCTGTTGCAAACCTTGCGCGGATTGTCAATCAACCAAATGTTGATATCGTTATATCCTCATCATGGAAATGCATGGGGCTTGACTATCTCGAGAAGATGTGGAATGACAGGCAACTACCTGGCAATGTCGTTGACATTACCCCGAGTGAGACGAACCGAGATGTGATTCGCAATGCTTCCCCTGCCGACATTCAATGGATAACGAGCAAAGGCTATGAGATACAAATGTGGCTACATCACAACAAGAACATTGAGTCATATGCTATCCTCGATGACGAGAACTTTATTCTTTCTTGTCAGCAAGATCACTTCGTACAGATTGATCCTATTGTTGGCATAACGAATGAAGACGTCATGAGAGTTAACCTGATCTTACAACAATGCTAATCAAGACAGTAAGGAATATATGGCAATAAATAAATCTGATTTGAATACAATATTAAAGGTTCTTCTCGTCTGCATTCTAATTGGAATTGTAGTGTACCTTTTCACGGGAAGCCTGCTGAAGGGTGTCTTAACAACATCTGCGCTATTGGTCCTCGCCTGGCTCTTTGACAAAATCTGCTATTTTATGGGTATGGCCCTTGAAAGCGGTTTTAGAAACCAGTTCCCCAATGATTTCATGTTCTCACTAAGTTGGATAACCAATTACTTTCATAAGAAAGGATTTGTGAACATAGGATTACTTGACAGCGGCTCGGAGCATCCTGGTGTTACCCTATTTAATGGTAAAGAACAAATAACCATACGCCTTAATGCGCCATTGGATGGTTCTGATGGCTCCGTGGATGTGTATCTCAATAAAGAGACAAAACCTAAATGGCATTTCCCGTCTGGAACTCAAGACAGTGAGGCTTATAGTGAACTTGATAAGTATTTCTGTGAAATACACTCGGATAAGATGCCAAATTCAATACGCCTTACTAATTATTATAAGGCTCTGACGGATGGTGACAATACATAAAGTAACACCCAGCCTGGATGCGAATTGTTGAACAATTAAACTGAAGGATATGTATAATCGTATCGTTTTGAATGAGCCTCATGCGTCGCTCGAAGGACTTTATGGCGCTAATAAGAGTTATTGGGATATGGATGCTAGTTTCCTAAATGATGTCATTATCAAATGGACTGACTGGAATACCGACTATCTCTTTCATGGGCTGCAGGATAAGCGCGTTAAGACGGTACGATTCCCTTATTCACGCTTCATTGTCGACGCAGAACGGCTTTGGAATGATCCGTTGGAGAAGATAGGTCAGGGTATCGTTTATAAGAGTTTTGACGGTTATCAGCGACAGGTCCCAGCTTATTCAGAACAGATGTTGCTAAATCTTTGGAAATGGCACCAGCAGCAACTGCAGAATAATCTTCGAAGAGACGCACTCTTGCTCGACTGCCATTCGTTCCCCGAGGATCTAAGCGATATAGACATCTGTATAGGTTTCAATGAAGACTGGTCTAAACCGGAGAAAGAAACCATAGAATATGCCGTGAATTTCTTCATGGATCATGGTTACAGAGTAGGCGTGAATACTCCATACAGTAATTCAGAAACACCTGCATGCCCGTTTCAATATCACTCACTCATGCTGGAAGTGAACAAAAAGACATATTTACAACCGCATTCCATCAATCTTGTTGATGAGGGGCTGAGAGACGTTATCAGTATGTTCATGGCAGGGTTATTTGAGGTAGAAAAGTCAAGTGATAGCAAAGGTGCTTAACAATATTGTAGTGTCATGCGGTGTTGCTTCAGCATAAGAGTGTTGTGCTTGACAACTGGAGATATCCCCCTAAAAGAAGATAAAGTGAAGAAAAATCTGAAAACCGAACATAGGTTTCGCAACTTTATAGTAACTTTGCATCGTAAATAAAAACAAGAGTATATCTGATGACTAAGGGAAAAATATAGAGACTATCGATTTCGCATAAGCAAATGGTGGTTGCAATCTACATTGCGTTTCGATAAAAGACCTGTTAATAACTTGATATTAAACAAAATAGATCTTTGACATTTGATTCTCTGAGAATAAATTTGATTTCGTCCTGCGTATTCGCAAGATGCCTCGGTCCAGTAAGACTTTGTCTTATTGGTTCGGCAATGTCATTACGTTAGCACTGTTACGAACATAGTTCGTTTTCAGTTCCACTGTTTATGTCATATTCATTATTTCATATTCAAGAGCTATATAAAGAAACGAAGTCTCAGAAATCACTTGTTATAGATCTTTTTACTGTATAACAAATGGAGCAGAAAACTATCGTTGAACAAGCACACCAAATGTCTTCGAAAGAAGACCTTCTTAACTTGCTTAATAGAATTAAGCAGGATGAGATGGTAGCGAATGGATTGGGTGATAAGTTCCATCCTTTTACGATGGAGCTGCTTCATTATTATTGTAATCCCAACCACACTTATCATCGATACAAACAATTTAGCATTAAGAAGAAGTCTGGTGGAGAACGTCAGATTTCAGCCCCTAGGAATAGAAGCTTCTTAGCAATGCTCCAATGTGTGAATGAAGTCTTCAAGGCAATGTATACTCCATCTCCGTATGCCATGGGATTTACAGAAGGACGTTCTATAGTCGACAATGCCCTAAAGCATAAAAACAAGAACTATGTCTTCAATACAGACTTGAAGGATTTCTTTCCTTCTATAGAGCAACCCAGAATCTGGAAAAGATTACAATTGCCGCCATTTGATTTTCCAGATCAAATAGCTCGGCTGTTGGCTGGACTTTGCTCTATGCAAATCGATGAGATAACTGACGAAGAGAAGGAATATCATCGGTGTGTTCTGCCTCAAGGGGCTCCCACATCTCCTATCATCACAAACATGATATGTGATAACTTGGACAGACGTCTTGCAGGTCTTGCAAAGCGTTTCGGGCTTGATTATTCTCGCTATGCTGATGACATCACATTCAGTTCGATGCACAATGTTTATCAGAAAGGTGGTGACTTCATAAAAGAGCTTCATCGAATTATTGAGGTTCTTCCGCTTTTCTCGTTGGTAGGCACACAAGCTATTCTGTGTTGACAGTCTCGTCCTTCATGCCTAACAATAGTAATTTGAAGTATTCGTCATC
>CACYXI010000133.1 GCA_902778265.1 uncultured Bacteroidales bacterium | reverse complement strand
GCTGCAAAGGTAACACTTTTCTGCGACATACGATACGTTGTACTAAGATATTTTGGTTAGTCAACGTGGAGCTATCCACGGACAATCTCCCCTGCGCCGAAGATCGGCTTGTTTGTTGGAGAATTAAGACCCACCCCTACCCTCCCCCAAGGGAGGGAGATTTTATATACATTAAGCCCGTTCGATGAAATAGCTCTGAACGTCGATCACACGTTATAAAACACTTTTTCTTTGCAGATATTTGGTGCTTTGGTAGGAAATGATTAATTTTGCAAACGATTAAAAAACTAATGAAGATTATACAATGAAGAAATTATTTTTATTGCCGGCAATAGTATTTGCGGTATCTCTGCTTTGTGGAAGCTGTAGTAAGGATGATGATGACGATACAACAGTTGCCACGACGCAATGGAAAGCTGAAGGGTGGGAAAGCTCGGCTAAGTACAATACATGCAATGTGAAGGGAATGGAGTATATCAACGTTCCCACAGAAGGTGGTACGTATGTGTTCCGTTGCAAGGAAAAGAAGCCAATAAAA
Organism: uncultured Bacteroidales bacterium; assembly: GCA_902778265.1. GTDB lineage: Bacteria > Bacteroidota > Bacteroidia > Bacteroidales > Bacteroidaceae > Prevotella. The sequence goes on along the minus strand of CACYXI010000133.1, from coordinate 21,447 downwards.
TTTGCATACAACTATTTTGAAGTTGATTGGAGAGATAGTTTTGGTTTCTTCTCCGAATTTAAGGATGGGGATAGCAAAACATCCAGTTTTAGTTATGCATGGTATCATTGTAAGGTGGAAGGAGATTCTGTTATTATAAAGTTTGATTCTAATAAAACTGAGAATGATGCAAAATTTAATGTTGAGGTGAATTGTGGAGGTAAATTCTTGACCTTCCGCTTCTTACAAAAGACTTCGTATAAGAGGAATCAGGATTTTGTAGGTGACTGGATTCTTGATACAGACAAATATAAAGGAGAGTTGTCTGTTGCAAAATATAGACTCACACTTAATGAAGATGGAACGTTTTATTCTGGCTGGGAAAGAAAAGGAGGTGAAATCGATGATATTTGTAATAATTTTTCTGGTAGGGCAGGTGAAATCGGTGGAAATTATCAATATAATAGTGGATTTTGGACAAACTCTTTTATCTATGGTTTCATTACCACAAACAAGCCAACAATTCGTGGAAATAAACTCGTTCTTACAGACTCATATGGTAATGAATATGAGTATGTCCGTGTGAGTGACTATAATGGATCGTGTATTCCCATATATGATTTCCATGTAAATTCTACCATTTCTGCTTTTGGTCGCGCTGTACATCCAGGTGAAACCTACACGCTAAATTGGGATTTGGTCGCTCAAGGAAAGAAGTATACGTTTAATAGCATGAAACTTTCGTGTCATGTTTGGAATGTTGATGATTCTGAATATACAGAAAACATTGATTTAAAAAATTACATGAATAAGGATAACGGATTCAGTATAGAAAGAGTGGCTCCAAAAGATGCAAAATATATGGAATGTATTTGGACTTTTAGAGGAACTTATCAGCAAAAAACAGATAAGGGTATTGTTGATGTTCCTTTTGAATTATATAAATCCTATGGAATGGTTGTTCTTAACGAATAGACATAATATTTATAGCCTCACGATTTGTGAGGCTCTTTTGTTTTTCCCAAAAATGATTACCCATATATACCCGAATGACATTGGAGTGGAGAGAAATTTTTCTTTGCATAAATTTGGTACTTTGACAGGAAATAATTAATTTTGCAAACGATTTATAAACCTAAATAAATATCGGATGATGAAAAGAAATTTTTTGATGCCTATAATGGCATTAGCGGTATCGCTGTTTTGTGTAAACTGTAGCAGTTCAGACGATGACGACGAATGGAGTATGAATGGTTGGGAAAGCTCTCGCTATGAAGTGTGCAACAGGAATGGCATGGAATACATAAAGGTTCCGGCAGAAGGTGGAAGGTATGCTTTCCGCTGCAAGGATGCCAAATCGGTTGTTTTTTCTGAATACTATTACGGATCAAATTATTCAAGCTATAATGAACCGAGTGATTCTGAACTTTCTCATTACAGTAATGATAGATACTCAGCTACAATAAAAGGTGACTCTGTTATTGTAGAGATAAATCCTGTCTATAGAGATTATGCTTTCATTATCAATGTTGGTGTGAAGGTTGATGGCGAATACCAATGTTTCCGTTTCCTGCAACAGAACGAAGATGCAAAGACAAGTACAGAGTTTGCTGGTGAATGGGTTCTTGATTCTAGTTATTACGATGGTAATGAAGACATAGAAAACTATCAACTTTCAGTTCGTAAAGACGGAATATATGTCTTTAATTGTATTGATTATTCCACAAACAATAAAGAAAGTAGATGCTACGAGGATATACAAGGGTGGAGTGATTCTGAGTTTGGTATCAAGTTTCATATGAGATACTATTCTTGTACTCCAAAGATAGAGAATAACAAGCTCATTTTGACAAGTGACAATGGTGGTAAACTTACATTTGTTCGTATGAACGAATATGAAGGTTCGTTCCTGCCTATATATGATTTATATGTAGTTCCTACCAAGTCATCTTACAGCTATTTTCCTTCAAATGATTATCTTTATGACATAAGACTATTCGAAGGCGAGAAATATACTTTGAGATGCGACTTGTTTGCAAATGGTAAGGATTATACGATTAATAGTTTTAATCTCTCTTGTAAAACAGAATTTTCGCTAATAAATTGCGAGAGCAAGAAGATAGACATCAATAAAGGCAAGAACTTCTCTGCAGATTTTGTTGTTCCAGAGGGTGCTCGTAAGCTACGTTATGAATTAAGCTACAAAGGAACTTACAAAACAAAGGATGAGAAGGGGAATATGGTAGAAGTTCCATTCTCTAATAATAAATATTTATATATAGAGGTAAAAAGAAAATAGAAATAATAGAATGAAATTGCCAAGAGAGCTTCACAATTTGTGAGGCTCTTTTGCTTTTCTCGTCTCTCTAAGTGATGATAAAATAACGTGAGTTCGACGAATTTTATCAACTCGTATATCATTGTAAACCATGTGATTGAAGAAGCTCTGAAAGAGCGGCACCTAATAGCGAAGGGCGTAAGCCCTGGATATAAAGACGTTATTTAGGGTGTAAGGTCTGAAGGACCGACACTTATTATATTTATTAGGTGTCGCACCTACGGCGCTCACAAAAAAATATCGCCATAGGTAGCACTTACGTACTACCCTTTTAGGTGTCGCACCTTCGGCGCTTTTCGTCGAACTGACGTTAATATAAATAGCGAAAGTTGAATTATCTGAAAAATAAACGCAGTAGTTAATTAAACCCATAATAGGGTATTTCGTCTATATGAGTGTTGGTTCTATACGTGAAGGTGTGGCAGTATGTTAATTTTTCCCATATTTTCCGAGCGGATTTGGGGGTTAAAGGATTTTTTAGTATATTTGCGCTTCATTTTTATAGTCTTCAACTAAAACAAAAAATCAAGATTCAAAATGCTTAAGCGATTTTTCTTTCTGACTTTTCTTTATGCCGTGCTACCATTTGGGGGAAATATGGCATGCCGTGCTGCAACGACTGATACTAACTCTGTACTCTGGTATGATAAGCCTGCGTCCGTATGGCTTGAAGCTCTGCCTTTGGGTAATAGCAAGCTTGGCGCTATGGTCTTTGGCAAGACTGACGTAGAGGAGATACAACTCAACGAGGAGACTTTCTGGAGTGGCGGTCCTCACAATAATAATAGCGCATCATCTATCTATTACCTCAACGAGGTGCGTAGCCTCATCTTCCAAGGCAAGGAAAAGGATGCAGAGAACCTCATAAACCGTGAGTTTGTAAAGGGCCCTCATGGTATGCGTTTCCTTACTCTCGGTTCTCTGAAACTGGATTTCGGACATAAGGATGCAAAGAACTATCGCCGTGAACTGAACCTCAACAATGCGGTTTCTACAGTATCATATACTGCTAATGGCGTAAAGTATGTGCGCGAGACATTCGCCTCTCTTGAGGATGGCGTTATCGTGATGCGCATTAAGGCTTCAGGCAAAAGTAAGCTAAACTTTACGCTCGATCATGAGTGTAAGCTAAAGGCAACCCCTAACCCCAACCCTTCCCCCGTGATGGGGAAGGGAGTCGGAATGCTCACGAGAATTATCGAAGGAGTTGAGCAAGAGGGTGTTAAATCTGCCCTAAACGCTGAACTCGTAGCAAAGGTTATTGCAGATGGAAATGTTTCTTCTGCTGACGGCAAGGTAGATGTAAAGAATGCAACAACTGCAACTATCATAATCACAGCTGCAACTAATTTCGTAAACTATCACGATGTAAGCGGTAATGCTTCAGCAAAGAATGAGGCTACTCTCAAGGCTGTTGAGGGTAAGACCGTAGATCAGCTTTTGAAGCGTCATATAGCAAAGTATCAGGCACAGTATAAGCGTGTGGCTCTTGATATTTCAGCAAACACCCAACACCCATCACCCAACACCCTTTTGCCAACCGATCAGCGCCTGGATAAGTTCTATGGTAGTGACGATATGGGTATGGTGGCATTGCTCTTCAACTATGGTCGCTATCTCCTTATCTCATCTTCACAGCCAGGTGGTCAGGCTGCTAACCTTCAGGGTGTTTGGAATGATAAGATGAATGCACCTTGGGATAGTAAATATACTATCAATATCAATGCAGAGATGAACTATTGGCCAGCAGAGGTATGTGGATTGACAGAGGCTGCTGAACCTTTGTTCTCTATGATAAAGGATTTGAGCGTGACAGGTGCGGAGACCGCCCGTAAGATGTACGGTTGTCGCGGTTGGATGGCACATCACAACACCGACATCTGGCGTGTGGCAGGTCCTATCGACGGTGCTTTCTGGGGTATGTTCCCTAATGGTGGCGCTTGGCTTGCAACACATATCTGGGAGCACTATCTATATACTCTCGACAAGGATTTCCTTCGTGAGTACTACCCTATCCTGAAAGGTGCAGCCGATTTCTACCTTGACTATATGGTGGAGCGTGACGGTGAACTGCTCGTAGTACCTTCAGTATCTCCAGAGCATGGAGGCAGAGGCAAGCAATCACCTGTTTGTGCTGGTTGTACGATGGATAACCAGATTGTTCGTGATGCTCTCACTCAGGCTATAAGAGCGACTGAGATCATGCTTCAGGATACAGCCATTGCAGACAAGGATAAAGCAGAGCTTAACTCTTCACTCCTTGCATATAATGCTTCTCTGAAGAAGATACCTGCTATGAAGGTAGGACAATATGGTCAGCTTCAGGAGTGGCGTGAGGATATTGACGATCCAAAGGATGAGCATCGTCATATCTCACATCTCTATGGTCTGTACCCATCAAATCAGATTTCTCCATTCCTCACCCCTGACCTCTTCAAGGCTGCCGGCGTAACCTTGAATCAGCGTGGCGATCAGGCAACAGGTTGGAGTCTTGGCTGGAAGACAAATTTCTGGGCTCGTATGCTCGACGGCAATCATGCCCTTACAATCATATCAAATATGCTCCGTCTGCTTCCTGATGAGAACAGGATGCGTGACTATCCAAACGGCCGCACATTCCCTAACCTCTTCGATGCACACCCACCATTCCAGATTGACGGTAACTTCGGTGTAACGGCAGGTATCGCAGAGATGCTGATGCAGAGTCAGCTATCACCTAATGCAAAGGATCTCTCTCCTGAAATCTTCTTGCTTCCTGCATTGCCAGATGCTTGGAAGAACGGTAGTATTTCAGGTATCAAGGCTCGTGGTGGATATACCGTAAGCATCACTTGGAAGGATGGCAAACTGAAGTCTGCCACCATTATGCCAAAGGTATCAGGCAAGCTGATTCTCCGTACAAAGACACCTATCAATCAGGGTAATCTCGTAAAGAAATACGAGGATCTTGGTGTTTATGAATATGAACTTAACGTAACAGGAAATAAGGCTGTTGTAATTAACTAAACAATTATATCCTATCTATGAAGCGTCTTCTATTAGCGTCTCTACTATCACTTCCTCTCGTAGGAGTGCAGGGCACACAAGCCCAGAATCCGGTCATTCGCAATCAGTATTCCGCTGACCCAACCGCACGTGTCTTCAATGGGAAACTGTATCTCTTCCCATCGCACGACATCATAAGTCCTGTTGAGCCAGAGAGAAAATGGTTCTGCATGTCTGACTATCATGTGTTCTCGTCTGATAATCTCACAGACTGGACTGACCACGGTGTCATCCTGTCTCAGGAGCAGGTACCTTGGGGAAATCCAAAGGGATACTCTATGTGGGCTCCAGATTGTATTGAGAAGGATGGTAAGTATTATTTCTATTTCCCAAATACCCCAAAGCCAGAGGAAGGTTCTAACGGCAGAGGTCGTGGATTTGGTGTAGGTGTGGCTATTGCCGACCACCCTTACGGTCCTTATAAGCCAGAACCTACAAGCATTCCGGGCATCAACGGTATTGACCCATGCGTGCTTCAGGCATCTGATGGCAATGCCTACATCTTCTGGGGTGCAGGTCGTTGCGCAAAGCTCAAGCCAAACATGAAGGAACTTGCCGACGATACACCAAAGGAGAAGGTGAAGTTTGGCGATCACGAGTTTGAGATGTACGGTGTAAACTGTCTCAAGGGTCTGCCAAGTCGTCAGGCTGAAGGTCCGTTTGCTTTCGAGTACAACGGCAACTACTACCTCACATATCCTTATGTTAGAAACAATACTGAGGTTCTCGGCTATGCTATGAGTAAGAATCCTATGGGACCTTACGAATATAAGGGTCTCATCATGGCTGAACATGAGAATGGTTGCTGGACTAACCACCATAGTATCGTAAACTATCAGGGACAGTGGTATCTTTTCTATCATAACAACGCATACTCACCATCATTCGATAAGAACCGTTCTGTATGTATCGACTCTCTGCATTTCAATGCCGACGGTACTATTCAGGAGGTTAAGCCTACATTGCGTGGCGTAGGTATCACCGATGCACGTTCACAGGTGCAGATGGATCGTTATAGCAACATAGGTGGTGGTGCAAAGATTCAGTATAACGACACTACTAATTACTTCCTCGGCTGGAGAACCATCCTTCCAAAGGGCGGTTGGGTATCTTACGGCAACGTGAAAGTTCCAGAGGGTAACTACACCGTATGGGTGAATCAGCCTGGTATGTGGGGCAGAGCACAGGTTGTGGATATCAAGACAACAAAGCTCGAACTCAAGGTAAACAAGCAGCCAAACGGCTATCATGAGCTTGTGCTTATCAATAATGGTGACAGACCTGCAGAGGTTGACTGGATCTCACTCAACTCACACAAGCCACTCGTACCTTCTACTTCCGGTGGTATTTCCACAGGCTCTTATCGCAACCTCTTCGCAGAGGTAGGTTATAGCGAGGCAGAGGTAGAGGCTAAGCTCAAGGAAGTATTCAACGATGTATTCGTAGGCAAGAACAAGTGCTACTTCGAGGTAGGCAAGGATCTGGGCTATATCAGCGACATCAAGAACAAGGACGTACGCACAGAGGGTATGTCATACGGTATGATGATTGCCGTGCAGTTCGACCGTAAGGACATCTTTGACCGTCTATGGCGTTGGAGCAAGAAGTATATGCAGATGGAGGACGGTCCTATGAAGGGTTATTTCCGTTGGAGCTGCAAGACCGACGGCACACCAAATGCTCAGGGTCCTGCTTCTGATGGTGAGCTTTACTATATCACTTCTCTCATCTTTGCTAACAATCGTTGGGGAAGTGCTGGCGAGATCAACTATCTCAAGGAGGCTCAGTATATCCTCGATTGCATCCAGCCACATGAGACAGAGTTCACTATGAGACGTGGTATGGATGGTAAGCCACTTGAGAATCCTATCACAATGAAGCGCACCGTTTCATTGATGGATCAAAAGACTGGCCTTATCAGTTTCGTACCTGGTATGCCATTCACCGACCCATCTTATCACCTCCCTGCATTCTATGAGGTATGGGCACGCTATGCAGAGGACGGTCGTGCTTCTTACTGGCGTGAGTGCGCTAAGAAGAGCCGTGAGTATCTGCACAAGAGCGTTCATCCATTGACAGGTCTCAACCCTGACTATAACAATTTCGATGGTTCATTGCTCAAGAACGGTCAGGTTCTCGGCGATGCCTTCCGCTATGATTCTTGGCGTGTGCCTATGAACATCGCGCTCGACTATAGCTGGTCTTGCTCTGATAAGGAGTGGCAGCAGCAGTACGGTCACACCATCCAGAACTTCCTCTACTCTCAGGGTATTGACAAGTTCCTTGACCAGTACAATGTTGATGGCACTACACCAGATAAGATCCTCAAAGCAGGTGAATATCCAGAGAAGCTCCGTCACTCTATCGGTTTCGTAGCAACTGCAGCAGCAGCTTCTATCATGTGCTCACATCCAAAGAGCGAGGAGTTCATCAAGCGTCTTTGGGAGGCTAAGCACCAGCCAGATGCTGACGGCTATTTCGATGCTTACTATGACGGTCTTCTCCGCCTGTTCGCATTCATGCACCTCAGCGGTCACTATCGCGTTATCGAGACTACTCCACAGCTTGAGACTTACCTCAAGCCTGTTTCTACTCCAACAGCTACCCCTGACTCTGAAGGCTTCGTTCGCCGTTGGATGCTCCGTGACCCAATCGACAAGCCAAACAGAACAAATACCGTATTTGTTGATACTTACCTCAACCAGACCTTCCCTTCTGCTATCACATATAATAAGAAGGATAAAGCTTGGCACGCATACGACAGCCAGTTGTTCAACGTGAAGCTCTACCGTATGGCTACCTGCACCAAGCAGCAGAAGTACGGCGTTATCTTCTGGGCAACAACTGTTATCGAGTGCGACGAGGATATCAAGGATGTACGCTTTGCCATTGGTTCTAACTCTGCTTCAAAGTGGTGGGTTAACGGTCAGGAGTGTGCTCTCCTTTCAGGCGACCGCCGTATGGTGCGCGATGACGTAGTTTCTCGTCCTGTTACTCTCAAGAAGGGTCGCAACGTAATCACAGGTGCCGTTATCAACGGTCCTGGTATGAGTGACTTCTGCTTCCGCATCATCAATGCAGATAAGTATAATCTGAGAATCGTACAGCCATAGAGTTAATAAAAGATTTACTATTCGACTATTTACTATTTACAATTTATGTACTATTTGGTTGATGTACTATTTTAGTATCAATCAACGGGAAATAGCAGGATTGTAAATAGTAAATTAAAAGAAAATAGTAAATCAATAGTCAATAGTAAATAGCTAAATAGTAAATACAAAAATGGTGTTAAAGAAATATATATTAGCAGCAACATTAAACATGGCGTGGCTTGGCTCTGCTTTTGCTCAGATTGGTCAGCCTTGGATTCATGACCCATCTACACTTGTTGAGTGTGATGGTAAGTGGTACACATTCGGTACTGGTGGTGGCGGTATAGTGACCGACGATGGTTGGTCATGGCATAGCGGCCCTGTTCGCCCAGGCGGTGGTGCTGCACCTGATGCCCTGAAGATTGGTGATCACTACCTCATTGCATATAGTGCTACTGGCGGTGGTCTCGGCGGTGGTCATAACGGTCGTGTGCTTACTATGTGGAACGAGACCCTTGACCCACAGTCACCTCGCTTCAAGTTCACAGAGCCTATCGAGGTCGCTTCTTCTGATGGTGATGAGGATAACGATGCTATCGACGCTGGTCTTCTTCTCGACCCTACTACTGGTCGTCTGTGGCTCTCTTACGGTACTTACTTCGGTAACATCCGCATCGTGGAGCTTGACCCTAAGACTGGTGCTCGTGTGGATGGCAACAAGGCAAAGGACATTGCTATCGACTGTGAGGCTACCGACCTTATATATAAGGATGGCTACTACTATCTGCTCGGTACTCACGGCACTTGCTGTGATGGCGTTAACTCTACATACAACATCGTGTGCGGACGTAGTAAGGAGCCAACTGGTCCATACATCGACAACGTAGGTCGTGATATGTTCCACGGTGGTGGTCGTATGGTTGTTGCAGGTGGCAAGCGTGCCGTAGGTGCAGGTCACTTCGGACGCACAGTCATCGACGAGGGTGTTGAGATTGCATCATTCCACTGGGAGGCAGACCTTGACCGTAGCGGTCGCAGCGTTCTTGCTATCCGTCCTCTTCTCTGGAAGAATGGCTGGCCATACGCAGGTGAGAAGCTTGAGGATGGTAACTACTCCATCATCTCTGAGCGTCGTGGATATAGCCTTGAAATATCTGTCGATTTCGTCCGTATGGAACAGGAGCGTGCCATGTGGCATCGTGTAGATCCTAATCAGCCTACAAAGTCTATTCCTAACCAGACTCTCGATCAGGTGAAGGAAGGCTGGAATGCTATTGCTGACGCATGGAAGAAGAACGGTAACATCGGTGTCCGCATTGGCGACTATATGGGACGTCCTCATCAGAACTGGACTATCACAGCAGTTCCAGAGGCTGGTGGCTATCTCTCTAACCCATACTTCAAGATCACTATCGAGGGTACTGAGCGTGCTCTCTGCGCAACTGCCGATATGGAGGTTGAGACCGTTCCACAGTTCACAGGCGACGAATCACAGCTCTGGCGTATTGAGCAGCTTACCGATGGCACTTACCGCATCATGCCTAAGAAGATTCCTGGTAAGGAGGGCGTGAATAAGGAATACGTACTCTACTCTATCGGTGACAGTACTCCAATCCTTGAGAAGTACGATTTCAATAGCGATAACTCTAAGTGGAATCTGAAGAAGTAAAAAGTATAAAGTAAAAAGTAAAAATTAAAAAGTAGTGGCAAACCATGCCTATTCTAACCCTACTTTTTATTTTTACTTTTTACTTTTACAATTTCTGAGCGTGATTTGCCACTTTTTATTTTTTACTTTTTAATTTTTACTTTTTAAAGAACGAATCATGAAACGAAAACTAACATTCAAGTGCATTATCTTCGCACTTGCATTTTTAAACCTTCTTCCTTTTGCGGAAGCTGACAAATGCTACGCTCAAGGTAGCGTGAAGAATGCCTACATCTGGTCTGACTATCCAGACCCTGACATCATCCGCGTAGGTGACTATTACTATCTCGTAACAACCACCATGCACCTCTTCCCTGGCGGTCCTATCATGCGAAGCAAGGATCTCGTAAACTGGGAAACGGTTTCCTATCTCACAGATGCTATCAAGGACACTCCTCGCTATGATCTCAGCGAAGGTACCGTGTATGGTCGTGGTCAGTGGGCTACCTCACTCCGCTACAACAAAGGCATTTTCTGGGCTCTCTTCGTAGCTAACGACGACCCACATAAGTCAATGGTATTCAAGACCGACGATCCTGCAAAGGGATGGACGCTTCACAGTCGTCTGCCAGCATACCACGACTCTTCCCTCTTCTTCGATGATGATGGTCGTGTGTATGTATTCTCAGGTAGCGGCAACATCCACCTCGTTGAGCTTGAGCCAGACCTCACGGCAGAGAAGCCGGGTGGCGTGAATAAGGTTCTTGAGCTTCAGGGTAAGCCACAGGGCTTGCATGAGGGCAGCCGCGTTATCAAGCACGACGGTATGTACTACCTCCTCTGCATCTCATGGCCAAGAACTGGTCGTCAGGAAATCTGCTATCGTAGTAAGAACATCGAAGGTCCATACGAGAGCAAGGTTATCTTCAAGAGCCAATTCGGAGGCTTCCCATTCGCTGGACAGGGTACTATCGTTGACGGCAAGCGTGGCGAGTGGTATGGCTTGATGTTCCAGGATCGTGGTGCCGTAGGTCGAATCCTCACCCTTGAGCCTTGCTCATGGATTGACGGATGGCCAATGCTCGGCAATAATGGTGATATGCTCATCCCTGACTCCGTTAAGCTCTATGATGTGGATGCTACAACCTTCCAACACCTAACACCCACCACCCAACAACTATCCAACGGCGTGACCGTGACAAAGGACTATCAATGGAACCACAACTTCGTTTCAGAGGCTATAAGCGCAAAGAATCCGCAGGGTGAAGTGATTGCCCCAACAAAGATCGTTAAAGGCTCTACAATCACTCTCAAGGGCATTCTCAACAACGACCTGCCAAACAATGTGAAGGGTGGTCTCTATTCTGCCCGTAACACTCTCACTTGGCGCACTTGGGGACCTACCTGTTCTGATACCATCACCATTGATGCTTCAAAGATCAAGGATGGTGACTGCGTAGGACTCTCTGCACTCAATGGCGATGCCGCTCTTCTCACAGTCAAGAAAGAGGGTAGCAAGTTCTTCCTCGTGTTCACGGAAGAGAACGTACAGCTCTCTAACGATAAGAAGGAGATAACCGAGGTTAAGCGCAAGGAAGTAGCTCGCGTTCCACTTGCCTCTTCAAAGGTGAAGGACATCCGCATGGTTATGAACTGCGATTTCAACCCAGGTCGTGACATGGCTACCTTCTCTTATAGCATCGACAAAGGCAAGACATGGAAGTCTATCGGCAACGAATATAAGATGATCTTCGACTATCGCCGTCTCTTCATGGGCACTCGCTATGCCGCCTTCTACTATCCAACAAAGCAGGCTGGCGGTACGGCTACAATCTCGCTGAAGTAAAAAAAAAGGAAAAATTAAAAAGTAAGAAGTGGCAAATCACGCCATTAGCTCTAAAGCAAACCCTACTTTTTAATTTTTCCTTTTTACTTTTTTCTTTTATACTTTTTACGCTAAACCATCAATTAGCTTTTCTGGATTCCTTCTTGTATCCCAGATGTGAATCATATAGATAATATTGCCTTCTACTCTATAAATAATCTTGAAATAAGGCTTTACTACGATATGACGATATTCTTCTTCTCTCCCTCTCAGTAATGGCTCAATAGCTCCAAGTAGAGAATTATCTATGAGCATAGCCTCTGCATTTTTTATGAAGGAATTGAGTTTCTTTAATTGTGGATCGTGAATAAAAAATCACGTGCACAAGTAAAGATGTTTTCCAACGACTTATTATATCGTGCAGTCCAAACTATTCGCATAGCCATGGATATTTCTCTTCCAAAGATTCGTGCATTTCTTCTGCGGAATACACACGACCATTAGCAATATCATCCTCTGCCTCATTAATTCTGGCATTTATTTCTGCCATAGTATAAGGAGGCAATTCTTCTGATACTGATGTGGCATAGAACTCTTCAAGTTCTTCTGATAACCTCCTTTTTTCCTGAAGAGGCATCTGCATCACAATATTACGTATCTGGTTATAATCCAAACTAATTGTTGCTGTAGTCATATCTTAAGCAAATTACTTTTGTTTGCAACAAATAGCAAAAAGAAATCACTTTATACCCTTTAGTACTTAAAATAATGCATATTTAACATAAATTATTCATATTCGCATAGTATTCTCTTGATTTTACGGACTTTATTCTTGCTTTTATGGAAAAAACTGTAACTTTGCATTTAAGAAAAAAGCAAAAGACTTTAGCCTACAACATTTTTGACAATCTTTAGACTTTTGACTTTTAGCCTTTCGACTTTAAATAAAAATCAAATGACACCTGCATTAACAATATCTATTTCTCTAAACGTAATCCTCATTATATGGTTGCTCGTAAAAAAGAATAGCAACAAATCGTCTGGTCTTATCACTAACGATGGTGGTAAGAAAGTAAGAAGAGTATTTGACTGGAAACTTGACTCCTTACGTGGTGGAGGCATGAAGGGGCATCTTGAACTTGATTTTGACGAGGAGGATGTTCTTGAGCAAAGGCGACATAATCCGTTTGGCAGACCTTCTGTCAATGGATGGGATCACAAGGGTTATCTGCAAGAAATGTACTACTATATGCTGGGCAATCCTCAGCATCTTTTGGCATGCTCAAAGATAGTGCAGTATATCAACAGACTATGCTCACAGCGTGGTGTCAATGAGCTTGACAAGTTACAGTTCGTTCTCGATTTCGTTCAGGAACCTAATATCAAATTCATTCTCGATGACAAAAGTAAGGAGCTTGCCGGTGCACAGGAGTATATCCGCTATCCAGACGAAACGCTATTTGATGGTCGTGGCGACTGCGATTGCAAATCGTTCCTTGCAGCTACGTTGTATCATCTTATGGGCTATAACGTGCTCTATATCCTGTCAGAAAAGCTTGGTCATGCTGCTATCTGCATAGAGTATGACTCACGATGGGCATCACGTCTTGACAATAAGACAAACATACGTAATGCGACAATAGAGATCAACGGTCGTTGGTACATCTATTGCGAGACCACATCCGATGGTTTCCGCATAGGAAACATAAGCAAGAAAGAATCTGTCAAGGACTTTGAAACAATCCTTGAGTTAAGGGCATAGAGCGTTACTCAATAGGAATGGACTGCTTTACATCATCTATAACATAAAGACCAAAGACCACTATAATCCTCGATTATTAAAATAATTTACAACAACCAAGAGGCGCAAGCTTTACGAACCCTGTCTATATTCAACTTGATAGCAGGACGCATACGCGATTGAGCAATATTATAGCGACTCTGCATATTGACAAGCAATTCGGCACTAATGCCAAGAGCTGCCTCAATAATCAATGCTACATCGCTGGTTACAGGGCGTTTGCAGTTCAGAATCTCATTGAGCATAGTATATGAGATTCCTGTATTTGCAGAAAATACTTTTTGCGTAATACCTCTTGCTTCAAGTTCTTCTTTCAGCACATCACCAGGATGAGTAGGCAATCTATTGATTATTTCTGACATATATTTCACTTATAATGATTCGACAATTCTTCAAGGGTACAAACAGTTATAACCTGCTCTGTTCCATTCTGTTCAAAACTAAACTCTAAGCGATATTGCATATCGACCTTTACGGAGAACAATCCTTCCTTATCACCATGTAAAGCTTCAAACCCAAGCGACTTGAAAGGAAATAAATCTTCCATACGTGTAGCAGCCATTAAGGTATCTACACGCTTCTGATATTTCTTTATTATATTAGTCTGAAAACGATGTTTCTTATCTTTACATCGCCCATCGACATATAGCTCTCTTAGATAATCCTTACCAGTATCGTATTATCATTTCAGTTGCAAAGGTAATAAATTTAATTCAATTTCTTCACTATTTTAGTGAATATTCTTGTGCAAAAGATGTTTTTAACATTTCATTCCGCTTTCTCTGCAACCACATCCTTGCTTTGTGGTTTGGTGAGCTTATACCACACCCATACGATGTATGCAAGCACGAATGGGATGGCTATGCTAACATAGCTCATGGTGCGAAGCGTGAACTCTGACGAAGAACTGTTATAGATGGTGAGAGATGAGGATATATCGGTAGTAGATGGATAGTATGCTGTATTGAAATAGCCTGCTAACCAGAATAATACGAGCACAACTAAGACTGTACCGACACCAGCAAACCAGATACCAGACCTTGTTTTCTTAATCAACGTTACGCAAATACCATAGATCACGGATGCTGTACCGAGCAAAAACATAAGGATACAGTCGAAGTGACCGAAGAGATTATGGAAATACTTATACTCCACTACAAGAAACTCATGCTCGCCGATTGTCTCATAACCGCTTGAGGTAAACAGCACAAACATCACAATAAGATAGAGCACCACAAAGATCATAGCGTTTGTTCGTAGCTGTGTCTTATTCCATATCGTAATCTGCTCATCATCTATCTGATTGATAAACCATAGGTTAGCAAGTACACGGACGAGGAAGAGCACCATAATGCCGAATACCAGTACACGCCAGTCGGCAAGTGCTTCAAGACCGTGTAGAGATCCCCATTGCGAGATAATAGGCGATGCTGAGTCCGTCAGGTTGGTCTTGGTTATGGTAAAGTCACTTCCGAAGAAGAAAGTGCCAACAGCTCCTCCGAGAAGTACAGGAGCAAATATGCCATTGAGGAAGAGGAACACATCGTATGTCCTTTGCCCAAGGATATTACCCTCTGCCTTGCGACATTTATAACTCACCGCCTGTACCACAAAGCCGAAGAGGATGAGCATCCATAGCCAGTAGGCTCCTCCAAAGCTGGTAGAATAGAAGAGTGGGAAGGATGCAAAGAATGCTCCTCCGAACACTACGAGCACTGTGAAAGTCAGTTCCCAACGATGTGCTATGGTATATATCATCTTCTCACGCTGCTCGTCAGGCATTTTCTGTAACAGCATCGACTGTCCACCCTGAACAAAGAGCATGAAGACCAAAAACGCTCCTAATATGCTGATAAGGAGCCACCAGTATTCTTGAAAGAATGTGTAGTCCATAAATTTATCATTTATTAAATGAAAAATGAAAAGTGAAAAATGAAAAATACAAGACCCTCTAAATCTCCCTTAAAGGGAGACTTCCTACCGCAAACTGGCTCTCCCCCTTTAAGGGGGAACGGGGAGAGGGTCTGGTATTTTATAATTTTTCATTTTTCATTTTAAAATTTTTTATCTGCCTTACCATTATGCTCACCTCCGCACATAGCAGGATGGTGAAGAGCACGGCAAAGATGCAGAAAGTGGTGATTACCTGTGAAGCAGAGAGACTGGATATGGCAACCTGAACAGGTAGGATGTCTTGAATAGTCCACGGCTGACGTCCCATTTCCGCTACTATCCAGCCACATTGATGGCAGATATACACCAATGGCAGGGCGATAAAAGCGATAATTGGGAAGATAGCAATATTATTCCAACGGAAACTGAGCCATTCCTCACGCTTGTATGCCATAAACATAGTGGCAAGGAGATAGACGAGCAAGAAACCGCCTATCATTACCATCAGGTGGAAAGTATAGAAAATGACAGGCACGTTAGGGATTGCCTCCTTAACGTCGTTGAAATATCCGTAGCCGAAGAAAGGATAATCGGCCTTAAGTTCTTCTTCTGCCTTTACCATAGCTGGCTCATCGCTATTCGCTTTTGCCTCATTGAAGCGTGCGAGTGCTGCGTGAGCCTGTTTTCCACGCTTGATACGCTCTGCGTATGATACGGTATTGACAGGCTTATCGTCTATCATATCCTTTCCGTCAATAATATCCTTAATGCCTGGAATAAAGGCATCTGGATCATGACGACCGAGCAACGACAATCCCTTTGGAATACTGACATCGAAGAGCATCGGAGCTTCGTCGTTATCATATTGCTTGTCAGGATTGATGATTCCAAAGCCGATGAGCGGAGTGCCTTGCTGCCCCTCATAGAGTCCTTCCATAGCAGCCAGTTTCATAGGTTGGGTGCGTGTCACCTCTACGGCACTTCCATCGCCCGTGAGCATGGTCATAAGGATGCCTACAAGTCCTACGGCACCGCCGACTTTGATAGACTTCACGGCAAAATCCACTTCACGATTCTTTAGCAGATACCACGCACTTACGGCGACTACGAAGACACCACCAAGACACCATGATGCCAGTACCGTATGAAAGAACTTATTGACGGCGACTGGCGAGAGCGCCACATCGCTAAAGCTCACCATCACGTTACGCATCTGATCGGCACTAAACTCCATTCCCACAGGATATTGCATCCAACTGTTGGCTACAAGAATCCACCAAGCCGACACCGTTGCGCCAAAGGCAGTTAGCCATGTGGCTGCAAGATGCTGACCTGCCGAGAATTTCTTCCAACCGAAGAACATCACGGCAAAGAACGTTGACTCCATGAAGAAGGCGAAGATACCCTCCACGGCAAGTGGCGCACCGAAGATGTCGCCCACAAACCATGAATAGTTTGACCAGTTAGTGCCAAACTCAAACTCGAGGATGATGCCCGTAGCTACTCCGATGGCAAAGTTGATACCGAAGAGCGTCATCCAAAACTTGCATATTCTCAGCCACTCCTCACTCTTCGTTCGGTAATACACCGTTTCAAGTATAGCAACGACGATACCAAGCCCGAGAGTGAGTGGAACGAATAGCCAATGATAAAAGGCTGTAAGAGCAAACTGCGCCCTCGACCACTCCACGACGTTGATTAGGTTCATAGTATTAAAATAAAAAGACCCACCCCCTTACCCCTCCCATAAAGGGAGGGGAGTAGATAGTACTACCGCTTGAAATTATTGCAGGGTATGGCTATAGTAGTAACCACCTCTATGGGAATATTTGTAACTACTCCCCTCCCTTTATGGGAGGGGTGAGGGGGTGGGTCTTTTTATTAGGTTTACTCTCACCTTCTCCGCCTTTTCCTCGTCAGTACCTGTGAGGGTAGGCTGAAAAAAGAAGACGCGGAGGATAGCGAAAATGATAAATAACTTGATGAAAATTATAGCCCATAAAACGCGACCGACGGTCATACTACGAAATCCTTCGTAGTAAAACCGCCAGACCATGTACAATTTACCATGTACCATGTACAATCTACAATTTACAACTTACCATATTTGAATTTACAATGTAACATTTATTGCTCAGAAGCATATCCTTAGCAATCTGCTGTAAGTGAGAAATTGTACATTGTAAATGGTAAATTGTACATAAAACTATGCCTCAGAAAATTCATCTTTGCCCACTCCGCAGACAGGGCAAACAAAATCTTCTGGAAGATCCTCAAAAGCTGTACCTGGCTCTATGCCATTATCTGGATCACCTACTTCTGGATCATACTCCCAACCACATGTGTCGCATACATACTTTTTCATAATGATTTTGTTTTTAAGTTATTAGTTAAAGTTTAAATAAGTCTAACGCATTAAAGTACTGAAAGCATCTTCGCACATTCTTTAGATTTGCTGAGTGCAACGTGCGCAGCATCGATTTGCTGAGTGCAACGTGCGCAGCATCCTCGCACGAAAGTAAAAGTGCGTGTCAGCCCTAAAGGCTGGCGCACGTTCTTTAGATTTGCTGAGTGCAAATATATGGATTAATATTCAAATTACCAAATATTTTCGCAATTTTTTTCATTTTTCCGATTATTTCTCTTCTTCTGGTGCAAAATGGGCTACGAAGATCCTACCTTGCAAGTCCCAAGCAAATCCGTTGCAAATCCGCATTGTAAGTCCCATTTTTCGCCTATTCCATGAAAGGGATTAGAATGGGATTAGAAGCGAATCAGAAGCGAAGGATAAGCGAACCTGAAGTAAATGAAAAATGAAGAGTGAAAATCTCAGATAAATCATATACATCCGTTTCCCCTCTAATTTACTATGGAGCTTACGCTCCTTGGGGCTTTCAAGAAAATTATTCACGATGACCAGAAAATTAATTCCAGAAAATTATATTTTGGAACGCAAAGGCGCTAAGACGCGGAGATTATTTTCGAACACGGAAAACACAAACGGCACGAATAATTAATGATATGGCAGCAAGCTGCTTTTGACTGACAATAATTTCCAATCTGCGCAATCTTAAACCAATAAAAATAAAATTTATGGCAAAAGATTGGTGAGATTGGCAATTATTGTCAGTTCAAGCACCGCAAGGTGCGTTATAAATTTCAATTTTCTGAGCTAAATTTTCTGGTCATCGTCGTTAATTTTCTTGAAGGCCTGAGCACCGTAAGGTGATTTTTTGAGAGAGAGTTTTTCGTGGAGGGTTACACCCTTACCCGTTTTGTAGATCTAACGCTTTGAAAATCAAGCAATAAAGACGGGTGTAACCCCCTCCTAAAAAGTACCGTATTTTTAGAGGGGGTTACACCCTATGTAAATTATTGATAATCAATATATAAAAGCCGAAAAAACGCAAAAGGTGTAACCCCTCTTGCAAAACTTTTTGGTGATTTTTTTATTAAAACGAGAAAACTTTTTGAGCTACACCGTTGCACCTTTGCTATTTTGAGCCATTCAACACATTGAAATTCAAATATTTATCTTGGGTGCAACAGTCCTGAAACTGTCACACCTTTTGGCGCAACGGTTTTGGCACTGTTACACCGCATCTAATTTACTGATAATCAGTCGAAATACATACTCATATCAGCAAAGGTGCAACGGTATAGCCCCAAAACTATTCTGTTTTTTCATTTCTAAGGGTGTTACACCTATCAAAAAGAACTGCAAAAGGAGCACCCTCGATTGAGAGTGCTCCAAAAGTCTTTGGGTTAATTGCGATTTATGATGTTGTTGTTCTCTATGTGATGATAAATTACCCAAAAGCATCTTGTAAGTCCTGCAAGGACGGCATATCATTGAGAGCTAAAGCCCTGTCAGGGCGACATAATTCCATGCCTCTCAGCATGATATGAAATTATATCGCACCTACGGCGCTCTTGGGAATATGGATATCTATGATACGTGGGTTGCACCCACGCCTATATTATTACGCCTTTACAAGGCTTTTC
This sequence comes from uncultured Bacteroidales bacterium, assembly GCA_902778265.1. Lineage (GTDB taxonomy): Bacteria > Bacteroidota > Bacteroidia > Bacteroidales > Bacteroidaceae > Prevotella. Next base: position 1,818 of record CACYXI010000133.1, on the reverse strand, counting down.
AACCATACAGGTCGAAATTCTTTCATTTTTTAGTCTGAGGGTATTACACCTCTTTAAGTTCCACAAGTTAGGACTTGCCTGGAAGGCAATACTATAAGTAACCCCGTACATACGAGTGAAACGAGGATGTGCGGGGATTATACTCCATAACCCTTATACTGCCTGGAAGGCAGTACATCGCGAAAATTCAGGTACGAAAGCTAATCAGGTACAGCCTTCCAGGCTGGAAGGGGTAGAGGCTATTTCTTGTCCGAGGGCATCCTCTCCTTCGTCGAGTATGCACCTCGGTTCTTCCCTATGGTCAGGCGCTACGCGGAGTCCTCATAGTATTGCCTTCCAGGCAATTTATTGACTTGAGAAACTTAAATTACACCTACCCTATGAATTGCTAAAGGAGCACCCTCTATGTGAGAGTGCTCCTAAAGTTTATTGAGTTACTTACGATCAACGATGTTAATAATCATCTTCAATATCTTCTTCAAAATAGCCAAAAGAACTGGCTTTTGCATCTAATATGCCGTATTCACTCGTATAAACATGAATGTTGCTTGCCTGTACAAGCACATGCGGTTTCAAGTTCTTTACCCGACATGTCGGCTTTATATACTTCTTTCTCATACTCTGTAACTATTTAATAACCACTTTCTTTCCACTCTTGATATAAATTCCTGGCTTCAAGGTATTTTCATCTACCCTCCTACCATTCAAATCGTAAACAGGCGACTCGTCATTCGTAACTTGTAATTCATTCACACCTGTCGTTTCGCTTTCTTCATCCATCACTCTGATAGTGATAGCCTTTGCTGCATTGGCGACATTATAGATAGGACTACGAGCCTCAATCTTCAGATACCAACGATAAGGCTTCAGGTCGCTTGTACCATCGGTCATAATGACAGCGCCACCACCCATAGCGTAATACCCGTTTTCTATCAACGTTGCAGCAGGTATTGTTCTGTAAGTACCAGTGAAGATGTATTTTACAATAGTCGTAGAGCAGTCTATACTACTTTCTTCCGAAGGAAGTAATGCTGTATAATTAGCATATATAGTTTTCTCTCCAGTAGTCTTTGCCATGATAAGATAAGGAGTATTAGGAATAAGAGAACCACTTTCTATCCTATATACATCCATTATTGTTTCATCAATAACATTATCATTATTAGTGTCAAGTTGACGAACACCATTGATATAAGCCACATCAAAATCATCCTTCCAGTCATCATAACTTATAGAGAATGGGATGTATAGAGCCTGCCAGTTGGTATTATTGAAAGTGCGGGTATATGAAATATCACAGAATTCCCACCTAGAACTATTAACAAAAATATCTCCATCCGTCAAAGAAGCAGATGTGCTTGGAATTGCTTGTATGTTGGTGAAGTCTTTCCAATAAGTTCTTTTTCTGTAAATCTCCATACTATTCTCAGGAACATATACAGGAATGGATGTATCGATATTGGTAAAAGGATTGGAGTCACAACTTGGAGGAGTACTTGCCTCACATGTGATTGAGGTTAGACCAGAGCAATTATTGAAAGCATACTGTCCTATACTCGTCACAGTGCTAGGGATTGTTATTGAGGTTAGACCAGAGCAATTATTGAAAGCATATATTGCAATACTCGTCATACCATATGGAATATTGATTGAGCTTAGAGCAGAGCATCCATAGAATGTATTAAGCGTTGATAATCAGCAACTTCCTCGTTAAATGACAGAAAAGTGAATTGACGAATTTGAAATGTGCAAAAACGGGAGCAGATTTAACGAATTTAACCTTCATTAAAAGGGTGCGTACGTTTAATAGGCTACAAC
>CACYXI010000132.1 GCA_902778265.1 uncultured Bacteroidales bacterium | reverse complement strand
AATCCTGAATGACGCACACCTCGACCCCTCCTGTGTCCTTATGCTTATCAGTACCCACCCTCTTTCCGATGCCGACGAATGCCAGCGCAGAGTGGTAGAGACGATATACAAGCCTATGCAGGCAGAGGAGGTATAACTCTGAACCATCATAAATTCCAATTTATCTAAATAAATGTCGTACCTTTGCAGCGGTTTTAAGGATAACATATTATGAATACGAAAATCATTCTCGCAGTTGTTCTCGCCATTATTGTTGTAGCAGCTTAGGCTGGGAATACTCATCGAAATAAAGGTTTTCAAGATATTTCTGCTCGCCCGAAAAGAATCAGTACGTGAACTCCAAATCGTAATCCTTGCCTCCTGCTCCCACTCGGAAGGAATGTACCTGCTTGCTCTTTAGTTTCAAGGCTATCACATCGAAACATAGGGATGCATTCAGGTCGTAGTTGGCATGTGTCTGACCGGGAAGCATCTGAGCAGGGTCCACAAAGCCCAGCCCCTGAGTGATGTAGTAGTTTACGCCATCATCTTTGATGTGCCGATTGCAATGGGTGTCGCCACACAGGAGGCCTACAAGTCGGCCCTTGCTGCGCTTGAAGTTCCATTCCAATCCCAGCTCTCCGCCCTTTCGGCGATTCACGAAGTCGGCAAGCAAATGGCAAAGCACTTCACATGTTGGCCGCTTGGCATCCTTCACACTCATCCAGCGCCCTATGGGATGGGGCATGTAGTGGGAGAATGTCAAGATATCTGTACCTTTACTTGTCCTTTTCAATACACCAATCAGCCACTCCAACTGCTCGTTGTCGAAGGTGTAGTAGTTCTCGCCAAGAGTCTCTGTCCCCTGGCTGTTCAGGAAGATGATGCGGACGTGCTTTTCGGGCAGGTCATAGTATCCGTAAGCTTTGCCTTCAGCGATGTGCAGGTTGCCGTTGGAATATCGCTCGCTTAGCTTCTGGAAAGCGTCTGAAAGGAACTGGCTTGTGTAGTGTCGTCCGGCTCCTCCGTCCCAATCATGGTTGCCTGGTGTGTAAATCCATACGCCTGGGAACAGTGCCATCTGCTGGCGAGTCTGCATGACAACCTTGTCTGCGGCTTCCGAAGAGTTGCGAGCTTCTCCTCCATTCAAGCCGATGTCTCCAAGATTAGCCATGAAGTCGTACCCGAAGAGGCGGTCGGTAGCAGCCATGTAGCCGAGGTGTCTGTAGGCTTCGCCTCTGTCGCCATACCATCCGGTATGCACATCCGTGAGAATGGGGAAAACAAGTGTTTCTTCGCCGCCTTTCCAGTTGAGGTAGCGCATAAAGGCCTCCTCAGCCTGTGGCATCACGAAGTCAGGCACGTTCTGCGCTGAACAGATTCCTGTCGAAAGGATAAAAAATCCACAAATGAGTTTCGACAAGGATGAACGTATGTTTTTCATAATATTAGTCCTTAATGGCATGAAACCTCTGCAAATATACAACTTTTTTGTTTTGCAGCAGAAATATGAAACGTTAAAGTGTCGAAAAAAAGAACGTCACAACCCCCAAAAGGTGCGACGTTCTGATTCTTCAAGTTAGTTTATTTAGTGATCCCGCCGGGAGGCTTTAGTGATCCGGATGGGAAGGGTTTCCAGCTCTGTTACTTCAAGTTTTAAAGTGACAAAGTGCTGATTATTAGCACCATACACTCACTCACTCTCTTTTATTGGTGTCCTACTTGTAGGACTTTGGTAGAACATTTTCACCTGTTTGAGGGGTTGTATATCACCTTTGCGTTGTCGCAAAGTTGATAATTTTTCATGATTCTACCTTAAATTTTGGACATGATTTCCTCATCTCGTTCTTAATTTTTGAATTTGACAAGGACATCTAATTCCGCTGAATTTTGTCCTATTTGAAAAGTTGCAATCTTAAAAATTGTTAAACTTCTCCTATTTGTCCAAACATGTCCAAGATTTCTGGACATTCACGCATCTACCTTTGCCGCACCACTTTCAAAATCAAAGTTTATACTATATCTTTGGTCTCAAGATATGGCGCTGCAAAAACGCAATGGTGATTTGAATTACAAACGCAAAGGTACGAATAATTATTGATACTGACAACAGTACTTAAAAAAAAATTTGTCTTATGGCACGAAGTTATCTTACAACTAAACATGAAATGTGGCTTTGTGACAATTTCGCAAGCAAATCTAACCAAGAATTAGCTGTCCTACTTACCGAGATGGTGGAGAAGGACAATGAAAAACACATCAGTCGTTTGGAAAGCATCCTTAAAGATGTCACTGAGAAAAGTGTGATAAGGTCAATTGAACAGGAATTGAAATGGAGAAAACGCTTCAAGGGTTATTCTGCTTCATATATAAAATACGCGGGCATGCGCATAAAGTGCAGCAAGAAATCTCTTGATTACCTTTCCAGCACAAACCGAGAAAAAGCCCATGCCACCAATATAAAGAGATGGCTGAAGGCTGCTCGCGTTGTTGATAATCCTTCCGAATGGCTGTCGACTTTCAAATGCAATGAGAAAAGAATATGTATGATACATGATAGTGATGAGCTGAAGAAGTTCAGAAATGCTATTTTCTACTTCAACCGCAATAATAGCAAAGACTACGGATATTTCTTTTCTTCTTCATACATAAGTGAAGTGAACCTCCTTAGAGTATCTTCTGCACCTTTAATATATAAATAGCCTAATATGAATAATTCGAAGAATAACGATGGGATTTCTGACGAAAGACTGGAAGAAATAAGAAAGTCGCTCTTTGTAGATTTGAGGAAGACTCTGCTCAAAGATATAAACGATAAAATCAAAGGCTCTGTTTCTGATTATATCGGGGCTATGCTCGATTTCCCCTTGACTATAAGACAGGCTGCCAGATTGATGGGACACTCGGAGTCTAACGTTTATAAGATGTGTCAAAGAGGCATAATCCCATATACCAAAAAGGGAGGAAAAATTCATGTCAACATGAAAGATATAAGCAGTGCACTAATTCTTGGTGAAGAAACTACTGAATAGTCACTGTCTACTTGATTACCCAAGTCCATCCCTGGCCGTCCGGGAGGATCGTCATGGATGGCATTTTTATTTAATATCTTACTATTATGGAAAGAAAAGAGTATTACGTGCAGCCGAAGATTGCTGACAAAATCGTTGAGCTGAGTCAGGAACATGCTCTGCCAGTGAATATCATCGTCGGGGAATGTGTGAATCATTTGACTTCAATCACATTCGAGTATGACCTGATTGACTATCATATCGTGGCATGGCTTGTGAACAAGGGGACACAGTTCTACACTCAGCTACCTGCTGAGGAAATAATGAAAGACAATGATTAGGCAGCAGGACATAGACAAGGTTCTGGACGCGGCGAACATCGTGGATGTGGTGTCGAATTACGTTTCTCTGAAACGGGCTGGAGCCAACTTCAAGGGATTGTGCCCATTCCACGATGACAAAACGCCTTCATTCTCGGTGTCGCCAGCGAGGAATTTCTGCAAGTGCTTTGCTTGCGGTGAAGGGGGCGGGCCGATTAACTTCATCATGAAGAAGGAAGGCATGACTTTCCCTGAAGCTGTCAGGTTCCTGGCAAGGGAATACGGCATCAAAATAGATGAGTCGGTGCCTTCCTCTGATGAAGAGGAGGCGTACAGGAAAAAGGAAGCGATGTGGATTGCCAATGATGAACTGTCTAAAGAATTCGAGAAGCAGCTCCTTTCACACAAGGAGGCTCAGGAATATGCCTACAATCGCTGGGGAAAGGAGTACTGCGATGAGATGGGGATTGGTTACTGCCCGCCTTTTGGCAATCTGGTGGATAAGGTGGGCATCAGTGAGGAGATAGCAGCTGAGCTGAAGCTGAAGAACAAGGGTGGCTACGACTTCTTCGGTGGACGTATCACCATCCCCATCCGAAATCGTGAGGGGCATATCATTGGATTTACTGCCAGGCTTTTCGACGAGTTCAAATACAAAGACGGGGAGCCGCCTAAGTATATGAACAGCTATGAAAGTCTCATATACAACAAGGCTAACTCTATGTTCGGGGTCAACACGGCATGGAGAGAAGCTATGAGGACGGAAAAGTTCTACCTCGTGGAAGGGGCGCCTGACTGCATAAGGCTTCATATCATCGGCATCCTGAATGCTGTCGCTCCGCTTGGCACGGCATGGACGGAAGGACAGTTTAATACACTGAGGAAAGCTGCTTCTCATCTGTGTTTCATCCCTGATGCCGACCCGCCTAAGCACAATGAGCGGTTCGGACCTGGCATCAAGGCTGTGATGAAGTCTGGTGAAGCTGCTATGAGATTGGGATTCAGCGTTACTGTCAAGCAGATTCCAATCACTGAAAAGAAGGAGGATCCGGATACTTATTTCAAGAACAAAACCATATTCGCCGGTGTGGAGGAAGAGGATTTCATCCTTTGGATGGCTGACCTCTTGTTTGAGAGTGGGATGACTACCGCTGAGCAAGGCAAGATCATTGAACAGCTTGCTTCTCTCATGGCGCAAGTGGATAGCAATACGACGGTTGAAATGTATATCGGTCAGCTGACCAAATATGCTGGAAACAGGTCGATGTGGAAAAAGGAGGTGGATAAGCAGCGCAAGCTGGCGATGGAAGAAGAGGAAAAGACAAAAGCACAGAAAGATTCGGAGCTTTACAAACAGTTCGGCTTCAATGTCGAGAAAGAGAAGTACTACTCTATTTCTGAAAATGGAAGCTACTATGAATGGTCGAATTTTATCATGGTTCCTCTTTTCCACATCAAAGACAGTATATCACCGAAGCGTATTTACAAACTCATCAATATTTTTGGACACGAAGATTTAATTGAAATGAAACAGGAAGATTTGGTTTCGCTGTCTAAGTTTAAGCAGCGAATTGAAGGCCTCGGTAATTATATATGGAAGGCCTCCGAGAGAGAATTAACTAAGTTGAAGTCGTTCCTCTATGAGAAGACGGAATCGGCTGTGATGATTTCACAGCTGGGATGGCAGAAACATGGCTTTTATGCCTTTGGTAATGGCATATTCCATGAGGGGAAATTTTATGAGGTGGATGATTTCGGTATCGTGAGAATTAAAGGGAAGGGTAATTTCTACCTTCCTGCCAATTCTAAGATCTACCGCGATGAACCGAAATTGTACCAGTTTGAACGTCGATTCATTCACTTGAAACACTCGGCTGTTACGCTTACTGAGTTTTCAGAACAGATATTCAAGGTGTTCGGGGACAATGGACGTATGGGGTTCTTATTCTTGCTCGCCACTTTGTTCCGGGATATTGTGACACGCTCAACACGCTCCTTCCCAATCCTGAACCTCTTCGGACCGAAGGGCTCGGGTAAGTCGGAACTGGGACACACGCTGATGTCATTCTTCATCATCGAGAACGTGCCACCTAATATCCAGAACTCTACACTGCCTGCGCTGAATGATGCGGTGGCTTCTGTGGCGAATGCTTTGGTGCATATAGATGAATATAAGAACAGTCTCGACTTCGCTAAGATTGAATTTCTGAAGGGTGTCTGGGATGGTACCGGACGCACTCGCATTAACTTGGACGACAAGAAGAAAGAGACAACTTCTGTGGATTCGGGCATCATCCTTTCGGGACAGGAGATGCCGACTGTTGACATTGCTCTCTTCTCGCGTCTCATTTTCTTATCATTCGAGAAAAGTTCTTTCTCTGACGAAGAGAGAAAAGAATACCAGGCTTTGAGAAGAATGCGTGTGCAAGGGATGACTCACCTCACCCTTGAAATACTGAAGCTGCGCAAGTTCGTGGAAGATGATTTCCCTATTAACTACAATAAGACCATGAATGAAGTGATTACGGCACTTGATGATGATTCTATCGAGGACCGAATCCTCTTGAACTGGGTGACACCACTGGCTGTGTTCCGATGCCTGGAGTCTTATCTTAAAACATCTATCTCTTACCTGCAGATGATGAACATCTGTGTGGAGGGCATCAAGTTCCAAAATGCACAGTGCAAACAGAACAATGAACTGGCCAACTTCTGGAACATGGTGCAGTACCTTGTAAGCGAGGGTGAGATTATTGAAGGCGGTGATTTCCGTATCGTCTATCTGAAACGCATAAAGACGAATACACGAGAACAGATATGGCTGGTGTCAAAGCCTGTTCTCTATATCCAGAAGACGCGTTTGTTCATGCTCTATAAAAAGCATGGCAAAGCCGTTGGGGATACGCTGCTTCCGGAAGGCACTCTGAAGTACTACCTTGAACATAGCCGAGAATACCTGGGTGAGAAAAATGGTATCCGCTTCCAAGTCTATCACCGTGGCGTGCAGCAGTTCAAGAAAGGTGGCAATCCTGGCACTGAGGCTTCAATGGTGCAACGCTCCTACTGCTTTGACTATAAAGAACTTGTCAATAAGTTTAATATCAATCTGGAACAGGCTAATGATAGCGATGAAGATACTGCTCGGATTGAAGACTATAATGCTGAACATCCGAAACAGCAGGTGCTTAATATATAATGCTTAGAAACTCCCACTTCTTTTTCAATTGTATCTGGCAGCCATTTGTCGTGATGATAAGTGGCTGCTTCCTTTTTGGCCGTTTGATCTTAGAAAAAGGGACCTGCCCTGAGCGGACAAGTCCCTATTAAAGTGAGAGGCATTAATAGCTATTTTTTGACATCGAATTTTGAAGTGTCATAAGAACCATTCTTGGTTGTTTTTTTCCCTGTTTTCGTTACATACCTATCCTTTGGAGGGTTCCAATTGCCTTTGATACTAGCATCGTAAAAACACAATCCATCATGTGTATCTGTTCCGGTTTTACCCAATGAACGATAAGTTTGTGCAGGCTTTATTTCTTGCTTACCTGATACCTTTTTCAACTTAGGCATTTTCCCATTCTTGCATGCATTCAAAATTTCATCCTTACAGTTCAGAGGACCTGCTATTATCTTGTCTCCATCTTTTATCGTCCGAATAAGAATGCCACCAAATCTTCCAGATTCCTCATTATATTGGCTGTCAAAGCAAATATCTATTCCGCTAAGATGATAGAACAGCTCACCTCCTTTATAATCATTACGAGGATAAGTGACTTCTTGCCATTTATGATGACTTGGATCCTTCAAATATTGTTCGCTATCATAATAGTAGAATTCGATTTCTGCAAGGCGGAAAATCTTGTTGTTACATTTAATACCATAGTTATTAAATAGTTTACTTGCAATGTCTCTACATTTAGCTTTGAAACTCTCGTAATTTGATATTCCATCAAACGGATTCTTCAGATCTAATTCATTTTCCATGATTCAATTCTTTTGATTTGTTTTGCAAATATACAAATAATCGGGCATTGACCCTATTCTTGATAGTAAAATTTATTTTGAACAAGTGAGTTTAAGCTTGTCCATAATCTCTTTTTTGATATCACCTTTCTTTAAGTCTTCATAATCTACAATGGGAATGCGTGCGCCTTTTGCTAATATTTTCAGATAATCCTGATAGATTGTCCATGTTAGACAATTCAACGCACCTCCATTCTCTGCTATGAAATCACGCATTTGCACTTGATAGATGTCATCTTCATACTCGGGGTATAATTCCTTGTATTGGGCCAAAACTTCAGCATCTGTGACTTCATCTCCAAGACCTGGAATGATAATGAAGTCGCATGTTTGTATACTGTTGATATATGCCCAACTCAATTCATCGTACTTGCTTAGTTTGAGCTCGATAACTTCAAAATGCTGTTTGAGGGATGAATACATCTTTTGGGCTATCTTGTTATCGTACAGTTGCAGATTTGCCAACACACGAGGCTTGCCGGATTTATTTATTCCTACATACCTTACTATTCCATCAGTATGTCCAAAGATATCTTCCTTATCCCATGGTAGCCAAACAATTGTCAAGTCTGGTGACATGAACGCACATTTAAGAAGACACTCTATTTGTTCTTTACAGAAATTCGGATTTTCTTTGAAAACTTTTTCTGTCATTATTACATATTCCGTTTCTTTACCCTTTTTCCTTCCTTTGCAGAATACCATATTACCTCCATCAACGACGAGCGGAATATCAACAATCTCGTATTCTTGTGCAAATGGACATTTTTTTATGACCTTATCAACATCTGTAATGTACTTCTTCTTTTCTTGAAGATAATCTGGATTATAAACGAACTTAATGAATACATACTCATCCATCTGTATTGGCATAAAATCTCTTACCCAATAATCTTTAGTGTGAAAGACTGCTCCAATCCCTTTATGATAAGAGAACATTATGTCAACAAGTTCTGCTTCTAGTTTCGGGTAATGTAGTAGTAAAAGACTTGAAAAGACGACAAGGCTTTTTTCATTTTCTGTTACTATCATAACGCATTTTTTTTTGAGGTTAAACATAGTGATCCGTCGACTAATCACGCTGCAAAGGTAAGACATGTTTGACTCATGAACCAAACTTTTTCTGCAAATTTTTGTTAAAGTTTCCGAAATAGTTATTTATTGATTTTCAATATGTTATATATAAATTTATAAATAATTTTTTATATTAAATATAATATCCCGAAATGTCTATCTGTCAATAAATTAAAGCGACAATTCATCAACGAGTTTCATATTTTGAGTTGTATCCTTCATAAAAGTACACTGGAACTGACTGGAGAATCTTTTTTACGATTTTTTCAGGGGGGATAGGTCACTACACTCACAACTTTTGCAACTTATTATATATTAATAAGATATGATATAAAATCATTCACTACATTTCACAACATTTTGTTAGCATACTTCTGACTTGTTACTTTTTGGGCCTTTTTGTAGCAAGTTTTGAAGATTGTAACAATGTTATGATTTTATTATTATACTATATTTCAACTACTTAGGAACATAATAACATCCGTTGTGGCTGTTGTGCCCCCAGGTATGTCATTCGTGTGAGATTATTTTTTCATTTTTCTCACTCTGTTGAACGTTTTAAGGACTGTTCTTTTGGACATAGTTCGACAAAATAATTACTTATTTTGTGTCCTTTACATTTTTGCCTCAAACTATTGCTGAAAAGCGATTTTTGAGGTATCTTTGCATAGCAATTCCAAATTATGAGGTACTCAGTATTCATCACTCTCGAACCTTACCTGGCTCAATGGCTCATCCATGAGAGCGAAGGTAAGAACCCGATTCCTGTCAGAAGGGGGTCGGCTGAGTCTGATGTGCTGCAGATGCACCTCAAAAAGCAACCGAACTCCCCGGACTACAAGCCGCAGCTGAAACCGCTGCCTGGACAGGTGGAAATACTGCTGCCTGCCTTTAAACACAAGGATACACGCATCTATAACTACTTGCCGCCTGTCGGGGAGGCTTGTCTGCATCAGTGCATTCGCAATCGCTTCAAGGTGGCACTCTGGAAGGATCTGCATACGGTGGGAAATGTGGTCATGCGGACGAAGGAGTCTATTGAGCACTGGATGGAGGCACATGGCATTGAGGTGGATGATAAGAACTGGAATACCATCGCTAAAATCCTGCAGAGGAATCGCGCTGTTTATTGCCCAAATCAACGCCTTACTAACCACAAATCTTCAAAACACCTCGAAAATACGTGTTTTTCTTCACAACCTCAGAATGATTTTGTCCACCTGCAATGAAGCAGTCTCTTCCTAATATCACTGCCATCTTTTATGTGCCTTGCGCTTCGCTCATTCCCAACATCACTGAGAAGTATCTTGCGGGGCTTCCTGTTGCCATATTTCCACTCCCCTCTGCCATCGAGCATTATGGTAATGCGTCATGTGAGGCGGAGCAGGAATATGATAATGGTGGGTACTCAGAGAAAACTGTGCTGCAGTTTACCACTACAGACGAGTTAAGCCACTACCCTGCTCTGGCATTCGTGGTAACAGATGCTGGTGGGAAATCTTATATCATCGGCACTAAAGAAGCGCCATACCCTATCATGGAAATCACCCGGACGATTGACAAGGAGGTGCATGTGAATACTGTCAAGGTGACTTTCACACGCAGGAAGTCTCTCGTTCCCTGTGTGATTTAGCCTTTTTTGCGTCTTTCCTTATATATATATTATAGCGTACTTTTGTGCCAGAAAAACATCAGTACACTATCATTATGGCTCATTCTAAATACCATCTTCACCTGAAAGGGTATGTCGGAGGCAACGACTTCGACAGGGACTATGTCGATTACGTGCTCTCAAAGAATCCGGATACTGAAGTGCATGTGCTCATTGACTCGCTGGGCGGGTCATTGGCCACGGCGCTCTCCATAGTGGCTGCATTCCGTGAACACGCCAATGTGCATGTTCATTTCGTGGGCATGAATGCTTCTGCTGCAACCATCGTTTCGCTCGGAGCAAAGCATGTATCTATTGACGCTTCTGCTATGTACCTTGTTCATAAGTGCTCTGTGGAGTTCTTCCGCTGGGCTTCGGCGAACAGCGACAAGCTGGCGGACATCATCAAGGAAGCAAAGCAGATGAAGTCCGATCTGGAGAAGATGGATGCGAATGTTGCTCAAATGTACGCCTCTAAGTGTCAGAAGTCTCCTGAGGATCTTCTCGCACTGATGAAGAAAGGTGGATGGCTGACTGCTAAGGAAGCACTGGAATGGGGCTTTGTCGATGAGATTACCGATTACGAAGAAGATGCAGCTCCTGTCATTACGGATTCTATCGCCGCTGACATGGCTTCTTCGGGTATTCCCGTCCCATCCTGCTATTCTGGGCAGCAGCCTAACATCTTCGCGCGTTTTATTGAAGCTCTTACTAACCTTTTCTCTAACTCTAATACATTATCTAAAATGGAACAAGCTAACACTACTACTCAGCAGGAGCAGGTGCAGACTCAGCAGCCG
>CACYXI010000131.1 GCA_902778265.1 uncultured Bacteroidales bacterium | reverse complement strand
TTCTTGTTCTAATATTTTGAGATAGAAACAATATATAGTGGAATGATTCCATTACCATACCAACATGATATGCATGAAGTAAATATCGAAATAAAGAATATCGCTGCTCGTGAAGACATACAAAAATGGGATGACCATATGCTTGTAAAGGCGAAATGTTGGAACTAGTTTTGCGATGGTCTTTATAGTGAAAACGAGATCCGTGCAGTTCATGTTGTAAAGGAAAATAATGCAGACACTACTTATCTTACAACACTATGCGAAGACTGTATCAAATATACCAGAAGTTATGGTGTTCTGGTAAAAGAAAAGTATTTGATGATAGAACAGCGTAAATAATAACTGAAATAAACCCTTCCGGAGGAAACCCCCTGTTTTAGCTTTTTAGTGGCAGGTCCTTCGGATAATGGAAACAATTTAATAACAAAAAAGGCATGAGATTAATTATTGAACCCGACTACGAGAAAATGTCGAAATGGGCTGCAAACTATGTGGCCAAGTGTATCAACGAAGCAAAACCTACGGCAGAGAAGCCCTTCAAGTTGGGCTGCCCAACAGGAAGTTCGCCTTTGGGAATGTACAAAGAACTGATAGCCCTGAACAAGGCTGGCAAGGTGTCGTTCCAGAACGTGATTACTTTCAATATGGACGAGTATGTGAATCTCTCCGAAGATCATCCCGAGAGCTACCATAGCTTCATGTGGAACAGCTTCTTCAGTCACATCGACATCAAAAAAGAGAATGTACATATCCTCAATGGCAATGCCAAGGATCTGAAGGCAGAGTGCGAGAACTACGAGAAGGCCATCCAAGCCGCAGGCGGCATTGACCTGTTCATGGGCGGCATTGGACCCGATGGCCATATTGCCTTCAACGAGCCAGGTTCCAGTCTTCAGAGCCGTACCCGCCAGAAGACTCTCACCACCGATACTATCATTGCTAACTGCCGTTTCTTCGACAATGATGTCAATCTGGTCCCCAAGACTGCTCTGACTGTAGGTGTCGGCACAGTGATGGATGCCAAACAAGTGATGATCATGGTCAACGGCCATAACAAAGCCCGTGCTCTTCGTCATGGAGTAGAAGAGGCTGTGAACCATATGTGGACTATCAGTTGCTTACAGATGCATCCCCATGCTATCATCGTGGCAGACGATGCAGCATGTGGAGAGTTGAAGGTAGATACCTATAGATATTTCAAGGATATAGAGAAAAACAATTTATTGTAATGAGATAATTATGGAGGGAGTTGAGCATCAGCCATCATACATCTTCCTTCATACATCATAAAGGGATTCTGACTGCACAGGTGGTCGCACAGCGAGCAGTTCAATACTGCCAGTCAGAACAAATAAACCATACAGAATTAATATGAAAACAGTAATGTTAGTTTTCGGGACTCGCCCGGAGGCAATTAAGATGTGCCCGCTGGTGAAGGAGTTCCAGAAACACCCTACAGAGTTTGAAACAATTGTGTGTGTAACAGGTCAGCACCGTGAGATGCTGGACCAGGTGCTCACCATCTTTGATGTGAAGCCCGATTACGACCTGAACATCATGAAGCAGGGACAGGACCTGTACGACATCACTGCTCGTGTGCTCACAGGTATGCGTGATGTCTTCAAGGAGTGCAAGCCTAATGTAGTGCTGGTACACGGTGACACCACCACCAGCACAGCTGCAGCTCTGGCTGCATTCTACCAGCAGATTCCCGTTGGCCACGTGGAGGCCGGTCTGCGTACGCACAACATCTACAGCCCCTGGCCTGAGGAGATGAACCGCCAGATTACCGGCCGCATTGCCACTTACGACTTTGCCCCAACACCCCTCAGTGAGAAGAACCTACAGGAAGAAAAGGCTCACGGCCAAATCTTTGTTACCGGTAATACCGTTATTGATGCCCTCCACATGGTGGTGGAGAAACTCAAGAACGATCCCAAACTTGCCGCAGAGCAAGAGGATGTTCTCCGTGCCGCAGGCTACGACGTTACAAGACTTCAGCCATCAGCCATCAGCCATCAGCCATCAAGAAAGCTAGTTTTGATAACCGGCCACCGTAGAGAGAACTTTGGTGATGGCTTTATCAGCATGGTCACAGCCATGAAGGATCTCTCAGAAAAGTATCCTGAGGTGGACTTCGTTTATCCTATGCACCTGAATCCAAATGTGCGTAAACCTATCCATGAAGTCTTTGGTGAGGATTTGACTCGTCCTAACTTCTTTTTCATTGAACCATTGCAATATCTGGAGTTCGTTTACTTGATGGAGAAGAGCACCGTGGTGCTCACCGACTCCGGTGGCATTCAGGAGGAAGCACCTGGTCTTGGCAAGCCCGTGCTTGTGATGCGTGATACCACCGAACGTCCCGAAGCACTTAAGAGCGGCACTGTGCATCTGGTTGGCACCAATCACGACCTCATTGTTAATGAGGTGAGCACCCTCCTTGATGACCCAGTTGCATATGAGAAGATGAGCAAGGCTGTGAATCCTTATGGCGACGGCAAAGCTTGCAGCCGCATTGTAAGAGCGTTGAACGGTGAAGCCGTTGACCGTTACGAAGTAAAATAATGACAGAAGCAAGGCTTCCGACATGAATCGAAAAGAGGCTTCCATCCACATTTCAATTCAAAAGAATGGTGTTTATCACTATTAAATAGAGAAAAGATTGCCCCCAGCTTTTACATTAAAGAAAAAATGAATAGAATAGCAACAATATGTTTATGGTCTTTAGGACTTTTTAGCGTTGGAATGCTACTTTTCCGTTGGGGCATTATTCCTCCCGTTTTTGGTGATGCACCTAATGCTGATGCTAGGAATGAGGTGATGCTTAATCTGTCTTATAGCTATCTTGCTGGTGCTATCTTCTATTTCTTCGTGACGTGGTTTCCATATAAGCTTCGTTCTCGAAAAATAAGGCCGTTTATAGAAGAAAAGAAAAAGATAATTAAAGGTAAAATGTTTGATTGCGCTTTAAATGCAATGCCTACAAATCTGATATTACAACACCGTCCTTCTGATGAAGAAATCATCAACCATTTGGAGAATACAAGTTTGCTGACTGCCCCAACATTTATGTCTTTATTGATGCCAGGTGTTGATATTCATACCCATTGGAGACTTCAGCGTGATGAGATTAAAGCTGTAATAAAAGACGTATTAGAGTTTAAAGAGTTTCTTTCAAACAAAGAGCTTCAGGTTTTAGGTCAAATACAGGATTGTCAGTTCTTCTATATGATTAATGGAATATTTCCTATTACCGACCAACCAGAGTCTCGCAAAAGAATTGCAATAGACCTTGTGAATGCGATAGCATTGACAAACCAATTATAGAATAGGAACAAAAGTAGTTTTGACCATGCAATATCACGATAAGTTTAAGACAGAAACAGGTTTAATTAGCCGTTATACGGAAGATAAGGCATTTTTGGTTTGGGCAATGGGCTTATACCTTGATGTGCAAGATTTAGAATCTATGGCTGATGACAACCTTACAGATAATTGTGATGACCATGGAATTGATTTTCTGCGGTATGATGAAGATGCAGGAACTTTATATTTAGCTCAGGGGTATCACACCAACAAGGTTAAGCAAGCAGCACCTGCAGCGAAGGCTGCTGACCTTAATGCAGCTTGTGCTTGGCTTATTAAGGGTGAGATAGATAAGTTTCGCCCAGACATCCGTAAAAATGTTACCGAAGCCCGCGATGCGATTCTTGCGGGGAATGTACAGAAAATTGTACTTATTTACCTGCATAACTGTGGAGAATCATTAGAAGTGCGCAATGAACTTGATACTGCAAAGCAAACATGTATTGCCTTGTTAGATGGGAGTCCTATTGAAGTGGTTCCAGCTCAATTGGGTAATGAATCGCTTGAGCGTTTGTTTCAGAATCAGGCAGCAAATATTATCGTTACGGACACCATAGAATGTCCATTCCCTGTAAGGTACACAGAGACTACTGGCGCATGGAATGCGGCTGTACTTACAGTATCTGGACAATGGCTTAGAGAACAATACAAGCAGTATTCTGGTGATTTATTCTCAGCCAACTATCGTGGGTTCCTAGGTAATTCTCGTCAAAAAATAAATAATGGTATCAAGGCAACTGCAGAAAGAGCTCCTAAGAACTTTTGGGCATTCAATAATGGTATCACCCTTTTGACTACTCAGATACGTAGCGAAGCAGGAAAAACGATTCTGTCGGGTGTTTCTATCATTAATGGTGCACAAACCACTGGTTCTCTTGGAGCTGTGCCTGATAGTGTTGATCTTTCAGAAACAAAGATCCTAACACGCATAATAGAATGCTCTGATCCTGAGACTATCAATTCCATCGTTAAATTTAACAATACTCAGAATAAGATTACTGCCTGGGATTCTTTTAGTAATGATCCAATCCAAATCCAGTTGCAAGAAGAGTTCAAGGCCTTGGGTCATGACTATAACATCAAAAGAGGTTTTAGCATCGTGATAGTCTTTTGTCAGTTGAGGCTGCTTTACAACCAATGCTGGCTTTAGCCGGTAAATATAAGGACGCTAATAGAAGCAAAACATACCTCTTCGAATCAAGGTCTTTATATACAGATGCATTTGAACATAGAGGAGCAAGAAACCTTCTGTTCGCATGCTGTTTGAACACTTGCTTACAGGTGATAAAATCTGAAAATAAAGAATTTGTAGAGTCAGGTGCTTCAAATGTGACAGATAGTGACAAGAAGATACGAAATGTATTGGCTGTGATTAAATTCAAGTATTACATTATGGCAATCATAGCAGAATCGTTGCATCAATTGGTGAATACGCTTTTGAATCCTAAGAGAATAAGTTTTATGCCTGTGTACGCTAAGGCTGCTGATCATAACTATTCTAATTTAGTATCCTCTTTGAAACCGATTGTAAAATTGATGCTTCCTATTATAGTCAATGAACTTGGTGATGATTTCTATTCTAAGTATAATGACTCTACTACTGTTGTTTCTATTGCCAATAAGGTAGAAACATCACTTAACTCATTAAGGGCTATATCTCCCGACGTGCAGGCGAATCTTAATGGGATAGCTAGTTTGGTATGTAATGGATAATTCTACGAATATTTCTAGCAGCATTGAGTCATTAGAACTTACGCGCATTCTGTTTGGCTCTTAGCAAGTGGAGCGAACCAACCGTGAACCATTACCCATGAACCGTTAACCATAATTGATAGCGGCATAGGCAGGGAAATGTGATAGGAAAGAATCACATCATCTGCCAAACATTGAACAATTAACAGTTAACAAGTTAACATTTAACATGAATCCTGGCCAAACGCGCAGCCGGAGCCGCGATGGGGCAGAAAGGTCTTCCGCACAGCCTTGAAGCCCCAACCAATAGGGCGGGGCTCCCGCTGATCTCTCATAAAATTAAGGTTCAATAACCTGATAATCCTAGCCCCTTTTAAAAATTAGTTTATGAACTTTTGGAGAAACAAAAGTAATAACAAACTTGTTTGATTAATTCCGAGTCTCGACAAAAGTCATGATAAACATATTAGCATGAATATACTTGTAACAGGAGCCAACGGTCAGTTGGGAAATGAGATGCGTATCATCTCGAAGAATTCTAATGACAGATATATCTTCACTGATGTAAATCAGGTAGAAGGTGTAGAAACTATCTATCTGGATATAACCGATCTTGAGTCAATACGCAAGATGGTTGCGGATAATAATATCGATGCAATCGTTAATTGTGCTGCATGGACAAATGTTGACGGTGCAGAAGATCCAGAGAAATATGACCTTGTAGAATTGCTCAATGCTAAAGCACCAGAGAACCTTGCCATAGCCATGAAGGAGGTGGATGGCCTGTTGGTCCATGTCAGCACCGATTATGTCTTTGGTGGCGACCCATACAACACACCTTGTATGGAAGACCAGAAGGGTACTCCTACAGGTGTATATGGACTTACCAAGCTGCACGGAGAGAAGAATATACAGGCAGCGGGATGCAATTACGTAATACTGCGTACCGCATGGTTGTACTCTGAGTTCGGAAAGAACTTCGTAAAGACGATGCTTAATCTAACAGCTACTAAGCCACAATTAAAAGTTGTTTTTGATCAAGTAGGCACACCTACTTATGCTTACGACCTTGCACAAGCGATAATGGTAATACTTGAAGAGTACAAGAAGGAATCATTAACCTTGAACCCTGAACCATTCACCAAAAATGGTATTTACCATTTTAGCAATGAGGGTGTTTGTTCATGGTTCGACTTCACAAAGATGATAGCAGAGTATGCAGGTCAAACAAAATGTGACATACAGCCTTGTCACAGCGATGAGTTCCCTAGTCCTGTGAAGCGTCCAGCTTATTCGGTTCTTGACAAAACAAAAGTTAAGCAGGCTTTTGGACTTACTATCCCTTACTGGACAAACTCTCTTCGCAAGTGTATATCCAACTTGCAGAATCAATAAAATAAGTGAAATTAGTATAATTCGTAGTCGAAAATATGAATAGAACAATAGTTATTACTGGTGGTGCAGGCTTTATAGGAAGTCACGTTGTGCGCCTTTTTGTGAACAAGTACCCAGAGTATCATATTATCAATCTGGATAAGCTGACTTATGCTGGCAACTTGGCAAATCTGAAGGATATTGAAGACAAACCTAACTACAAGTTTGTCAAGATGGACATTTGCGACTTTGAGGGCGTGCTCAAGCTGATGCAAGATGAAAAGGTGGATGGCATTATCCATCTGGCTGCAGAGAGTCATGTAGATCGTTCTATTAAAGACCCGTTTACCTTTGCTCAGACTAACGTGATGGGCACGTTGAGCCTCCTGCAAGCTGCCAAACTTTATTGGGAGTCGCTGCCTGAGAAATATGTGATGGTGTCCCCGTCAAACGGGGAAACGGCAGAAGGAAGGGGTGAAAGAATTCAATGCAGATTCTACCATATCTCTACAGATGAGGTATATGGAGCTCTTCAGATGCCCCATCCTGAAGGTATTGAACCGCCTTTTACAACTAAAGCATCCAGCGATAAACATCACTTGGCGTATGGCGAGGATTTCTTTACGGAGGATTTGAAGTATCAACCCCACAGTCCTTACAGTGCAGCAAAAGCTAGCAGTGACCACTTTGTACGAGCATTCCACGATACCTTTGGAATGCCAACAATTGTGACCAACTGCTCTAATAACTACGGCCCCTACCAGTTCCCTGAGAAGTTGATACCATTGTTCATCAACAATATACGCCACCGTAAGCCACTGCCCGTTTATGGTAAGGGTGAGAACGTGCGTGATTGGCTCTATGTTGTTGATCACGCCAGGGCTATTGACACCATCTTCCATAACGGAAAGATAGCTGAGACCTATAACATTGGTGGTTTCAATGAGTGGAAGAACATTGATATCATCAAGGTAGTCATCAATACAGTAGACAGACTCCTTGGCCGTCCAGAGGGTGCCGACCTGGATTTGATTACGTATGTGACAGATCGTGCAGGTCACGACCTTCGGTATGCCATTGACAGTACCAAACTCCAGAAAGAACTTGGATGGGAACCCAGCCTCCAGTTCGAGGAAGGTATAGAAAAGACAGTAAAGTGGTACTTGGACAACCAAGAATGGCTCGACAATGTCACCTCTGGAGACTACCAGAAATATTATGAGCAACAGTATAAGAATAGGTAATATAATCTTTAAATGAATATAAATGATGAAAGTAATAGGCGTGATACCAGCCCGTTATCAGTCATCTAGGTTTCCTGGAAAGCCATTGGCAGATTTGTTTGGGAAACCGATGATTTGGTGGGTTTATAATCAAGTGGTAAAGGTAAAAGAGTTCGATAAAGTGGTTGTTGCAACTGATGATGATAGAATTAAAGATGTCTGTGGAAGTTATGATATACCTGTTGTGATGACAAGTGATAATCATCCAACTCATGTACATCGTATCCACGAGGTTAGCGAAAAAATTCATTCTGATTTTTATGTTGTAGTATGTGGTGACGAACCATTAATTAGTGTGGATGTGATAAAATCAGCTTTGCCTTCTGCTGATTGTGATGTTAATAACTTTTATGTTGGAGGTCTTTGTCGTTATATGAATGATCCGGCAGAAGTAATAGACCCTGCAAATATTAAGGTTGTTACTAATGAGAATGATGAGTGCATTTTACTTAGTAGAGCTGCAGTACCATTCCCTTACAAAACAATTTTGTTCAAGTATAAAAAGGTGGTCGGCGTAGAGTGTTATAATAAGAAGTCATTGGATTTCTTTGTTGCGACACCCAAAGGGTTTCTAGAAAACATTGAGGACGTCACTCTGCAGCGCTTCTTGGAAAACAAAATACATATTAAGTATAAGCTTATTGATTCAGTATCTCTTTCTGTTGATACTCCAAGAGATTTAGAGAAGGTAAAGTCTATTATTTCACAAAGCAAGGAAAAATATGGCATCTAACATAAAGTTATTGGACTGTACCTTACGTGATGGGGGGTACATTAATGATTGGGAATTTGGGCACGGAGTGACTACAGGTATGTACAAACGTCTTGATGAAGCAGGCGTAGATTACATCGAAGTGGGGTTTCTTGATGACAGACGAGAGTTTGATATTCATCGAACTATTATGCCTAACACAGAGGCCATCAATAAGATTTATGGAGGTATAAAGAAAAAACATGCAATTCCCGTTGCAATGATTGATTTTGGGACATGTTCTTTGGATAGTATAGGCCCTGCAGAATCTACTTTCATTGATGGAATTCGTGTTATCTTCAAAAAGGAAAAAATAGAAAAAGCACTACCTTTCTGCAAAGCAATTAAAGAAAAAGGATACAAATTATTCATACAGGCTATATCTATCACAGCGTACTCAGATATAGAAATGTTAGAATATGTACAAAAGATTAATGAAATAAAACCATTTGCATTTTCTATAGTTGATACTTATGGTCTTCTTGATGATAAAAGTATGACTCGTTATTTCAGGCTAATAGACAATAATCTTGATCCTGAAATAAAGATGGGTTATCATGATCATAATAATTTCCAACTGGCTTTCAGTAATACTTGTAAATTCCTTGCTATGGATACCGACCGTGAACTGGTTGGTGATTCATCAGTATATGGAATGGGTAAGAGTGCAGGCAATTGTGCAAGCGAATTATTGGCATTACATCTTAATCATTACTATCATAAGAATTACAACCTGAGTGAGATTCTAGAGTGTGTAGATACTTATATGATGCCAATTTATCAAAAGCATTATTGGGGATACAAATATGATTTCTATTTGGCTGCGATGCAAGGAGTTCATCCGACGTATGTCAAGGACCTTCTTGATAAAAAGACGCTTTCTGTTAGTTCAATTAATGAAATCCTTTCAAGTATACCAGAACCGAAGAAATTACTATACGATAAGAACTTATCTGCGGAGTTGTATTTAAACTATCAGAACCATAGAATCAATGACGACGAGGTTTATCAGTCAGATTTCGCACAGCAATTAAAGATTAAGGATATTGTTATATTAGGTCCAGGAAGCTCATTAATTTCTGAAGCAGATAAGATTGAAAAGATTGTCGAAAGAGATAATACATTGGTCATTTCAGCTAATTTCTTCCCTGATAATCAAAAGGTTGATTATATTTTTATGTCCAATGCCAAGAGATATGGCAAACTTGCTGATATGATAATGGACATAGAAAAAATGAAAGGTGTGGAATTTATTCTCACTTCAAACATTACTCCTGTTGATTATAAGCCTAAATATGTGCTTAATTATGAATCACTATTGGTAAAAGAGTCGGAATGCCAAGATAATTCTTTGTTACTTCTTCTTAATTTCCTAAAGAGAGTAGGCGTGAGAGAGGTTAAGCTTGCAGGCTTTGATGGATATAAACTCAATGAGTCAAACTATTTTAGAAAAGGTTATGAAATGTCATCAGACAACAATCTAAAAGTCATGAGAAATGAACAAATGTCTGAGGCTTTAAGCCGTTTCAATAATGAGGTTAAAATAACCTTCATTACACCGACCCTATACAAACTATAATGATAAAAGCTGTATTATTTGATCTGGATGGCACCCTTCTAGATACAAGCGAAGGGATTAAGCATAGTGTCCGACATACAATATCTGTAATGGGGTATAACCAGTTGCCTGAAGAAACCATCCTTAAATTCGTGGGGCCACCTATTCAAAACTCTTTAATGACTTTTTGTGGAGTTGATTCAGAGGAAGCTCAAAGGGGGGCAAATGTGTTTCGTGACTTTTATAAGTCTAATGCACTTTTTGAAGCAGAATTATATGATGGTATTATAGAACTTTTGAAGTCGTTAAGAAATAAGGGAATTAAAATAGGGGTTGCAACGTATAAAAGAGAAGATTATGCTATTGATTTGTTGAAGCATTTTGGAATAGATAAGTTCTGTGATGTTATACATGGAGCGGACAATGAAAACAGGTTGTCTAAAGCTGACATTATAGAACTTTGTATCAAAGAAATAGGAGAAGATAAGAAAGATATCGTATTAGTAGGAGATACTGTGCATGATGCAAAGGGGGCCGAAACAGCACATATAGATTTTATTGCAGCACTATGGGGATTTGGTTTTAAATCAAAAACAGATAGTATTAATTCTAATTGTTTGTGTGTGGCAGATTCGGCGCTAGACATAATGATAATGTTAAATAATGATATTTTATCACTAATGTCCACTAAATAAAATTAAGAGTCAATTGACCATCATCTGCAACATATTCAGGTTCCTTGGTAAAGAGTTCCTTGATCGGAGTCTTATCCAACAGCGAAGCGCTCAAAATTCTCAACACTTCGTAGGTACTCCTGTGCAGTTTAAGGTCGTGCTCAACGATAGCCACCATGCAATATGCGGTGATGGCAGAGTATATCTGGATTCTGACAGCAGTCTCTGTAGTACCCCAAAAGGACTTAATCTTAAGATGTTGCTTAATCCATTTAAAGAAGAGTTCTACACGCCAACGATATTTGTAGAGAAGAGCGACTTGCGTGGCAGGTATCTCCATATTGTTGGTCAGGTAGACAAATGTCTTGTTCTTGTCAGTCGCATTGTATGTGACACGACGAAGAACAGCAGGATATTTCTGTTTGGTGAGGTAATTCGTAAGTCTTATAACCTGGTCAGAGAGTACGCCATCTGCGTTATGATTGGTGTCGCCTTCGTTAATGATCTCATATTGAAGATTTCCTCTTTGCCTTATCACAAAATAGGCTTCAATTTCATTGATATGATAGAGTCTCTTCAGGTCAAAGTATCCTCGGTCAAACACA
>CACYXI010000130.1 GCA_902778265.1 uncultured Bacteroidales bacterium | reverse complement strand
TGGGGAGTAAATTAAGCCAGTAAATTATATTCAGTAAATTAATTTTTTAGGAAATTAAATTTATCAGAAAATAATTTTAAATTTATAATTTTTAGAATTAATAATTTACTGGCTTTAATTTACTGAATTAATTTACTTCTAATTTACTTTCCATCCCTCTGCGCAAGCAGAATTTTATTAACCCTCTAATTTGATTTCAGAACTATGAAAAAGGAAACTTGGAAGTTTATTCTTCAGACGCTGGCGGCGATAATGACCGCTATTGCAACTACCCTCGGCGTGGAAAGCTGCATGTGATGCTAAATGAAAAATGAAAAGTGAAAAGTGAAAAATACAGGTTAGTTTTTCAAACTGCGAGCTTTCCGCAAACATTACTAACCTGTATTTTATTATTTTTCATTTTTCACTTTTCATTTAATAAGAGTTATCCCCATCACCCCAACCACAACATCATTTGAGAGCGTGGTAAGAGTGAACGAGCACACCTTCTTCCTGTCGTTGAGCGGCATGACGAGCATCTGCCCAGCACCACCCTTTATCTCACGACCATAGACCTCGGTAGGCTTGATGCCAAGAGCGTTGCCTAAATTTCGCGACACGATGCCAGTGCCGAAACTGATACGAACAGGACGCGGCTCTACGGTTCGAAATGCTCCGCCGTCAACGTAATAATCCTGCTCAATAGGACACCAGTTGAATGGCGGAATAAGGCGCAACGTGTCAGTAGAGCCATCCGCATAATTGGCAATCACCAACGCATTCTCTATGTGCGTCTGCATGTGGTTGGTGCTTCCCGCAAGCAACAGACAGGCGGCTCTCGCCTTCTGCGCCTTGACGGAAATAGTGACCGAAGACGGATAGTTATCCCAGAGAGAGGTGTAGATGATGTTCTTGCCCACCTGCGGAGTGCTGAACGGGATTCCGTTGATCTCAAACCTATTGCCTACCGCAAGACTACGAAACACGCTGTCGTTGATTTCGGGCTTATGCTTTGGATGGCACCACTCGCCAACGCCCTGAACGGGAATCTGGAGCGTGGTAGTTGCAGGACGAGGAGAGAGATACTGATTGTAAAAAATATCAGAAACGTTAGCGTTGAAATGAGAGGAGAGATCTTGAGGGGAGAAGCTACGGCATTCCTCTGGATAGCCTAAACCAAGTTCGTAGTCGAAACTCTCCGAATAAGAACCTACCCAATCAGGGTATTCAAATTCCTGACATTTTATCACGATGCTCTGCTTTTCCGCATCAGTACCCTTATAAACAATCGGTTCAAGAGCACCAGTATTTACCCGAACCGAGATTTCGAGCGGTCGGGAGAAATGCTGCTCAACATCAATCCTTGCCACGCCCTCCTCTATCTTCTTGTATTTATAAATAAGGTATGGAGTCTTTACCTCAACCGAATCCCAGTCGAGAGGGAAGCCCGGAGCAATCTCGCACTTGCCGTCGAGCGCATTTGGCACGATGCCAAAGAGCCCCTGAATAAGGGCACGAGACGAAATGCCCACGTTGTCGCCAAAGTCACGATAACATTCGCCTCGGGCTGCATCGTAATAGCTTATCTGCCCAAAGTTAGCAGGCGAACTGCCGAGGTACATCTGGTCGAGGATATTGGCACGAAGAAAATAAAAGCCTCCGTTAGGATTGCCCGCCCTGAAGTGCGCAAGAGCCATGTGCATCATTTCGGCAGAAGCAACATTATTGATACTCCAGGAGTAAGGCATCCAGTCGGATGTTGAGCGCAGACTATAGCTCTTATGAGGCCCAGCAAGAGAATCAGCCGCACGAGACATCCAAACCGTGGGAAGATACCTTTCAACATAGAGGGAAGCCGACATTTTCTGAGCCGGAGTACCCACGCCACAGTCTATTGGCGTATATTCACTCCACAGGGCAGCATCAGGATGCACTCGCTTCAAGCCCCGATTATCACGATACTCCGCCCAATGAGGCTGGAATGCGGTAAACGCAGGACTATCCCCTACAGAAACGGGAATATACACACCCGACTCACGACCTGCCACCCACAGCTTCTCGTCCATCGCCTTCAGAATGGCTTCTGCCTCCTTCTGATAAGGCTCAGGATTCTCGCCAAGTAGTCGGGCAATCTTGGCTGCAAGGAGGTTGGCGCGGTAGTTGTAGGCAGAGGAATGAGTTACGGCACCATCACTATAATACAGGGCATCGCTCGCCCAGATGCAGCAGTAGGCATCATACAGGTGGTCGTTGTCAGAATCGAAGTTCAGCTTCTCCCAAGCCAGATGGCGCGTAAGCACAGGCCACATCTTGCGCATGTAGGCAGTATCGGCATCATATTCAAAATGCCAGAGCAGCTCGTCGATGTAGTTGAGGTTCATGTCGTAATGGTGCATCTGGTCGTTGCGGTTCGGATTGCGGCAAATATACCCGTTGGAATACATTTCCGTTCCCCATTTCTTCTCGGCACGAGCAAGGTTCATCGTCGTGTCCTGCGAAGCTCCGTGGATAGTAACGGGAACATTCGTCACCTGCGAATTGGCATAGGCATCAAAATGGCTCACAGCCCTATCGTTCCAGCCAAGCACATCGCCAAGATAGCCGGCTCGCCAACCAGCCAACGGCATTCGCCAGCCTATTGCGCCATGAAGCCACGTTGTGCCGTCCCACACACCATCGGCAGCAAGCGTGAGAGCCGCGCCGAGAGTGTTGAGATAAGGGTCGGGAGTCTTGAACTCTATCCTTGAGCACAAGGCTTCGTAATGCGATTGTGCCGTTTGAAACGCTTGTTGAGCTTTAGCGAAAGTCTCGCTCTTGGCAGACGAAAATGAAATGGTGTGGAAGTCAAGTAGGGCAATAGCCTCATCCTCAAACTCCATACTCTCCACCACAAGATTCTCCTCACTTGGCGAAGGCTCGAAGCATCCTGGTTTCTCTACACCCAAATCGCCATTACGATGCAGCTTTGGGTAGGCAATATTGCAGACGCGAGAGGTGATGGTTGCCTTGCTGATGCCTTTTTGGCGGAAACGGAACACGGCTCCTTCCGTCTCAGGCTGGGCAACGACATCAAGCAGCACCTTTGCTTCCCTACCCCATTTCTCATCCTTCAGCACGTAGCGACGCATTCCCTTGCCATAGCGAGCCTCGCAATACGACACGCTATCGAGCGGCATAGTATTACCGCCTATGGTAATGAAAAAGCGCAACGAACGGCAGTTCCTCGACTTGAAGATGGCGAAGATAGGCACGTCGGAGGTCTCTATACGGTAGTCGGTATGCGAGCCGTACAAGGCACGTGTGAATCGGTTCTTGCCATTGACGCACACGAAATCGCCGTTGTCGGGATAATACTGCAAGGCTCGCCCAGGCTTCTCTTCATAATTGGCTACGGAGTCGTTAGCTTCCTGAGCAGAAAGGGAGAGCGAGAGAATGGATATGAGAAAGAGGATAAAAGGTTTCATAGTCATTAGGAAAATCGAAAAAAGGCAGATCACAATTTCTTATGATTTGCCTTTTTTCTATGTTTATAAAGTGAGAGCTACGCTTTGGTCGCCCGCATTTTATAATTTTTCATTTTATAATTTAATAGTCGAGCTTCACGGTCTCAGCCTTGTCGCGCTCCATTTCGAGACTTGCCCAGATGAATGGACCTATGCCCTTGGCGTCGTTGTCGCGGATAGGCTCTGACATGTAGTACTCGAATGAGCCGTCGCGAGTAGGCTTGTCCGCCGGACCGAGTCCGCTTACTGAACAGCAGTTGGTAAGCGAGATAGTCTTATCGTTATTGATCTTGATGAACTCGTTGATGATTCCCTCGTATGCCTTTACACCAGCCTTCTTGAACGATGCGTCGATGTAACCGAGACGAGAGCCTTTGAGCAATACGTAAGAGAACATACAAGAGGCGGTTGATTCGAGGTAGTTCTGTGGATCCTTCACGTCCATTACGTCGTACCACACGCCAGTCTTTGGATCCTGATACTTAACAACGGCGGTCATTGCCTTCTGGAGCATGTCGCAAACCTCCTGACGACGCTCGTAGTTCTCAGGAAGAACGTCGAGCACCTCGGTCATAGCCATTACGAACCAGCCAAGAGCACGTGACCATGTATGCTGACTGAGGCCTGTTTTCTTGTCAGCCCAGAAGATGGATTTCTTCTCATCCCAAGCGTGCTTCCAGAGACCAGTCTTCTCGTCGTAAGTCTTCTCGAATGTGGTTGCAATCTGGTTCACAGCATCATCATAAACCTGCTTTGCCACTTCCTTACCCTCCATTTCCTCAGCAGCCATAGTGAAGAATGGGAGTCCCATGTAGATTCCGTCGAGCCAAACCTGATTAGGGTAGATCTTCTTGTGCCAGAATACTCCGCGTCCGCCCTTGCCCTGTACGGTACGAGGGTGAGACTGCATCTGGGTATAGACGTTGGCTACGGCGCGGTCGGTTCCGAAGGTACGAGTCTTTGGATCATCCACGAAGAGACGGTTCATACGGAGGATGAAGCGAGCTGGGCGCACGTTGTCAAGATTATAGTCAGACTGCTTGTAGCCGTTGATGTTTCCGTTCACGTCAATCATACGTGCTGGGTACTCCTTGAGGTATTTCAGCACGTCCTCATTCTGATAGGCACGCCAAGTATCGAGCATTCCTTCAAGCTCAATACCAACGACGTATGACCACTTGCCGTTAGGAGTCTTCTGCTCGTCGGTAAAGTCGAGGTAGAATGGGTGCTTCACGCGCTTCATCTCGCTCCAAGTCATCCACTCTGAATAGTGCTTGTAAGGAGCCTTGGCAAGTATGAGCTTGTTGTTGATGATGAGCTTGCTGAATTTCAGTTTCTTACCTATCTGACCTCTCTTCAAGATTGGCTTCTCGGTTACGCCACCGAAGTTACAGTTCTTGAGGGATATGTAATCTACGGCAACGGTATCTTCAAGACCATCGAGCAAGATGCCATACTGCGACTTCTTACAGGTAACGTTCTCCATGTAGATATTCTTCACGGTTGGACGGAAGCCACGCTGTGACTGCTCGTTAGGCTCGTACTGGAGGTTGATGCGGAGCACAGCCTCACGACATTGGCCTACGGTTACGTTGCGCATGTAGATGCCATCGGTAACGCCACCACGACAGGTGTTGGTCTTGATACGCAGCACACGGTCGAGGTTTGGAGAGTCCATGCGGCAATCCTCTGCATATACCTCCTGAACGCCTGCGCTTATCTCAGAACCGATAACCACGCCACCATGACCGTCCTCCATAGTACAACCACGAATGATGATGTTCTTTGAAGGGCGTGGAGTGCGTCGGCCGTCAGCATTACGACCAGACTTGATAGCAATACAGTCGTCGCCAGTGTTGAAGATACAGTTCTCGATGAGCACGTTCTCGCATGACTCTGGATCGCAACCATCGCCGTTAGGGCCATCGTTGATAATCTTACAACGACGAACGGTAATGTTCTTGCTCAATACTGGGTGGATAACCCAGAAAGGAGAGCGAAGAAGGGTAACGCCATCCATGAGGACGTTCTCGCACTCGTAGAAATTTACGAGCTGTGGGCGCATTCCGCATCCCAAGCCGAAGACGCGCTCCTCGGTAGGAATGTTGTTGTCTGCCATCCAAAGGAGGGTGTTACGGTTGCTCAGCACCTTACCCTTGGAATCCTTCTGCTTATACTTATCGTTGCCAGCAAACTCATTAGACTGGCTCTGGAGGGTATTCTTATCATATCCGTACTTAGCGGCACCACACCATTTCCACCACGTATCCTTAGAGCCGTTACCATCGATGATTCCATCGCCGGTAATAGCCACGTTCTTAGCCTGATAGGCATAGATACATGGAGAATAGTTCATAATGTCGAGACCCTCCCAACGAGTCTTGACCAATGGGTAAAGGTATGGATCGTAGGCAAAGAGCAGGGTAGCTCCAGCCTTAATAACGAGGTTTACATTATCCTTCAAAGTAATAGCTCCAGTATTCCATGTTCCAGGAGGAACTATAACCTTGCCACCACCAGCCTCGGAGCATTGTGTAATAGCATCATTGATGGCAGTCTGCACTTCCTTAGCAGAAGAAGCGGTAGTAATGCCACTGGCCGTGATGTCAAACTCTTTATCAGCAAATTTAGGAGCAACAATTTTTGCCTCAATGGCCTTGTACTTCGCGTCGTCCCATGTCTGGGCCATTAGAGCCAAAGGAAAGACGAGAACCGAAAACACCAAAAATGTTAGTTTATTCATTTATTCAATAATTAGTTGTCATTGGACATATTTCAAAATGCAACGTGCAGAGCATCCTCGCATTCTGGAAATAGTGCAAGTCAGTCTCTCTCAAGACTGGTGCACGTCTTTGATTTTCAGAATGCAAAGATAGGTAAAAAAAATAATATAAACAAATAAGTATGTTAAAATTAAAAAATAATGCTCAAAAATTTTGTTTTTCTGAATATATTCACTATATTTGCACCCATTATTGATTTCGTTTTATATTTTTCTTCTTTAAAAGCGAAATCTTTCGAGGTTGGAAAGTCCTTTTCCAACCTCTTTTCTTTTCTAAGAAAAATGATAGATTTCACACTCTTTTCCCTCCCCCACTCAATCATAAGTCCGAACAAAAAAAACTGTTTTTTCTTGGAGAAACAAGAAATTGTTTGTAATTTTGTACTCAAAGAACAAAAGAAAGGCTTTTCTATGGCAAAATATCTTGACCCTAAAGCGGATTTGACCTTCAAGAAGGTGTTTGGCGAGCAGAAAGATTTGCTCCAGAGTTTCCTTAACGCTGTACTCCCATTAAAGGAAGACACAGAGATTGAATCTCTGGAATACCTGTCACCTGAGATGGTACCAGAGAATCCCGCAAAGAAATACTCTATTGTGGATGTTCGTTGCACGGACAATCACAACAGGCAGTTTATTGTGGAGATGCAGATGTATTGGACTGAGGATTTCCTGCAACGTGCTCTCTTCAATACTTCAAAGGCATATGTCCGTCCGCTTGAGAAAGGGGATGGATATGACGAATTGCGTCAAGTGTATTGCGTAAGTATCATTAATGATATTGCATTTCCTAACCTGAAGGATGAGTTCTACCATCGCTATGTGCCAGCGAACATTGAGCATCCAGAGAACACGATAAAAGGCTTTGAGACGATTTTCCTTGAATTGCCAAAGTTCCGCCCATCAAGCGTTAGCGACAAGAAGATGATGGTGCTTTGGCTTCGTTTCCTTACCGAGATAAACGAGCAGACAAAGGAAATTCCTGCGGAAATGCTGGAGAACGAGTACATTAGCAAGGCCGTGGGTATTGTGGAGCAATCAGCATACACCGATGCCCAGCGTATGGCATACGATAAGTTCTGGGACGAGATTGTAAGTGAAAGGACGCTTATGAAGGGATATTTCCGTCAGGGACATGCAGAGGGACGCGCGGAGGGACTTGTAGAGGGACTTGTAGAGGGCGAAAAGAAAGGACTGGCGAAAGGACGTGCGGAAGGACTGGCGGAAGGACTGGCAGAAGGAGAGAAGAATGGCATTATCAAGACCGCGATGAATATGAAGAAAGAAGGGCTTAACATTTCCATAATCGCAAAGATGACAGGACTTTCAGAAGAAGAAATATCAAAACTATAATTAGTTTCCGAAACTGACATTTTGATAATAATTGCAAGGTGCTTTTGGATTTCCCCCAGAATCTTCTGGCACCTTGCACAAAAAAAACTACATATTTGCAATCTGGGAAACGCAACGAAACTCTGTACTAATTTACAAACTAAACAATTTATGGAAATACTCGCTCAAGAAGGAACACCTTGGAGGTTTCCTGTTCGTTACAGTTTCAACGACAACATAATAAAGTTAATAGATCACATGGAAATAGGAATGGGCGGTCCATTAATGGCCGGGCTATTCATAAACGGCACAGAAGTTTCCGTATTAAACGGCAAGAAATATTGCCACTATACGTTTGGAGGTCCAATTATCCTAACAGAGGAATACATCTACATCCCTTTATTTGAGGCCAGAGGAAAGAAATACCAAACAATAAAGCCTACACATTTGGATTGCCCAACGGATTTCCCAGGATATTACATCTCACGTGTCAGCTACAATGGCGACATAGAAATATTATCC
Source organism: uncultured Bacteroidales bacterium (assembly GCA_902778265.1). GTDB lineage: Bacteria > Bacteroidota > Bacteroidia > Bacteroidales > Bacteroidaceae > Prevotella. The sequence goes on along the minus strand of CACYXI010000130.1, from coordinate 3,348 downwards.
GAAAAATTCCCTTTAGTCCAACTGATAAAAAAGACAGACAACACCCTATTTTTCAAAGACAGATATGGAGGAGCAATAAAATCAATAGAAATCCCATCGGAATAAGCATTTGTTTACTATGTTTTCCTCTAAAATTGACAAAGTATAAGGAAATTTCGCATAACAAGAAAAATGCGAAAGAAATATTTGCACGTGTCATAAAAAATGTATAATTTTGCAGCCGAAAATTGTGATATAAAAACAACAATAAATACCATACAAAAAGATGAAGAAAATAGCATTTGTTGCTTGCATGATAGCCTCTACTATGGTGGCTAATGCTCAGGAAGTTGACAAGGAGAAGGTTCAGACTCAGGCTGAAGCTGCTGCCGATGCCAAGAAGGACTTGCTTAAGGTTGATACTGGAGAGAAGATTTGGAAGTTCTCTGGTGTTACAGGTCTTAATGCCGCCGCTACAAGTCTGTCGAACTGGGCTGCTGGTGGTAACGACAACGTTAACGGTGTGATATTCGGACGCTTACGTCTGCTGTACCACAAGGATAAGATTGCATGGGATAGCAACTTAGACATGGAATATGGAATGTCGTACATCGACCAAAACACGGATAAGGTGCAGAAGTCAAGCGACCGCATCAAACTCAACACGAAGGTGGGTTATGAGTTTGCCAAGAAATGGTATGTAACGGCATTACTCGGTCTCAACACCCAGTTCGCTCTCGGTCGTAGCTATGAGGGCAAGGACGACGACAACCCAATCATCTCTAAATTCTTTGCTCCTGCCTATACGGACATCTCTGTCGGTGTGGACTGGAAGCCAAATGATATTTTCTCTGTCTATATGTCACCTATTGCCGGACGCTTCACAACCGTTGCAGTCAGCAAATCAATGAACCGTAAGCATAGCGACCTCTACCCATTGGAGGACGGCGGTCTGGAGCGCGTTCTGAAAGAGAAGTATGCCGTTTGGAAATATGACGACAACGACGACAAGGATTTCAGCAGCGACACTCGTGCAGAGTTAGGCTTCTCCGTAAAGGGTGCAGTCAACTATTCTATAAAAGACTTGAAGATTACTTCTACCCTCGGTCTGTACACCCCATACGCAAGTGACAGAAAGAAAATCAACATTAACAAGAACGACGATACTAAACCTGCTGTCTATAGATACAGAGACAACAACCGATGCATAGGCAATTTCGATGTGGATTGGGATGTGGCTATTTCATATCAGCTCTTCAAGTGCTTGCAGACAACCCTCTCAACCTCAATGAAATACTATAACGGAGTTATGATTGCCGACAAAGATGGTAACGAGGCTGAACGACTTCAGTTCAAGACTATCCTTGGTGTAGGCGTTGGATATAACTTCTAAAAGAAGAGTATTTTATTAAGCTATACATAGAATGAAAAAGATTCTTTCGATTCTCAGTCTTATACTGATGTTCGCGTGCTGCAACTTCGCATTAACCTCATGTAGTGATGATGACGAAGATGAAAATACTGAGGACAAGGCTATCAGAAACATTGTTGGTACATGGGAGTATTATGAAGCAGATGCCCCAAACACAGTACGTGCAGTTACGTTCAACACAGACGGAACATACTTCTATTACTCAAAGGATGTTGTTCCAGAACCAAATTCCACAGAAACTGACAAGGAAGGATATTTGTTCAAATACAAGGGAACATATACGGTTTCTAATGACAAATTGATCCTTAACTCAGAATTTGCCTACGAGCCTATTTTGCTTAAAGATCCAAATGATGCAGAATGGCACAAAGAAAACAGAACCACAGAAGCTACCATTGAATGGCAGGACGGGAACAAGGTTATGCGACTCCATAGTGTTAATAAGGATGGAGATGCGTATGACGAGGTGTGGAAAAAAGTGAAATAACGAGAATTATATTTATCTAAGGGAAGAAAGGAGAAAGTGAAAATTTAAGAGTATGGATAGCTTTAGAGCTAATGGCATGATTTGCCACTTCCTACTTTTAGATTTTTACTTTTTCCTTTTTTTCGCTCTATACTTTTCATTCTTAACTAAACAAAGAACGACAAAAATCAAGAATCAAAGGAAAATTGTTGATATTTTGAGAAAAAACTCAGAAAAAATTTTGTCAATCAACAGAAAATGAGTACCTTTGCAGCCGCTTAGCGTTATATCTGGGCGAAGAGTGCCCAAGAAAAGCAGGCAAAGAACATTTTAAACAGTCGAATGAAACCAGACAAAAAGACAAACAACAAACAGCAATACCGCATAAACGAGCAGATCCGTGTTCGTGAGGTACGTATCGTAGATGAGGACGGCTCTTCAGTAATGCCAACCCGTCAGGCTTTAGACATCGCCCGCCAGAAGGGCGTTGACCTCGTAGAGATTTCACCTAACGCACAGCCACCTGTTTGCCGTATCATCGACTACTCAAAGTTCCTTTACCAGCAGAAGAAACGCGCTAAGGAAATGAAGCAGAAGCAGGTTAAGGTCGAGGTAAAGGAGATTCGTTTCGGACCTCAGACTGATGACCACGACTATCAGTTCAAGCTCAAGCACGCAAAGGAGTTCCTTGAAGAAGGTAACAAGGTTCGTGCATACGTATTCTTCCGCGGACGTTCAATTCTCTTCAAGGAGCAGGGCGAGGTTCTCCTCCTGCGTTTCGCTAACGACCTTGAGGAATGCGGTAAGGTAGAGCAGCTTCCAAAGCTCGAAGGAAAGAAGATGTTCCTCTTCCTCGCACCTAAGAAGGCTGCACAGGCAAAGAAGAGCCAGCAGAAGATGGATCGCGAACGTCGTGAGGCAGAAGCAAAAGAGGCTGGTAAGCCAGTTGAAGTTAATGAGATTGATGCAGAGGCACCAGCAAATGGTGGTCTCTTCGCTAATGTAAAAGGTGGCGAAGAACTTCTCAAGAAGCTTCAGGACTCAAACGAGGAATAAACGACAAAGAAAAAGAAGAGTGCGTAACGCCGGGTATATGCGTTGCCACCATTAATTAATAACAAATTAAACAAACAAAAAAATGCCAAAAGTTAAGACAAACTCCGCTGCAAAGAAGCGTTTTTCTTTCACCGGAACAGGTAAGATCAAGAGACGTCATGCGTTTCACAGTCACATTCTGACTAAGAAGACCAAGAAGCAGAAGAGAAACCTTCTCGGTTCTACTATCGTTGATGGTACTAATACAAAGCAGGTTCGCGATCTGCTGTGTCTCCGTTAATCTTATTGTCGAACATTTTTGAAAAAGTAAAAAAACTATGCCACGTTCAGTAAATCATGTTGCTTCTCGTGCTAAGAGAAAGAGAATTTTGAAGCTTACCAAGGGTTACTTTGGTGCTCGTAAGAATGTTTGGAC
>CACYXI010000129.1 GCA_902778265.1 uncultured Bacteroidales bacterium | reverse complement strand
TTAGATAAAACAGGGACACTATGACAATAACATTGAAACGAATATACAAGAAGGGCGCCTTTACTCTGGGTGCCCTTCAGATTCAGACTGAGAGCAATAGGGAGTTTCTCATGAACAGATACTTCTGCGATACGCTTGAGCCTCACGCTATTGACTGGCGCAGGGAGGAGAAGATTGCGGGTAAGACCGCGATTCCGACGGGGCGGTACAGGGTGGTGATGAGTTACAGCAAGACTTATAAGCGCAGGATGCCGTTCCTACAGAACGTGCCGCATTTCACGGGGATTATGATTCATACTGGGAACTCGGCGGATGATACCCGAGGGTGCATTCTTGTGGGCAAGGCGGTTCGGCCGCAGAAGCCTGAAGAAGAGAACCCGACGGGCAAGGCAACGGTCATCGGCAGGCTCACGGACTCTCGCATCACGTTTAATCGGCTGTATGAGCTGATTCGGGAGGCGATGAAGAAAGGCGAGGAGATTTTTCTAATTATTAAATGAATAATGAAAAATTGAGGGACATAAGCCTTTCTTTACGCACCTTGCGGTGCTTGAACTGACAATAATTACCAATCTTACCAATCTTTAACCAATAAGAAATATAAATTTATGGAAAAAGATTGCGCAGATTGGGAACTTGCGTAGCTTGTTGAGCTTAGCGAAAAATTATTGTCAGTTAAAAACAGCTTGCTGTTTGCCATATAGGAATTCATCGAACTCACGTTAATTACCAATCTTTAACCAATAAGAAATATAAATTTATGGAAAAAGATTGCGCAGATTGGGAACTTGCGTAGCTTGTTGAGCTATTGCGAACAATTATTGTCAGTTAAAAGCAACTTGTTGCTAAACAATATAATCTTTGCGACTTTGCGTCTTTGCGTTTTTCACATTGAGGCGCAGAGATGCGAAGGGAAATAGGGGCTTTTTTTTCTCCGCTACTGCAAAAAAATGCTAAAAAATGGAGAGAAAGAGTGGATAATCCAAATAAACTTATTAACTTTGCAGCCGAAAATATCGGGGTGCTGATTTTTCTTCGGAATGTCGGCTGAGATTATACCCATAGAACTTGATGCAGGTAATGCTGTCGCAAGGAACGAGTTATTCACTACATGCCCCTATTCGATGTACCGTAACGGTTGGTACAGGAATAGGGATTTTTTGTTTTGTAACGAAATCCGAACCGCATATCTGTATTGAGGAATAAAGAATAAGGTTGAGAAGGAATAAGGTTTGGTAGTAATAAACCATCACCTATCACCCATCACCCAACAACTAACGACAGATATGAACATTACAGTAAATAACAAACAGGTGGTGACTGAGGCTACCACGCTTCTTGCCCTCTCCGAGGAACTTAACCTTCCGGAGAAAGGCGTTGCCGTTGCTATTGGCAATCAGATGATACCTCGCTCAGAGTGGGCTACAACCGCGATAAGCGAAGGTGTGAGTGTTATAATCATCAAGGCGGCTTGCGGAGGATGATACAGTTCATCAGCCATTATAACGACCGCTATTCCTACCTTGACTCTATTCGTATGGCATTGGAGGGCGGTTGCCGTTGGATTCAGCTTCGCATGAAGGATGCAATGGATGAGGAAATTCTGCCTGTGGCTCTTGAGGCTCAGAAAATGTGCCGAGAGGCAGGGGCTACATTCATCATTGATGATCATGTGGAACTCGTGAAGCGCATTAAGGCGGACGGTGTGCATCTGGGTAAGAAGGATATGCCGATAGCGGAGGCTCGCAGGATTCTTGGTGATGACTTCATAATAGGTGGTACCGCGAATACGTTTGAGGATGTCCGTGCTCATTATGAGGCTGGGGCGAACTATATCGGTTGCGGGCCGTTCCGTTTCACCACCACGAAGAAGGGGCTTTCGCCTATCCTCGGTCTTGAGGGGTATATCAGCATTTGCAGCCAGATGAAGGCAGAGGGTATCAACCTCCCTATTGTCGCTATCGGCGGGATAACGGCAGAGGATATTCCGATGATTATGCAGACTGGCGTGACGGGCATTGCCCTGAGCGGAGCCGTGCTGAATGCGGAGGATCCGGTGGAGGAGATGGCTCTTCTTTTGAATAAGGTTGGAAGGAATAGAGAATAAGGTTGGAAGGAATTATAGAATAAGGTTGAAAAGAATAAGGAATAAGGTTTGATACTAATAAACCATCATCCTTAATCCATCAACTTTCATCCCCCCTTTCATCCATCAACCATCAACAAATAAGAAAATGGATAAACTAATAATTGCGGGTCGTGAGTTTAATTCACGACTATTCCTGGGAACAGGAAAATTTAACAACAATGAATTAATGGCAAAGGCTATCGATGCGTCAGAGTCGGAGATGGTTACTGTTGCCATGAAGCGTATCGAACTTGAGGATAAGCAGGATGATCTCCTGACGCATATCACACAGAATCCTCGTATTCAGCTATTGCCTAACACATCGGGCGTGCGTAATGCGGAGGAGGCTGTCTTTGCTGCACAGATGGCTCGTGAGGCTTTCGGCACAAACTGGCTAAAGCTGGAGATTCACCCAGATCCACGTTATCTGCTTCCTGACTCAATAGAGACATTGAAGGCAACGGAGCAGCTTGTGAAGCTCGGTTTCGTGGTGCTGCCTTACTGTCAGGCAGACCCAACGCTCTGCAAGCATCTTGAAGAGGCTGGAGCAGCTACCGTTATGCCACTCGCGGCTCCTATCGGTACGAACAAGGGATTGCGCATGAAGGATTTCCTTCAGATCATCATTGAGCAGGCTAACGTTCCTGTTGTGGTGGATGCAGGTATCGGTGCGCCAAGTCATGCGGCAGAGGCTATGGAGATGGGTGCCGACTGTTGTCTGGTGAATACCGCCATTGCCGTTGCGGGTGATCCTGTTCAGATGGCTATTGCCTTCAAGGAGGCAGTCATTGCCGGTCGCCGTGCCTACGAGGCAGGTCTCGGTTCTGTCAGCGAGTGTGCGGAAGCATCAAGTCCGTTGACAGCGTTCTTAAACTAGTTCAACTTTCGCAAAGCTCAAGTTGAAAGTGAAGAGTGAAGAACGAAGAGTGAAGAATTTAAGTTACATCTTATAGCGTAAGGTTAATAAACAACCTAAAACTAACGTGAGTTAGGTGGTTGAAGAAGCTCTGAAAGAGCGATACCTAATAGGGCGGTTCGTAAGAGCCGTTATATTAAGGACATTATAGTAATATGAGGTCTGAAGGACCGACACTTATTAAATATATTAGGTGTCGCACCTACGGCGCTCACGAAAAAACATCATTATTGTAACAGCCCTTACGGACTGCCCTGTTAGGTGTCGCACCTTCGGCGCTTTCCGTCGAACTCATATTAAACTGCAATACAAAATTAAATTCTTCACTTTTCACTCTTAACTCTTCACTTGAAGTGGAGCTTGCGACACTTCACATTAACAATGCCACAAGATAACAAAGCATACGCAAAGCGTGAGAAAGCCTATATGCAGGGAAAAATGTTCCCTGACATTAAGGTCGGAATGACTAAGGTGAACCTCACCCCTACAGTAACTAAGGATGAGCGCGGTATTCCTCACACGGAACCAAATGCTCCAGTATATATCTATGACACAAGCGGTCCGTTCTCAGACCCGAATATCGAGATTGACCTCAAGAAAGGTCTGCCACGTCTTCGTGAACAGTGGATTATTGACCGTAACGATACCGAACAGCTCTCGGAGGTGACGAGCGAATATGGTAAGCAGCGCCTTGCCGACCACTCACTTGACTCACTCCGCTTTGAGCATATACAGTTGCCACGCAGGGCAAAGGCTGGTAAGGCAATCTCGCAGATGGCATACGCCAAGGCGGGTATCATAACCCCAGAGATGGAGTATGTTGCCATACGCGAGAATATGAACTGCGAGGAACTGGGCATCAAGTCGCATATCACACCAGAGTTTGTGCGCGATGAGATTGCACGCGGTCGTGCCGTACTTCCTGCCAACATCAATCACCCGGAGGCAGAGCCAATGATTATCGGTCGTAACTTCCTCGTGAAGATTAACACCAACATCGGCAATTCTGCTACCACATCATCTATAGAGGAAGAGGTGGATAAGGCGGTATGGTCTTGCAAGTGGGGCGGTGATACGCTCATGGATCTGTCAACAGGCGATAACATCCATGAGACTCGTGAGTGGATTGTCAGGAACTGTCCTGTGCCAGTTGGTACCGTGCCTATCTATCAGGCTCTGGAGAAGGTGAACGGAAAGGTTGAGGATTTGACATGGGAAATATATCGTGATACCCTTATAGAGCAATGTGAACAGGGTGTTGACTATTTCACCATACATGCAGGAATACGTCGTCACAATGTGCATCTTGCGGATTCACGTCTCTGCGGAATAGTGAGCCGAGGTGGAAGTATCATGTCAAAGTGGTGCCTTATACACGACAAGGAGTCATTCCTCTATGAGCATTTTGATGAGATATGTGATATCGTAGCTCAGTATGATACAGCCCTTTCACTTGGTGACGGTCTGCGTCCTGGTTGTACGGCAGATGCCAATGATGCAGCTCAGTTTGCCGAGCTTGACACAATGGGCGAACTCGTGCTTCGTGCCTGGGATAAGAACGTACAGGCATTCATCGAAGGTCCTGGTCATGTTCCTATGCAGAAGATCCGTGAGAATATGGATCGTCAGCTCGACCATTGTCATGAGGCTCCTTTCTATACTCTCGGTCCTATCGTTACTGATATCGCACCAGGCTATGACCATATCACTTCCGCTATCGGTGGAGCACAGATAGCATGGATGGGAACCGCTATGCTCTGTTACGTAACACCAAAGGAACATCTCGCATTGCCTAACAAAGAGGATGTGCGTGTAGGTGTTGTGACCTATAAGATTGCAGCTCATGCTGCCGATCTTGCAAAGGGGCATCCGGGCGCACAGATTCGTGACAACGCACTTTCAAAAGCACGTTTCGAGTTCCGTTGGCGTGATCAGTTCCATCTCTCGCTCGACCCAGAGCGTGCACTTCAGTATTTTGAGGAGGCAGGTCATACGGATGGTGAGTATTGCACTATGTGCGGTCCTAATTTCTGTGCTGCAAAACTGACACACGACCTCAGAAAGCTCAAGTAATGATGAGTCTGGAAACAAAGGAACTCACTCTTGGGCAGAAGCAGCGCTATAACCGTCATCTCATTCTCGACGGCTTTGGCAAGGAGGGGCAGCTTCGGCTCCTCAATGCCAAGGTGCTGGTGGTAGGTGCTGGCGGATTGGGTTCACCTGTACTGATGTATCTTGCAGCTGCGGGAGTCGGAACTCTCGGAATAGTGGATGGGGATGTTGTTTCAATCTCCAATCTTCAGCGACAGATCATTCATGGTACTCCAGATCTCGATGTTCCAAAAGTGGATTCGGCAGAGAAGCGTATTCATGAGATCGATCCAGAGGTGAAGGTTGAGAAATACAACACCTATCTTACTGAGGATAACGTGCTTGATACCATTCGCAACTATGACTTTGTTCTTGAGTGTTCAGATAACTTTTCTACGAAATATCTGGTCAATGATGCGTGTATCAGGCTCGGTAAGGCTTTCTGCATAGGAGGCATAACACGCTATTCAGGTCAGGTTATGGTGCACGCACCTGGTACGGCTTGTTATAGATGCTTGTTTCCTGAACCACCTGCCGAAGAGGACGTTGAGCCAGGTTCCAAGGTGGGAGTGCTCGGTTGCATAGCCGGAATGCTTGGCACGGTTCAGGCAACGGAGGCTGTGAAATATATTGCCAGAGTAGGGGAGGGGCTAACCAATGCCCTCCTCACCTTCGATGCCCTCAGTATGCAATGGATGCGTCTTGACTTTTGCAAGAATGACTCATGTAGTTGTTGTAGTAAAATAAATAAATGATTAATTGCATTTGCGAGATAGACGGGCTGAAAGCCCAACAAGCTCATAGCCTAGGGCATCGCCCTAGGTGGATGTAAGTTGGTAATTTCGCCCTGAAGGGGCAAAAGCATTATTATATTAGAGCTGTTGCCCTTACAGGGCGTTAGTTATCCCCTCCATTTTACCACAGGGCGTTGCCCTGGGCTATGAGCTTTTGCCCCTTCAGGGCGCTATCTCGTCATAATAAATAAAACATTATGTTCAGTGATGAATTAAAGAAAATATCATGGGATGAGACCACGCGCAAGATTGCCTCAAAGACAGAGCTTGACGTGCGTCGTGCCCTTGCCAAGGAGCATTGCGATGTAGAAGACTTCATGGCACTTATATCACCTGCGGCAGAGCCATATCTTGAACAGATGGCACGTTTGTCGCAGAAATACACCCGTGAGCGTTTTGGAAAGACGATGTCAATGTTCATCCCTCTCTATATCACCAACTCATGCTCAAACTCATGCGTGTATTGCGGTTTTCATCGTGAGAACCCTATGGCACGCACAATCCTTACCATAGACCAGTGTGAGGATGAATACAAGGCAATAAAGAGACTTGGTCCTTTCGAGAACCTTCTTATCGTTACGGGCGAGAATCCTGCAAAGGCAGGTGTTGACTATCTTGCAAAGGCTCTTGACCGTGCAAAGCCATATTTCTCAAATCTGAAGATTGAGGTGATGCCTCTCTCAACAGAGGACTACGCCATGCTTACCCATCATGGCCTTAATGGCGTGATCTGTTTTCAGGAGACTTACAATGAGGCTCATTACAAGAACTATCATCCACGTGGAATGAAGTCAAAGTTTGAGTGGCGTCTTAACGGTTTTGATCGTATGGGAATGGCTGGCGTTCACTCTATCGGAATGGGTGCTTTGCTCGGACTTGAGAAGGAATGGAAGACCGATGTCACTATGCTTGCATATCATCTTCGTTATCTTCAGAAGAAATATTGGAAGACGAAGTACTCGGTTAATTTCCCTCGTATGCGCCCTGCCCAGAATGAGGGTTTTCAGCCAAATTGCTTTGTGACTGACCGTGAACTTGCACAGGTTACATTTGCTATGCGTATCTTCGATCATGATGTGGATATCAGCTATTCTACACGTGAGCCTGAGTTTATCCGTAATAATATGTGTACCCTCGGCGTTACCACTATGTCGGCTGCAAGTCGTGTGAATCCAGGTGGCTATTACAGCTATCCGCAGGCTCTTGAGCAGTTTACTGTGAGCGATGACCGCACGGTTGAGGAGATAGCAGAGGCTCTGAAGAAGCGTGGCATAGAGCCTGTATGGAAGGATTGGGATGGGTCGTTTGACCACATTCATATAGTTCATAGTGCATAGTTCATAGTGCATAGTTCATAGTTCATAGTGCATAGTTCATAGTGCATAGTTCATAGTTCATAGTGCATAGTTCATAGTGCATAGTTCATAGTTCATAGTGCATAGTGCATAGTTCATAGTGCATAGTTCATAGTATGATTGTTGTAATTACATTGCCAGAATATATTGACAGGGAGGCTGAACGAATTGTTCAGCGTCTCTGTCATGTTGATTTAGTACATTTGCGAAAGCCGGGGACGAGTATTGATAGACTTGAAAGGCTTATCCGTGAGATTCCATCGGAGTATCACAATCGACTCGTGCTTCATGATCATTTCTCTCTGGCTGTGAAATATAATCTTTATGGCGTGCATCTTAATTCCCGAAATCCTCAACAACCTCAAGGATGGAAGGGTAGCATAAGCCGAAGTTGTCATTCCTTTGAGGAAATAAAGGAGTGGAAGGACAGATGCAACTATCTCTCACTCTCACCAATCTATGATTCTATATCCAAGCAAGGATATTTGTCGGCATTCAGTAGAGAGCAGATAGAAAAGGCGGTTGCTGAGGGTGTCATAGATAATAAGGTACTGGCATTAGGCGGAGTTACGTTTGATAAGGTAGAAGAAGTATTAAGCCTCGGATTTGGAGGGGCGATGATATTAGGAGACGCATGGAAGGAATTTACTATTTGACTATTTACTAATTACTATTTATTGACAATTTAGTCGATGTACTATTTTTGTCAGCCAATGAAAATAGTAAATTATTGAAATAGTAAATAAATCGTAAATAGTAAATCTGGAACTTGCTTTAGCTTGTTGAACCTAAGTGAAAAAATAGTACATTTTGTTGATGGAAATCGTTTTGACAATAGCTGGTAGCGATCCAAGTGGAGGTGCCGGCATACAACAGGATCTTCGTACCATAGAGGCATTGGGATGTTATGGCGCATCGGTAATTACGGCTCTCACCACGCAGAATACGCTTGGGGTGCAGTCCGTTATGCCTGTACCTGCCGATGTTGTGCGTAGCCAACTGGAAGCCGTTCTTTCCGACCTTGATGTTAAGGCTATAAAGATTGGGCAGATACCATCTGCCGAGGTTGCTCATACAATAGCAGAAACACTACACCAACACCTATCACCCAACACCCATCACCCAATCGTCTTAGATCCCGTGATGATTTCAACAAGTGGCCGTCGTCTGATGTCGGAGGATGCTATTGATGTTGTTGTCTCTGAGCTATTCCCTCTCTGTACCCTTGTAACTCCTAATATCCCAGAGTTCGAAACTCTCCTTGCTTTGCCCGGATATGATGCCCACCGTTACAACCTATTAATAAAAGGTGGTCATGCGGAAGGCTCAGAAATGGCAGATAGACTTTGCCTTACAAATGGCACAAAGCGTGTCTATGTTACGGAGAAAATAGAAAGTACTAATCTTCACGGGACAGGCTGTGCCCTTTCAAGTGCCATTGCTGCATCCCTTGCTCAGGGCTATTCACTTGAGGAGGCAGTTGCAAGAGGAAAGGATTATGTAACGAAAGCTATTCGGGGAGGAAGAGATTTGGGAGTAGGACATGGGAATGGGCCGGTGTTTTATAAGTGAAGAGTGAAAAGTGAAGAGTGAAGAATTTAAGTTTGTATTTTAGTTGAAAGCCGTTCGTTAGCTTTACGCTATAAATTGTAACTTAAATTCTTCACTCTTCACTCTTCGTTCTTCACTTAAGGTGGAAAACTTCCTTCAATGGAACAGTAACTGGCGAATTGTCCTTTGGGTTCACCTCCATAATATCAGCCATCATATCCCACCATTTCTGCGTAATAGGATCAATACCGTTGCTCGTGTCCTGCGAGTTACCCTCACCAGAACATTCCTGATAGCCGAAAAGAATGTTTGTATCCTTATCCCAAAAGATGGAATAATTGCTAACTCCACCATCCTTAATCATCTTTACAAGTTCAGGCCAAATAGCGGCATGACGCTTTTCATATTCAGCCTCATAGCCAGGTTTCAGGTACATTTTGAATGCAAATCTTGCCATAGTTTTAGGTTTTAACTTATTATTATATCAAAATATTATGTGCAAAAATAATGTTTTTTTTTATAAAAATGCTTTCAGAATGCCTCAGAATGCACTTTTTTATAAAAAAATGTCAAAAAAACCAATAAAATTTTGATGTTACTATGTTTTTTACGTATCTTTGCAACCGATAAGTAATACAGTAAGTAGTAATACACTGAATCTATTAACATTAAACTTTATAATAAGATGAAAGAATTAGTTGAAAAGATCGCTGCAGCTTATGCAGAGTTCGCAAAGGATGCAGCTGCTCAGGCTGAGAATGGTAACAAGGCAGCAGGTGCTCGTGCTCGTAAGGCTTCACTCGCTATCGAGAAGGCAATGAAGGAGTTCCGTAAGGCTTCTCTCGAGGCTGCTAAGTAAGCTATACCTGATTTGTTTGGGCAATAAAATGCACTATCCCCAAAGATAGTGCATTTTTTTTATAGGTTAATATACATGATTTTTATAATCAAGAATTAGAGAGATTTGTCGAAGACCCACTGACCATAGGGAAGTAATTTGAGATTTCTTCTTTTGAATTTTAGAGAGATTTGTCGAAGACCCTCTGACCATAGGGAAGAAATTTGAGAAGAGTAGCTTACGCTACTGCTAATCACGGCAATTTCCAATGCTACGTAGGTAGCAATCATTCTCTCTTTCGCATTAATTCAAAATTTCTCAAAATCTCTAATTCTTGATCAAAAATTTAATTTGACTAAAAGATGAAAAACTTAATTTCTATATTACTAATTTCACTCCTTGCCATAAAAGGCTTCGCGCAACAACGTGAAGTCGATTCCCTCGCTAATCCTAAAGCCGTTGTCATCAAGGGCTTCCTGACTGATGTTCCTGATGGTACAGAGATCATGCTGTTCAGACGTGATCCCCTGTCGTCTATGGCCTTTAGTGTGGAATCTGCCAAGGTGAAGAAGGGAAAATTCAGCATCGTGATACTGCCAGAGGGATGGAATGAGGAATATTCCATCTCACCAATTGATAGAAAAGAACGAGGTGGAAATCATTCAGGCCGACTAATCTTTGCTACACCTGGCACGACGACTATGGTTACAGGCAGCGGACTTGAGCCTATCTTCTGGACTGTGGAGAATGACAATCCGCTCCAGGCTTCGGAAAACATCTATAATAAGTTGGAAAAGGAGAATTGGATTGCTGACGAGGAATTTCAGAAGGTAAGCGATGCCTACAAGGATAGTTTGAAACAGGCTTCTGACAGCAAGACTATCAAGCGACTAAGGGAATGGTATGCTTCGGTAAAGGAAAAGCGCAGGAAAAGCGATTCCCTTAACGTGGTGATGAGGTTAGAGTGGCTTGAGCAGAGTGAATATAATGCCCCATTTGCGTCAAAATTGAGTTCGGCAGCCAATATGATATGGCATAGAGATTTTCGTAATCTAAGGGAAAGAGCGCGTCAGCTCTTCTTCAAGGTGCCTGAGAAGGATGCGAGCGAGGCTAATATTGCGAATGCCCTTCAAAAGCTTTACCCTAAATACGACAAACTGAAATCGGGTATGATGATGCCCGATATTCCCTTCTACGACTTTGAGGACAAGGAGCATCATTTCAAGGAACTCTATGGCAATGGCAAGTATAAGGTGGTAGAAATCTACGGCAGGCATTTCGGCGGTTGGAACCGTCGTCCGCAGAAGTGGCTCGACTATCTTTACAAGAACTATTCGGATAAGGTAGAACTGCTGTTCTTCAACTATGACTTTGCCCCAGACTGGAAGGAATGTGCCACGAACAAGAAGAACAACAAGGCGTGTGATCCTTGGATAGAGTGGAGTGACCATAACTTTGGCAAGGATCTCGAAGAACTATTCAGTTCGGAATACATCTTTGCATTCTTCTCTCCCGATGGTAAATTCCTTGGCTATCGCGGATGCCTTTCCATTAAGGACGGAATTGACGAATACCTCCCGTTCGTGGATGTCACGAAAGTGAAGTAGGAAGAAGGGATGTGTGAGCAATGTTTTTGAACACGGAAAACACGAAAGACACGGAAATCTTTCGTTTGTTTCGTGAATTTCGTGTTCAGAAAAAAATAAACCACAGATATTCGGGATCTTAGGGAGATTAATCACGAGCGTAAGTGAAAAATCCCTTTAATCTGTGCAATCTGTGTTCTGAAAATAAACCACAGA
>CACYXI010000128.1 GCA_902778265.1 uncultured Bacteroidales bacterium | reverse complement strand
AAGATAGCTTGCGCCACCCAAAAATCCAAATACAAAGTGTCACTTTATTGATTTTTAATGATTTACGGCCGTTAACGGCTATTAACGTGGAAAACAGGAAAGATGTAGGACGAGGCTTAATTTATTTGTGGAGAGCTAAGATTAGTATGCTCTTGCGATGATGACACGATATTTAGCCGGTTTGCCACTCACCATGTCAACGCCAGGTGTCTGCTCATAAGAGAAGGGAACGCATCGGATAGTTGCCTGTGTGTCCTCTTTGATCTTGGCTTCTGTCTCGGCTGTGCCGTCCCAGTGGCAGAGGAAGAAGCCACCATCTTTGATACGCTCCTTAAACTCTTCGTAGTTGTCACATTCGTAAACGTGTGCATCACGATATTTGCGGGCCTTCTCAAAGACGTTTTTCTGGATATCATCAAGCAGGTTCTTCACACGCTCTACAATGCCGTCAAAACTGACATTTTCTTTCTCCAAAGTGTCACGACGCATCACCTCAATGGTATTGTTCTCTAAGTCACGTCCACCCATCACCAGTCTCACTGGCACGCCCTTAAGCTCATAGTCGGCGAACTTAAATCCTGGACGTTTGTTGTCAGCATCGTCATACTTCACACTGATGCCTAACTCATCCAACTGATCTATGACAGGTTTAAGCTTCTCTGTGATGGCTGCAAGTTGCTCTTTGTTCTTCGTAATAGGTACAATGACAACCTGAATAGGAGCCAATTTCGGAGGCAACACCAATCCGTTATCATCTGAGTGAACCATGATCAGTGCTCCCATCAGACGAGTAGAAACGCCCCAAGAAGTAGCCCATACATACTCTGGCTTATTTTCCTTGTTCAAGAAGGTGACATCGAAACTCTTTGCGAAGTTCTGGCCCAGAAAGTGACTAGTACCACTTTGCAGAGCTTTGCCGTCTTGCATCATTGCTTCGATCGTATAGGTTTCCAGAGCTCCGGCAAAGCGCTCGGTCTCACTCTTGACGCCCTGGATAACTGGCACACCCATCCAATTCTCGACAAAGTCGGCATAAACCTTGAGCATTTTTTGAGCCTCAGCCTGTGCTTCCTCGGACGTTGCGTGAGCCGTATGACCTTCTTGCCATAAGAACTCAGAAGTACGCAGGAATGGACGCGTACGCATTTCCCAACGCATCACATTGCACCATTGGTTACACATGATAGGCAGGTCGCGCCAAGAATGAATCCAGTTTTTATAGGTATGCCAGATCATCGTTTCGGAAGTAGGACGGATGATAAGTTCCTCATCGAGCTTTGCCGCTGGATCCACAATGATATCCTTTCCATCATCACTGGTCTTCAGTCGATAATGAGTAACCACGGCACTTTCTTTGGCGAAGCCCTTTACGTGCTCAGCCTCACGAGCAAAGAAGCTTTTCGGGATAAGCAGTGGGAAATAGGCATTCTGCACTCCTTGCTTTTTAAACATCTTATCAAGCACTGCTTGCATCTTTTCCCAGATTGCATAACCATAAGGCTTAATAATCATACAGCCACGCACCGGCGCTGTCTCAGCCAGGTCTGCCTTCATCACCAAGTCGTTGTACCACTGACTATAGTTGTCAGCCCGCTTGGTCAATTCTTTCAGTTCTTTAGCCATTTTAATAAGTTGATCTGAGCAGAATAGGGAATTGCCTATAGCATGATAGGCTTTTTCCTCCCTGCAAAATTTATTATTTACTTAATTTTGCCACAAAGTTACGAAAAAAATATTGGATAGCTCTCGCATAAAGCGAAAAAAGAGTTACCTTTGCAGTAGAAAAAAGATCAACCAACAAAATTTAAAACGCAATTGATATGAAGAAGATTACATTAGCAACAATGGGATTGTGCATGCTGACCATCACCAGCTGTGGCACAAGTCAGGGCAACGGAGCATTGATCGGAACAGGAGCTGGTGCAGCCTTAGGCGCAATCGTCGGTAAAATCGCAGGCAATACGGCTGTAGGTGCAGCTATTGGTAGCGCTGTTGGTGCTGGCACCGGTGCTATCATAGGTCGTCATATGGACAAAGTGAAGGCAGAAGCTGCTGCTAAGGTACAGAATGCTAAAGTGGAAGAAGTGACAGATGCCAATGGACTAAAAGCTGTGAAGCTGACGTTTGACAGTGGCCTTCAGTTTGATCTGAGCAAGTCTACCTTGCGCGCCGCCGCAAAGAAGGACTTGGCCAACTTTGCTACTGTCTTGAAAAACAACACCGACTGCCTTGTAGACATTCAGGGCTATACAGATGCTACTGGTGGTGACAAAATCAACTTACCATTGAGTCAGTCTCGTGCTCAGGCTGTTAGTAGCTATCTGGTTTCTCAGGGCGTTTCTTCTAGCCAGTTCAAGAACGTAGCCGGTTACGGCAGTCAGAATCCAGTTGTCGACAAGACCGTTGCGCCTGAGAACCGACGTGTAGAGGTTTATCTCTATGCCAGCCCTGAAATGGTACAGAAGGCTGAGAATGGTACGCTGAAATAAATTAATAACAAAGAATATTATTTTTTGCAATATCATTTGCATAAATAAATAGGGGATGCAGGCTCATCAAGGGGTCGGCATCCCCCTTTTGGCATGAATAGATTCAAGAAAATCCTTCGCTGGGGTGTCAGTCTTTTCTTTGCATCCTCAATATTGGCTGTCATTGCCTATCGCTTCATTCCGGTCTATATCACTCCGCTGATGGTTATCCGCTGCTTTCAAAATGGCAGTCTGACAATGCATCATCAATGGATACCACTTGATGAGATATCTCCTCATATGCCAGTGGCAGTAATGTCAAGCGAGGACAGCCGCTTCCTTTTGCATCATGGTTTTGACTTCAATGCCATTGGTAATGCGGCCGAACGAAACCTCAAGCACAAGCATGGAAAAAAGTTCGGTGCCAGTACCATCTCACAACAGACAGCCAAGAACGTGTTTCTTTGGCCAGGGCGGTCGTGGGTCAGAAAAGGATTTGAGGTTTACTTCACTGCCCTTATCGAGCTCTTTTGGAGTAAGCAGCGCATCATGGAAGTCTATCTCAACAGCATAGAGATGGGAGACGGCATTTATGGCGTAGAAGCATGTGCCAACTACAATTTTGGAAAGGATGCAAAAGATCTGTCGCGTGCAGACTGTGCACTGATCGCTGCAACTCTTCCCAATCCACGTAAATTCTCCTCAAAATACCCAAGTGGATATATGCGCCTGCGTCAACGTCAGATCATGGCCAACATGCGCTACATACCATCCTTCCCAAAAGAAGGAGAAGACTACGATCCTAAGACTGCTGTGGGATCCACTTATCGTTGACATTCATCTCACTCGTCTAAACACAAGAACATAAGAATATGACTCAAGAAGAACAAAATATCCTTTCTCAACTTAATGAAGCCCAACGTCAGGCCGTTGTCTACGATGATGGCCCTGAACTTGTTGTTGCAGGAGCAGGATCAGGAAAGACACGTGTGCTCACCTATAAGATTGCTTGGCTGCTGGAACATGAGCAACTAAAGCCTTGGGCCGTCTTAGCTCTTACATTTACCAACAAAGCTGCCAACGAGATGAAGTCGCGTATCGCTCAGTTAGTAGGGGAGGAGAGGGCGCGATATTTGCAAATGGGAACCTTTCACTCTGTCTTCTCTCATATTCTCCGTGTCGAAGCTCAACATATAGGCTTTCAATCTGGATTTACTATCTATGATGAGACAGACTCCAGATCATTGATAAAAAATATCGTCAAGCAAATGGAACTTGACGATAAAAAATACAAGCCTGCTGATGTGCATAAAGCTATATCTCGGGCAAAAAATGATCTATGTGCAGCCGAGCAATATGCCAATGACGGAAGTCGTATAGAGCAGGATCGGCAAAAAAATATACCGGAAGTCTACAAGGTTTATCTTGCTTATCAGCAACGCCTTCATCAGGCCAATGCGATGGACTTCGATGATTTGTTGATGCTGACGTATGAGCTGTTTCAAACCCATGATGACATTCGAAAGAAATATGCCGACCGATTTGAATATGTGTTAGTTGATGAGTATCAGGATACAAACTTTGTTCAGCAGCAAATTCTTTGGCAGCTGACAAAGGAACGGCAACGCGTATGTGTAGTTGGTGATGATTATCAGAGTATCTATGCCTTCCGCGGTGCCAAGATCGATAACATCCTTAACTTTACTTCACGATATAAAAATGCTAAGGTGTTTAAATTGGAACGTAACTACCGCTCTTCCCGTCTGATTGTTGCTGCCGCCAACTCGCTGATGAAACACAATCAACGGCAAATCGAGAAAAATGTGTATAGCGAGAATGAGGAGGGGGACAAACTGACGATACTTGAGACTCTGTCTGATAAACGCGAGGCAGCAGTGGTCTGTCGAGAAATCAAGCGCATCAAGGCTCAGGAGCATTGCCATTGGAGTGATTTTGCCATTCTGTACCGAACCAATGCCCAAAGTCGCCTTTTTGAAGAACAAATGCACAGCCCTGAAATAGGCATGGCTAACTGCTATCGCGTGTTTGGAGGTGTTAGCTTCTATCAGCGCAAGGAGATAAAAGACGCATTGGCCTATTTCCGACTTGTTGTCAATTCCGATGACGAGGAAGCATTCCGTCGCGTTATCAATTATCCCACGCGTGGTATCGGCAACACCACTGTGCAAAAGATTATCTCCACTGCACAGCAAAATGAAATAAGCCTTTGGGAGACCATTTGTCATCCAGGACAATATGGACTGTCTGTCAATCGTGGGGCACTCGCAAAACTTGATGCATTCAGACAACTGATTCAGTCGTTTATCGATAAACGTGGAGCTGTTGACGCATTAACGTTGGGAAAAGAAATCTTGGAACGTAGTGGCATGAAAGCAGACCTTGATGCAGACAAGACGCCGGAAGGAGAAGGTAAACGCGAGAACATAGACAGCCTCACTTCCGGTATCGCCGACTTTGTGCAATCACAGCAAGAACAAGGACTTGAAGACCATGAACTGTTGAGTGACTACCTATCCACAGTATCGTTATTGACAGACATGGACAACGACGATTCGTCCAGTGACAAGTTGACTTTAATGACCATCCATTCTGCAAAAGGTTTGGAATTTGGAACAGTTTTCATTGTCGGCATGGAGGAAAACATCTTTCCAAGTCTGATGTCTGCAGACAATCAACGGGGATTAGAGGAAGAGCGCCGCTTGCTATACGTAGCCATCACGCGCGCTGAACACCATTGTTATCTATCGTGGGCTCACACCCGTTGGCTCTTTGGCAAGCTGGATCCATACGTCAGAAAAAGCCGCTTCCTTGATGATATTGATCCAAAATATCTGACTGTACGTGCGGAAGATGGCGGAGCTACAATACGCAATCATGGCGGATGGAAAAGAAAGCCATGGGATGATGACGACTACGAGATCAATAAACCTTATACCGGAAGTCATCCATGGGGCGACGAGTATCCTCATTACAGTAGCCGTATGCAGAACTCACGTCCCGTTGCCGGACAGTTCATGGCAGACCCACAGCCAAAGATTACTAAGCCTCACAGAGCAGAACAGGCAATTAATCCGTTCTCACCCTCCTTTGAGCAACAGCTGCGGCAAAAAGGTAATTTTAAAAGAGTTACTAAGGCTATGACTAATGGAGGCCGTACCTGTAATTATAATGAGAGAAATGAGAACAGCCATACTGGTCTCGGTCAAAACAATACGAGCAATTATGGAATAAAAGTTGGCTCTGTCATACTCCATTCCCGTTTTGGTAAGGGTCAAGTAAAAAAGATAGAGGGAAGTGGAGAAAACTGCAAAGCGACTATTGACTTTGAGGAAACCTCTACCAAGGTACTGCTCCTTAGATTTGCAAAGTTCAAAGTACTTTCTATATAGACATAAATAATCCTCCTTTCCGACATTGGAAAGGAGGACTATTTTTTAGTTTCAGCCTATATCCAAAGGCTCTTATGCTACACTTCTAATAATCTTCGTCTTCGCTGATATCCTCAGCTTCGAGATTAAGTTCGTCGGGGCTTGTCTCGTACGTCGTACGATAGCTCTCTTCGGTGAGTTTTTCATCATCGAAGGTATCATCGTCGTCATCGTCCTGCTTGAAGTTGTCATCATCAATATCCTCTTCCTCTCCTTCATTATTATCCGAATCCTCTCTATCTTCGCCATTCTTCTCACTCTCTTCATCAGCAAGGAAGACAGGTGCAGCAATAGCCTCGGGCTTCTCTTTCGCGAAAATGGCTTCAACCCAAAGGCCTTTGGGAATTTCCAAGACTTCGAATCCGTCATTGACTTTTTTCTCATAAAGGCCACCCGGCTTATGCAAGCGATCCTTGGGAAGGGTAGTAGTGGAGATGTCAAAGCCGCTCTCTATGATATCCTGGATACTCTGTGAGAGAGACTCCCATCCTCCACCGAAGTTACGTTCCAGGACTTCGATGAGCTTGGCGGCAGAGATATGACGGATATTCTCGTAGGTCAGATCTGTCACTCTCAGGATCGGGCGTTTCTTGATCGCAAGCTTTGGATGGCCATCTTCTGGTTTTCCGACCTGAGCAACCTTAAAGCCGCGGTCTTCATACTTCTTGATGATCTCAGGCTTATCCACTTTTATTTCCTCCATATCGAAGGCCGTCTTGATGATGGCGGTATAATGGCGCATATTTTCTTTGAGATCAGCATCTTTCTCGACAGCCTCCAAAAGGCGGAAGATATCGTTCTCTTGCAAATCCCAAACATTACTCTTGGATAATGTCTTAACAGTAATTGCTTTTTTGTCTTTCATGGTCTTTGATGTTATTTGGTGCAAAAGTAACATTAAATTCCTAATAAGCAAACAAAATCAATAAATAATTTATGTCCAAAACTTAATGTTGTCTGTTGGATGCATAGTTTTTCCACATTTAGGGCATGTTTTCTTGTTCCAAGGCTTGATATGGCTACTCCCGCAATTAAGGCATAGTCTTCCTGCCAAGGACGTGAAAGAAGGGGCTGAGTCTGCAATGACGCCACCAACAACCAAGGGCTGGATGGTCTTGCAATCAGGACAAGTGATCATTTCGATATGCTGTCCCATGAATCCTCTGCCTTCATAGACATCTGTTTCGTAACCACATGCCTCACATTTATATTTGATGATATGTGCCATAGACTATCTCTTTGAATCTTTAATCAATTCATGGTAAAGTTTTTCGTATCTTTTGGCTACTTCTATGTAGTCGTGATGCTTCCTTATATATATAATACTCTGTTTTTTGAGAATAGGTATCATTTCTGGATGTACAACAAGTTGTTCCAAGGCGTTAAAGACACTGTTTTCGTTCGGTTCTACATTAACGATTGGTCGCAGACTGTCTTCACCAAGAATTTCGTAGTTTTCCGGTTCTCCGCCACCTACACAGATAATTCCGCGTGACATCGCCTCAAGGGCATTCATGGCTGGAGTATAGCTATAGAGTTGGTCAAGGATTACATCTGCTTCGTTCATCATCTGAGTATATTGTTCGAAGGGCACACCGTTGGCAACCGATAGAGAGACTCGCTTTGGATATTTTTGCTTGAGCTTCTGGGCTGCGTCCAACATAATATCAGTTCCCTTATAGGAACTCCTATTTTTTGATATGCCAATAAAAATCTTCAAAGGTTGATGCGGTCGACTTTCTACATCCTCCTCTCGTCTTTTTTGCTTAATCGGGAACGGGATGAAATTAGTCTTGTTTGAAAACACGGGATGATAACAAGCCCAGTACTCATAGAGTCCCGCAACTATAGCATCACAATCTTGAGCTATGTATTGATTGAGTCGTCCCTTAGGAGTATTGAGCCAGTCTGCCCTTTCTTTCATGGCATCATCGTCTGTGCGCAGTTGGTCACCCAAGTTGAAATCGCTGTATCTCAATGGCATCCTTGTAATGTTCTCATGCACCCAATAATAGTCCATTCCAAAAGCTCCCATTACTATTTTTGCATTGGATTTCCGCAAAAAGTGATAGATAGGCAAAATTTTCTCAGCTTTGAGTTCTAAGAACATCGGGTTAATAATTTGAACCACATCATACCCTCGCATACGAGACAAAGCCGTAACGAGTCGGGCGGCAAAACGAAAAGAACCTGCAAATCCAGGATTACGCTTAAGGTCAATGTCTCTTGGGTAATCTTTCCAAAAGTCACCATTGCTAGCCACTACAACATTGTGCCCCAGACTTCTAAGCCCCTCGGCCAATGTGTTATGGACATTGCTGTATTCACCAATCAAAAGTATCTTCATCTTATTGCTTTGCCTTTAAGCTCATTATAAGTAATTGACGTCCCCAGTGTGAACTGATTAACTTTCGAAACAAAGTATATTTTCGCGTATATTGATGGTCGGGTAGGGGGTAGAGGTCTTTCTCCTTCAAAACCTCTATCGCTTCATCCAGTTTCTGTCTGTTTTGAGTGAGGACTATGATGTGGTAGAGATAGTCCATTGTGAGCTGAGCCACACGCCGCTCCAATGCTACTTTGTTCTGTATAGAGGACTGTCTGGCAATACATTGAAGATGATCTATTATATATAAGATATCTTCTAACCTTTTACCAATGAATGCTTTATCAAAGTTGTGGGTAATGGATCCTGTTCGCTGGCGATAGAAGTAAGCTTGTGCATTTGTATCGAAAACCCTCGCACAGCGTAGTAATAGTTGCGGGGTAAACTCTTCGTCTTCGTGATAAATGCCAGGCGTAAATTTTAAGCCATCCAACACTTCTTTCCGAAAAATATATCCACACGCAGCCGCTCTGATATTATTGTCGGTCATATATTCCCATCCACTGACAGGGTGTGGTGCAGAAAAAGCAGTTTCTATGCAATTGCTGGATGTCATATGAAATAGTACCATATCAGGATGGTCGTAACGGACAAAATCCAGACAATGCTCATACGAAGCAGTAACCAAATAGTCATCACCATCGACAAATTGGACGTATTCGCCCTTTGCCCATAGTAAGCCATTATTCCGAGCAACGGAAAGTCCCTGATTGTTTTGTCTTATGTAGATGAGAGCATCTCTCTTTGACAAAAAGTCAATTAGAGACTTGTCTGATCCATCATCAATGAGGATAATCTCTCTTTCATCTTCTCTGAGGGATAAGGACAAAATACTGTTCAGACATTCCTCCAAAAGAGTTACCGGGAGGTTATATGTGGTTACAATGAAACTGACGAGTGGCTTCGACATACTAATCTATGTATCTTGCAGAGAGTTTTAAGCCCCAATAAGTGGAGAAGTCTCAATTTTATGGTATTGTGATAGGGCAGAATCGGAAAGTCAGGACGCGTTTTACCTGTAGAGCGAAAGACATCCAATTGAATATTAAGCACATCAGCATAGTATTCGGCCATCAGCCGGTCATACTCTTTCACTTTTTGTCTTGCCCTTTTGTCAGTAGCCATTCGCCGGAGCATGATCAGGTTGCCATCAAGAAGACTATTGAGATCCTTGGCTCCTGCTTGCTGAGTGATACCTTTGGGATTGAAAGTATAGTAGTAAAGTCCCACATCCGTTGTGGCCACACGACGACAGTGACGCAGCACTTGAGGCAACGTAAAAGTATCCTCAAAGGTTCTCCCTTCGGGAAATTTCACATCTTGCCACACTTCGCGTTTATAAACTTTATTCCAAGCATAAGTATGCTGCCAGGCTTTAGTCTCTAACCAATAAACCGCGTTGAAGGTGTACTCACGACAAGTGAAGGTGACACGTGTCTGTTGCGGAGAACCGAAATGGCGATAAAGTGGAAACTCCAACATGTCATAATCTGGATGGATGGAAAGCTGCTCCATCAGTTCCTTTAATGTGTCAGGCGCTAAATAGTCATCACTGTCTACAAACATGATATAGTCACCCTTGGCCTTTGCAAGTCCGGCATTGCGTGCAACACTCAGCCCACTATTGCGCTTTAGTCTGACATGCTGTATGCGCCCTTCCTTTTTCGCATAGTTCTCGCATATTTTCGCACTCCCGTCTGTCGATGCATCGTCGACAAGGATCATTTGCCAGTCACGAAAATCCTGCGTCAAAATGCTGTCAACACATCTGTTTAGCGTATTTCGCGTCTGATAAACGGGTATAATAATGCTTAATCTCATTTTGTGTCTTTCATTAATTCCTTAAAGAAAGCATTCAAGTCTTCATCCAGACCTTTCATGATATCTCCCCCAACTATCACCGTGTCATCATCAGCCACAAAAAGTTCAGCTATATGCTCCTTATCTTCATTTTCCAACACGATGCTATATGGCTTCAGAATACCCATGGACTCTATAAAACAGTGGTTTTTCTTTAAGTAGCGACGAAGGATGAGGGTGATACTATCATAAAAATCCTCATCTTTTTGATTGATCCATTGCTCTACTACACACCTCGTTATTTCTTTGTCGTCATCGTCAAAAGCAGTCAGTTCGCCAGTCTCTTGATTAGTGCGAACGTGGATGTCGGTCAATATAGCGTTGTCGCATTGCAATGGGAACTTCTCTGCCACTTTATGGAAGAAACGGTCAAGTTGTTGCATCGTTTGTTCTGTTGCCTTCATCATAGCTGTTTATCTTTAGATATTATGTTTTTGCAAACTTACACAAAAAAAATGGTAATTGAGCGATTTTCACTTAAAACTTTCTTAATCTTAAAATTTAATATGAAGAATCTAAAATATCATTAAGAGTCATGTTCTACTTTCAGGCATCACTTTGCGAAGAATTACAAGATAATAAGTAGCTATTAAAAATATTTTAGAAAACAATAGAGATTATTTCAAATAAAATTATTATCTTTGCAAACAAAATATCTGATCACATAATATATATGGATATGAAGCAAACTATTTTAGTGACGGGTGGTATGGGATTTATTGGATCTCATACGACCGTTGAACTGATAGAAGCTGGATATAAAGTTGTCATTGTTGACGACCTCTCCAATTCAAATATCAAGGTGTTGGATGGTATCGAGAAGATAACAGGTGTGCGTCCAGATTTTGAGAAAGTAGACTTACGCGATAAGCAGGCCACTGAAGAAGTCTTTAAGAAGCATCCTGATATTGAAGGAATTATCCATTTCGCCGCAAGTAAAGCGGTAGGGGAGAGCGTTCACAAGCCTTTGTTGTATTATCGCAATAATATCGTCTCGCTCATTAACCTCTTGGAGCTAATGCCCAAATATGATGTTAAAGGTATCATTTTCTCTTCGAGTTGCACCGTCTATGGGCAGCCGAAACCGGAGAACCTGCCTGTAACAGAAAGCGCACCTCATCAAAAGGCAACATCTCCATACGGTAATACCAAAGAGATCAACGAGCAAATCATTTATGACTATATACATAGCGGTGCTAACATCAAGAGCATCATTTTGAGATACTTCAATCCTATTGGTGCACATCCGTCCGCTCTCATCGGTGAACTGCCCAATGGAGTGCCCGCCAATCTGATACCTTACGTCACCCAGACTGCCATTGGTATTCGAGAGCAGCTGACTATATTTGGAAACGACTACAACACTCCAGACGGCACGTGTATACGTGACTATATCTACGTTGTCGACTTGGCCAAAGCTCATGTCGCCGCAATGGCTCGAGTACTGGATAAGAATGCTGAGCCTATTGATTACTTCAACATTGGTACAGGTCATGGCAATTCCACATTGGAAATCGTCGAAACGTTTGAAAAAGCAACCGGTGTGAAACTTAATTGGAAGTATGGTCCTCGCCGTGAAGGTGACATTGAAAAAATCTGGGGTGACTGCACCAAGGCTAATAAAGTCCTTGGGTGGAAAGCAGAAACACCGCTTGACGATGTCTTGCGCTCAGCATGGAAATGGCAACTTAAGTTGCGTGAAGATGGTGTCATGTAAGACATCTTGAGTAGAAGATCATTTTAATCTCTCTTATCATATTTCGATTTATAGCGGTGACTTAGATCCCGCAATTTTGTGTTTGTGTTGTTGTGAGGTTCCGGCGTGAGTCGGGGCCTCATCTTTTT
>CACYXI010000127.1 GCA_902778265.1 uncultured Bacteroidales bacterium | reverse complement strand
CACACGACTATGGTGGGTGAACTGCGGTCCGAACATGGGCGACTTCCAGAACAATGAGCAGAACATCATAGCCTACGACTGGGACGGCGACGGCAAGGCAGAGGCCGTGATGCGTGCTGCCGATGGTACCGTGATCCATTGTGCCGACGGCTCTACCTACACCGTGGGCGATGCCACGAAGAACTATCGTGCGGCTACTGGCGGCGGAACAAACTGGTTCCTGTGCCAGGGCGCGGAATATCTCGTCTATATGGATGGCACAACGGGCAAGCCTTACCAGTGCATCACCTACCCTCTCGCCCGATTCGAGGCTGGCGAAACCTCAATGGCTTCCACATGGGGAAAGGACGATGGCGGTCATCGCTGCTCTAAGTTCTTCTTCGGCGCTCCATACCTCGACGGGCGCAAGCCAAGCATCTTCCTCGCCCGTGGTATCTACACCCGACACAAGATGATAGCATACGACGTTGATCCTGCCACCCACGAACTGAAAGTGCGCTGGAAATGGTATAACAATACCGACGGCGCATGGAAGGGACAGGGCTATCATAACTATAACATTGCCGACGTGGATATGGACGGACGCGATGAGATCATTTTCGGCTCTATGGTCATCGACGATAACGGCAAGGGACTCTCCACTACTGGTCTCGGACATGGTGATGCCATGCACTGTGGCGATTTCAATCCATACGCCCACGGACTGGAGGTCTTCGCCTGCAACGAGGATGCACAGGGCTATAACTATCGTGATGCCACCACAAGCAAGATATACAAGTGCGAACTGCACGTTGGAAAGGATGTGGGACGCTCCATGATGGATAACTTTTCTGATAGCTACCCTGGCTGTATCGGCACGGCGTGGGGCAGTCCTATCAGTAGCGTGAAGAATGCCACGGTGAACGGACTCGTCAACGACGGCATCAACCAGAACTTCCGCATCTACTGGGACGGCGACCTATGCTCAGAAACATTCAACGGCGTTAAAGACCATGATTCAGAAGGTGTCATTGCGAAGTACGGCAGTTGGTCGCCTATCTACACCTGCGCCGGCTCTCTCACCAATAACTATACCAAGTGTACGCCTTGCTATCAGGGCGACATCCTCGGCGACTGGCGTGAGGAAATCATCATGCGAACAGCCGATAATAACATCCGCATCTACTCCACCCCTACCCCAACCTCATACCGCAACTACACGCTATGGCACGACCATCAGTACCGTAACGCTATGGCATGGCAGATGTGCGGCTACAATCAGCCACCTCACACTAGCTATTTCCTCGGCAAACTGGAGAACATCACCATTGCCCCTCCACCTCTCATGATGGAAGGTCGCGAGGAAGTGACCAACGGCGGCACTATCAATTCTGCGCTCAATGATAAGCACGTCCTCGTATGCGAGACCGATAACTCTGAGGTTACGATAGAAAGCGGAGCAAGCCCATACATCCTCACCTTCAACGTTCCTACATGGGTACAAGGCAATGGTGCAAGCGAATGTACGGCTAAGACTCCGAAGATTACCTACACCACCTACACCTGCAACGTGAAGGGTGGCGGCATCTCTGGCAATGCCCGTCTCATAAAGCAGGGCGACGGCATCCTCACGCTCCCGAAGGCTGACTTTACCCACAAGGGCGAGACCAACATCTGGGCTGGCGTGCTCAATTTCGATGGCACTATGAAGAAGTCGCCATTGTGGCTCAACCGCTTTGCCGAACTCAACTCCAACGGCGGTGAGTTCATGAGCATCAAGGCCGACTACGCATCCGTTATCCGTCCGGGTGGCGCTGATGCGAAGGGCGACCTTACAACCGACTCCCTCACCCTCGGCTTCGGCTCACGCATCATCCTCGACCTCTATTCCAACGACCTCACAGCCGACCGTATCAATCTCGGCAAGTATCTCGAAATAGAGACCAAGACCTCAAGCGCATGGGTAGAGGCAGGACCAGAGTATCTAT
Source organism: uncultured Bacteroidales bacterium (assembly GCA_902778265.1). Classification (GTDB taxonomy): domain Bacteria; phylum Bacteroidota; class Bacteroidia; order Bacteroidales; family Bacteroidaceae; genus Prevotella. The sequence continues at coordinate 10,227 of CACYXI010000127.1, read as the reverse complement.
GCCCAGTCATCGAACTCGTAGGACACCTCCCTGTGGGCGAGACTGAGATGAACCCTGGCAAATACATCATCGGTAATGCACCGGAAATACTCAAGGGCAAGCTCGACGACATCCGCATCGAAGGTCTCAATGCCACAAAGAAGAAGCTCTACATAGAGGACGGCAAGCTTATCATTGAAATCGTAGGTCTCCGCGACGCAAGCACCATAACATGGGCTGGCGACAAGAGCACTACATGGAACCTCGCCGATGCACAGAACTTCATGTTCAACAACGGACAGAGCATTGAGTCAACCGTCTTTGTATCAGGCGATAAGGTATTCTTCAATGATGATGCCGTAAACAAGACGGTCAACGTGCGCGAGGACATCATGCCTGACACCATCACCGTCAATGCCTCATCCGACTACACATTCACGGGTGCGGGTGCCATCAGCGGCACGGCTTCATTCGTGAAGGAAGGCAGCGGCACGGTCACCATGTCGGGCGAGAACTCATACACAGGCGGCAACTATCTCAAGGGTGGCGTAACGAAGGTTAGCCTTCTCTCAAATCAGTATTCTGAGTATGGTAACCTCGGCGGCATGACAAAGCTCGGCTCACAGTTCACCATGGAGAACGGAGCAGAACTTCAGACCACCGCAGCCGTTGAGATGGGTTCACCAATGACGATGATTGGCGAAGAAGGAGGTATCATAAACAATGCTTCCGACTTCAAGATGGATAAGTCGTTCATGGGCACTCTCCTCACCAAGCGCGGCAACGGATGCCTGTATCTCAACGCTTCCAACTCTGTATCAAAGATAATCATGAAGGCTGGTTCTATGGCTCTTACAAGCGGCTCTCAGCCAAAGACGATAGAGCTTCAGGGCGGCATCCTCTATGACGATGCCCAGAACACGAGCCACGCTCTCATCATTCCGAAGGGCAGGTCAGCTTCATGGCAGCTCACAGGCGTTTATTACACCGCCTACGCCAATAAGCTGACTGGCGAAGGCACACTCACCATCGTGCCTCGCAACACCGTTTCGCGTGTCCGCATCACAGGCGACTGGAGAGCCTTCACAGGCACCATACGCCACACCACCAAGTCTATCTGGCTACCGTTCGATAACTCTACTGGTCTGCCTAACGCCACGCTCGACCTTGCCGACGGATGTACCGCAACCAACGTATGCAAGACATTCGCCATCGCACGACTCACAGGCAAGGGCGCACTCGCTCAGCCAGTATCCAACTTCCAGAGCCAGGGCACACCTTCAGGCTCTAACACATGGAAGGTGGGCAATAGCTGGGAAGAGAACGGCGACTTCACCTTCGAGGGAGCCATAACCGACGGTGGCGGCACGAACAAGTCACACTTTGAGAAGGTAGGTTCATGCACTATGACCATTAAGGGTGGCTGGACCAATAGCGGTACGGTAAAGATAAGCGAAGGTACTGTTAAGCTCTCTGGCAGCGGCGTTTCACTCGGCACAGGTGCTCTCACCGTGGCAGAGGGCGCAATGCTCTGTGGTTCATCAGCCTCAGCATTGAAGAACTCAAGCATCGTCATCAACGGTACTCTCAAGCCTATCGTTACCGAGACGACCGCTCTCGGCAAGCTCGTGTTCAGCAATAAGGACGTAACAATTTCATCTACTGGTACGCTGAGCCTCAACATTGCCAAGGCATCCACAAGCGCAACGAGCATGAGTGGCGATAACATCAAGAGCATCAACAAGCTCACCATTAATGGCACTATCTCCCTCAAGTTCGTAGGCTACGTTCCAAGCGTTGGCGATGAACTACGCCTCTGGTCTGGTGTCAAGACTTTCTCAGGCACTCCAACCATCATCTGCGATGGCGCAAGCGTCACCTTCGACACCACGCGCCTCTCAGAGGGCATCCTCGTCGTTCAGTCCGCTGAATCAACAGGTATCGCCCAGCTATCACCCAACACCTATCACCCAACACCCGATAAGATCTACACGCTCGACGGCAAATACGTAGGCACCGACCTCACCCGTCTGCCAAAGGGCATCTATCTGCGCAATAACCAGAAGGTGACGGTGAAGTAAACAGTAAAACACAGAAGGCTCGCAATCCGCGAGCCTTCTGCATTTTATATTTCTTGATATTACAAATAATATCACTATTTCAACTATTATCCTAAAAGCTTTGGCAATTTCGAAATAAATCATTACCTTTGCATTCGATGATTATACCAATGTATGCCAGCCCCAATGGCAATCATTGGAATAACTCTAAATCATTATCACTGAATGTCTGACCTTTAAGCAATAATCTGTATGATGAACGTTGACAAGTCACAATACAATGAACAGGAAATACGTACAATGTTCATATCACCAGCCCTTAACACAAAAGGTTGGGTGGTACCAACGAATATGCGTGAAGAGTATTATTTCACCGACGGCCGTGTTCATGTGGCTGGCAGTCATCATTCTGTGGCAGCAGGCAAGAAAGCAGACTATCTCCTTTATCATAATGGCAAGCCACTTGCCGTTGTTGAGGCAAAGGACAATAACCACGCCTTAGGGGCTGGTATTCAGCAAGCAATGGACTATGCCCTGATTCTCGATCTGAAATTCGCATACTCCAGCAATGGCGACGGATTCCTTGAACACGACTTTATCACAGGCATGGAACGAGAGCTGAAACTTGATGAGTTCCCTACTGAAGAAGAGCTATACAAACGCTATCTCGACAGCAAGGACTATACGCCAGAGGCACTCAAAATAGTAGAGACTCCATATTACTATGACGCATATAGCCATGAGCCTCGCTACTATCAGCGCATAGCCGTTGACCGTACCGTTGAGGCTATCGCTACTGGTCATAAACGTGTTCTCGTGGTCATGGCTACTGGCACAGGCAAGACTTTCACAGCCTTTCAGATTATCCACCGCTTGCACAAAAGTGGTGCAAAGAAGAAAATCCTATATCTGGCAGACAGGAATATCCTCATCGACCAGACCATGGTGCAGGACTTCAAGCCATTCAAGAAGTTCATGACAAAAATCACATCACAAGGCGATAGAAATCCAAAAATAGACTCATCCTACGAGGTGTATATGGCTCTATACCATCAGCTTGTAGGCAAGGAAGGCAAGCCCGATCCGTTCCTTGAGGTACAAAAGAATTTCTTCGACCTTATCATCGTGGACGAGTGCCATAGAGGAAGTGCTAAGGATGATTCCGCATGGCGAAAGGTATTGGAGTATTTTGACAGCGCTACCCAGATTGGTCTTACGGCTACGCCAAAGGCGGTTGACGGCGCTAACAACCTTGACTATTTCGGCGAACCTGTATATACCTACTCACTCCTACAAGGCATAAACGATGGTTTCCTTGCCCCTTACCGTGTGACAGCCGACTTCATCAACATTGATTTGCAAGGCTGGACTCCAGAGGAAGGTGAGCGCGACCTTCTCAATCAGGAGATAGAACAGAAACTATACCAAAGGCAGAACATTGGTCGTGACCTCGCCATCAAGCTTCGTCGTGAGGTGGTAGCCCGACGTATCACCCGAATGCTCAACGACATAGGACGCATGACAAAGACCATCGTCTTCTGTACTGACATAGAAGAAGCAGCCGAGATGCGGACTTTGCTTGTTCAGATGAATGCGGATATGTGCCGTAAATCTCCTTACTATGTAACGCGCATCGTGGGCGAGGACAAGGAAGGCAAGAAGCAACTTGACAATTTCATCAGCGTTGACGAGCCTTATCCTGTCATCGTCACTACATCCGAATTGTTGTCAACTGGCGTGGATTGTAAGACATGCGGACTCATCGTCATCGATAAGGAAATCGGCTCTATGACCGAGTTTAAGCAGATTATAGGTCGTGGTACACGTCTGCGCAAGGACAAGGGCAAGTGGCACTTGGAGATTCTTGACTTCCGCAATGCCACAAAGAAATTCAAGGATCCCGACTTTGACGGTGATCCAGAACCACCAAAGGGAAATCATAAGGGCAGAAAATACGACCCACCAGCAGAAACCTCCGGCATGGTCTCTGAACCTCATAAGAAATATATCATCAATGGTCAGGACATCCACATAGAGAGCGAACTTGTCAGCGTTCTTGGTGAAGATGGCAAGACCATGAGGACTGAGAGCGTCAGGAGCTTCGCACGCAAGCAGATACGCCGCCACTTTGAGAATCTTGATTCTTTCATGAAGAAATGGTCAGAAACTGATCGCAAGCAAGCCATTCTCGACGAACTGCAAGAATATGCCATTCTCATAGATGCCGTGCGCGAGAAGAACGAAGCTCTGAGAAATGCGGATATATTCGATATCATCTGTCATGTAGCATTCGACCAGCCACCGCTAACACGAAAGGAACGCGCCAACAACGTGAAGAAGCGCAACTATTTCGGCAAATACGAGGGTAAGGCGCGCGAAGTGCTTGAAGCCCTGCTCGATAAGTACGCAGAGAATGGCATTCTCGACTTTGAAAAGTCTGATATACTGGAAATTCCGCCTTTCAACCAAATAGGCAAACCGACAAAGATTGTCAAGCTCTTCGGAGGTCCTGCGGGCTTCGAGAAGGCTATCAAGGAATTGGAAGAACAGATTTATAGAGCGGGTTAAGAAAAAAAAGTAATACTCCTTAAATAACGCCAATTCGATTAATTTGGAAAGATTAGCAACAAGTTGCTTTTTACTGAAAAAAATATCAACACAAAAATGGCTGTAAACAACATAATCAAGCGTATTCAAAACATCATGCGCTCGGATGCAGGCATCAATGGTGATGCACAACGTATCGAGCAGATGACATGGATGTTCTTCCTCAAGGTGTATGACACTCAGGAAGAAACATGGGAATACAAAGCTTACAAAGAGAAGAAAGAATATAAAAGCATCATACCTGAGCCTCTGCGCTGGCGCAACTGGGCCATAGACGAGAAAGATGGTGAGGCTCTTACTGGCGATGCCCTGCTCAACTTCATCAACAACATCCTCTTCCCTGTCATCAAAGGGCAGGATGTGGAATATCAGGGCAAGGAAATCAAGGGTATCATCGTCACAGCCGACACACCACGATCTAAGTCCATCGTACAGGAAACATTTGCCGACCTTAACCAGTATATGAAGGACGGCACACTACTTCGTCAGGTCGTAAACATAGTCAATGAGATTGAATTTGATGATGCTGACGACCGTCACACCTTTGGCGACATCTACGAGGGCATACTGAAGGATTTGCAGTCAGCCGGCAATGCAGGTGAGTTCTACACACCTCGTGCCCTTACCGATTTCATAGTCAAGATGCTTGATCCAAAGCTCGGCGAGACCTTCGGCGACTTCACCTCTGGCACGGGCGGTTTCCTCACCTCTGCCCTTAACCACATGATGCCACAGGTTAAATCAGCTGCCGATAACGAGAAATTCCAGAAAGCCGTTATAGGTCAGGAGTGGAAGCCTCTGCCCTATCTGCTGAGTATCACAAATCTTCTGCTTCACGACATCGAGGCTCCTAACATCCGTCATTGTGACTCTCTCGGCACTAATGTTAGTGATTTCAAGGATAGCGACAAGGTTGATGTCATAGGCATGAACCCACCATACGGAGGTAGCACAGGCACTTCCGTCCAGAGTAATTTCCCAAGCGCATACCGCAGTAGCGAGACTGCCGATCTCTTCATAGCCCTTATCATGTATCGCCTAAAAGCTGGCGGTCGTTGTGGTGTTATCATTCCTGACGGTTTCCTCTTTGGTACTGACGGAGCAAAACTTGCATTAAAGGAGGCTTTGCTGCGTAAGTTCAATCTGCACACCATCATACGCTTGCCTGGCTCTATCTTCTCGCCCTACACAAGCATAGCCACCAACGTGCTATTCTTCAACAATGAGAAGGCTGAAGGTGCTCCAGAGGGTTTCAACACAAAGGAAACATGGTTCTACCGCTTGGATATGCCAGAAGGCTATAAGCATTTCTCAAAGACAAAGCCTATGAAGGTAGAGCATTGTGAGCCTATAGAGAAATGGTGGGCTGACCGCAAGGAGATTATAAGCGATGAGGCTGGCGAGAAATCAAAGGTCTTTACCGCACAGCAACTTCTTGATATTGACTGTAACTTCGACCAATGCAAGTTCCCAAAGGATGAAGTAGAGGTATTGCCACCCGACGAGCTTCTGCGTCAATATCACGAGAAGCGTACAGCCCTCGACCATAAGATAGACCATACGCTAAGTAAGATTGAGCAGATACTCGGCATCAAGGACCTGCGATAGCGCAATCCCCCTCGGAAACCCGAAATCTCGGATTAGCGGTATCCCGAATTATCGAAATCCCGAAATCTCGAAAAATCGAAAAATAATAACCCCACCCCCCAAAAAGAACTATGATCAACATCCACTCAGTCAATGGCTACATGTCACTTCTCTCATGGCAACTCGGCAACATACTACAGCTTGCCACCCAAGGCTTCTGTAGGCGTTTCGTTGATTACAAGATAGATCCCTGCGGCAGATTACGCGACCAGATGGAGATGGCTGCCCGTACCGTGCCAGCCAATATCGCAGAGGGATCATCACGCCACCAGACAAGCTATGAGACGGAGATGCGACTGCTGGATGTTGCCAGAGCCAGCGTCAGCGAACTTGAGGGTGACTACCTTAACTGGATTATGAACCATCACACTACTATGTGGCGCACATCCGACCCTAAGTATGTGGAGGTACGCAACTACCAGTTCAAGTCTGCACCCACGCTGACACAAGACTATCTTGCGGAGATTAGTGAGTATCTGCTTGCTGAGTACAAACGCTTCGCTACATTACTCAGAAAAGATGACTCCATACACTCTGCATGCGTGATAATAGTGCTCTGCGAACGTGTCAAGCAGTTGCTCACAGCACAGATTAACAAGCGACTTGGCGACTTCAAGGAAGAGGGTGGTTTCACGGAGAATATGACTCAGGAGCGCTTGGCAAGCATCAAGGAGAAGGCTTCTACAGAAGGAGCTCCCCTCTGCCCGAAATGCGGTGCTCCGATGCGACAGCGCACCATAAAGAAGGGTATCCATCAAGGTGAGACTTTCTGGGGATGCACCGACTACCCTAAATGTGACGGCACAAGACGGATGTAACAGATTCTCCGAATCTTCAAAACCCGAATTATCGATTCAACGGATAATCGAAACTCAGAATTATCGATTCTGTGAATAATTGAAACTCAGAATTATCGATTCTGCGAATAATCGAAACTCAGGATTATTGATTCAACAAATAATCGAAACTCAGAATTATCGATTCAGCGAAAAAATCAAAAAAACATTCATGACAGGACAGGACTTAAAGAACTCGATACTTCAGCTTGCGATACAGGGAAAACTTGTAGCGCAAGATGCTAATGACGAACCGGCAAGCGTATTGCTGGAGAGGATAAAAGCTGAGAAAAAGAAACTTATCGAAGAAAAAAAGATAAAGAAAGAAAAAACACTCGCAAAAATCACAGAAAACGAAAAACCTTTTGAGATTCCTGATAGTTGGGTGTGGGTAAGATTAGGAGAGATTGTATCTTTTATTGGTGGATATGCTTATAAGAGCCAAAAATTTGTTCAAGATTCAACGTACCAAGTTCTACGTTTAGGAAATGTCAAGAATGATACATTGCGTTTATCTGTAAATCCAGTCTTTATCTCAAAAGATTTAGCTATACTTACAGAAAAATATAAATGTATAACAAACGATATTCTAATAACCATGACAGGCACACGTAAAAAAAGGGATTATTTTTATACCTACAAAGTGTCTGAAAAAGATTGCAATCTTTTCATAAACCAACGAGTTGGAGCATTGAGACCTTATAAAGGTCTGCCTTCTGATTATTTATGCTATTCCTTGAAATCTGAAACAGTCTTACTTGACGTGTTCCAATATGAGACAGGAACTGCAAATCAAGGTAATTTAGGTGCGGAGAATATTATGAAAATTCTAATCCCCCTCCCCCCTCTTTCCGAGCAAAAGCGAATTGTCGCAAAGATTGAGGAGCTAATGCCTTTGGTGGATGAATATGACAAGGCGCAGAAGGAACTTGATGCGCTTAATAGTGCTATGCCCGAGCAATTGAAGCAAAGCATTCTGCAAGAGGCTATTATGGGTAAGTTAGGCACTAACAATCCAGATGACGAGCCAGCCTCAGAACTCCTCAAACGCATAAGAAAAGAAAAGGAACAACTCATTAAGGACAAGAAAATCAAAAAAGAAAAACCTCTCCCAGAAATCACAGAGGACGAAATTCCTTTCGAGATTCCAGATAATTGGGTGTGGTGTAGATGGGGAGATTTATCTTTCTCTATTCAATATGGTTATAATGCATCTGCACAACAGAATGGAGATATCAGAATGGTTCGTATTAGCGACATTCAGAATAATGAGGTTTTATGGGATTCCGTTCCTTATTGTAAAATCAAAGCAGAAGAGATTGAAGGGTATCTTCTTAAACCAAACGATATACTATTTGCAAGAACTGGTGGAACAGTCGGCAAATCATTCCTTGTTAAAAAAGTACCATATCCTTCAATTTATGCAGGGTATTTGATAAGAACAAGATATAGTAATAATCTTGTTCCTCAGTATTTAAAATATTTTATGGAGAGTCGTTTGTATTGGGAGCAACTAAGAGAAGGTACTATTGCAACCGCTCAACCAAATTGTAATGGAAAGACTTTAGGGAATATGAGAATCCCTCTCCCACCTCTTGCGGAACAACATCGTATTGTTTCTAAGATAGAGAATTTATTTGCATGTATTGAGCCTTTAGCAAAAGATGTAAAATAACGTGAGTTCGACGAATTTCATCAACTCGTATATTGTTGAAAAACATGTAGTTGAAAGAGCTCTGAACGTCGAAGAGGTCGGCGGCCGAAGGGAAAGCCAAAGAGCGACACCTAAAAGGGCAGTCCGTTAGGGCTGTCATATAGACGATATTTAATGGAATGAGGTCTGAACGTCGAAGAGGTCGGCGGCCGAAGGGAAAGCCAAGGACCGACACCTATTGTATTTAGGTGTCGCACCTACAGCGCTCCTTTAATCACGCATCTACCGAATAACAGCCCTTCTTCGCAAGCTCAGATCGCAAGCAAATCCGGACTGCCCTATTAGGTATCGGGCTTTCAGCCCTTGCAGTCTTGAATTCGTCGAACTCACGTTAAAATAAAATGAGTGTCCGCAATCACGTGACAAACGGACTGAAAGTCAAAAAGCACATAGCATAGGGCAACGCCCTATGTACAAAGCAGTTAGTATATTCGCCCTGTAAGGGCAAAAGCCCTAATATAAATAATACTTTTGCCCCTTCAGGGCGAAAGCACCAACATCCATCCACCTAGGGCGATGCCCTAGGCTATGAGCTTTTGCCCCTTCGGGGCGCTATCGGGTGATTGCGGTTAATCATTTAAAATAATACCGGAAACGGATTTATCCGATTTATCTGAAGTTGTTCGTAAAACGTGTCGCGTAGCCTATCAGATACATCATATAAATCCGTTTCCCTTAATTCCCATGCACCTCCGATGCAAATCCGATGTAAGTCCGTTGCAAAGTCGGTGCAAGTCCCATTTTTCGCCCATTCATAGGAACGGCTTAGAAGCGGATTACAAGCGAAGGAAGAGCGAACCTATAACGAAGGTAGAGCGAAGGATGAACGAAGGCATATCGAAGGATGTTATAAGGTCTTTCAGGAATTGGTGTAATACTCTTGAAAAGTAAAAAACAAAAAAGTTTTTAGAGGGGGTATTACACCTTTTGACGTTATGTGCAATATTTTTGTTGATTATCAGCACGTTATCTTTGGTGTAATACCCTTGAAAGTATTACACCATTTCGGGCGATTTGGTGTAATACTGGTGTAATACTTTCGGGGGTATTACACCAAGGCAAACAATCTAACATTCAATCATTTAACATACTCAATTCATCAAAGATGTAATACTCTGCGTTAAAAACTTTTTTCAAAAAGTATTACACCGACTATTACACCAAGTATTACACCTCGAAAAGGAGCGATGACCACAATAACTATACGCTACTCAATCAGGGATTTCAAGTCATTAAATCCGACTCTATTGCCCTCGTAGCGTTTGTTTTCGTTGAACTAACATTAAATTAACGTGAGTTCGACGAATTCAAGACTGCGAGGGCTGAACGTCGAAGAGGTCGGCGGCCGAAGGGAAAGCCAAAGCCCGACACCTAATAGGGCAGT
>CACYXI010000126.1 GCA_902778265.1 uncultured Bacteroidales bacterium | reverse complement strand
TGAATCAATACATGCCCTTAACCTTGAACTCTTCAACGAGCAGCTTGAGGCTCTCTTCAAGGGTGAGGAGGTGGAATTGCCTCGTTATGATTTCCCTACTGGCAAGAGCGTGAAGAGTGGCAAGAAACTTCGTATGAAGCCAAACGATGTGCTTGTTATTGAAGGTATTCATGCGCTTAATCCAGAACTTACGGCACATATTCCGCAGGAGTATATCTATCGTGTATATGCTTCGGCTCTCACAACCGTTCTTCTCGATAATCATAATTATATCCCGACGACAGATAACCGCTTGTTACGCAGAATAATACGCGATTACAAGTATCGTGGATGTTCTGCTCAGGAAACTATTCGCAGATGGCCAAGTGTAAGGGCTGGAGAGAACAAGTGGATTTTCCCTTATCAGGAGAATGCGGATGCTATGTTCAATACCGCTATGCTCTTTGAGCTTGCCGTTATCAAGACACAGGCAGAACCGCTTCTTGAGCAGGTTCCAGAGTCGGCTGACGAGTATAACGAGGCATACCGATTGCTAAAGTTCCTCAAGTATATCAAGCCACTCTCTGAAAGCCAGATACCACCGGCGAGTCTGTTGCGCGAATTCCTCGGAGGAAGTTCGTTTGTTTATTGATTTTGGTTTTAGAAGTGTAAGGAGTACAAGGAGTTCAAGGAGTACAAGACGAATGTGTTATGAAAGTCAAAGGTCAAAGGTCAAATGTCAAAGATCTAAAGTCAAAAGTCTTAGTCCGAATAAATCATTCGTCTTGTACTCCTTGAACTCCTTGTACTCCTTATTACTCCTCAAGTAATAATTGGCTGGGAATACCTAATCTTAGGTAGAATTTAGCAAAAAACATTAAAACTTTTTGCAATTCGGGAAAAAAGTAGTAATTTTGCACCCTAAAAATTAAAAAGGTACAAATATATGTCATATCTATTTTCTTCAGAATCAGTTTCAGAAGGACATCCAGATAAGGTGTCCGATCAGATCAGCGACGCTCTGCTTGATCAGTTCCTTGCATACGACGAAAACGCACGTTGTGCCATTGAATCTTTCTGCACCACAGGTCAGGTTTGTATCATGGGTGAGGTTTCATCTACTGAGTACATCGACCTCCAGACAATAGCTCGCCGCACTATCAATAAAATCGGCTATACCAAGGCTGAGTATATGTTTGATGGCAATTCTTGTGGTATTCTTACAGCTATCCATGAGCAGAGTGGTGATATTAATCGTGGCGTGGATCGTGTGAAGGCAGCCCTTACTGATGCTGAGCGTCAGGAGATGGAGGATAATCAGGGAGCAGGCGACCAGGGCATGATGTTCGGTTATGCCGTTAACGAGACTGACAACTATATGCCTATCAGTCTTGAGCTTAGTCACATGCTCGTGAAGACTCTCGCAGACATTCGTCGTGAGGGTAAGGAAATGACATATCTTCGTCCAGACTCTAAGTCTCAGGTGACTATCGAATATAGTGACGCTGGCATTCCACAGCGTATTGACACTATCGTTGTTTCTACTCAGCATGATGAGTTCATCAAGCCTGGTGTACCAAGCATCACCACTCAGGAGGATGCCGACAAGCTGATGCTTGCCAAGATTCGTGAGGATGTCATCAATATCCTTATACCTCGTGTAAAGGCACAGATCACTTCTGAAAAAGTTCTCGCTCTCTTCAACGATAATATCACATACCACGTGAACCCAACAGGTAAGTTCGTTATCGGTGGTCCTCATGGAGATACTGGTCTTACTGGTCGTAAGATCATCGTTGATACCTATGGAGGTAAGGGCGCTCATGGAGGTGGCGCTTTCTCTGGTAAGGATTCTTCAAAGGTTGACCGTTCTGCAGCATACGCAGCTCGCTATATCGCCAAGAACATGGTTGCTGCAGGTGTTGCTGATGAGATGCTTGTTCAGGTAGCCTACGCTATTGGCGTGGCAGAGCCTGTAAGCATCTATGTTAATACATACGGCCGCTCTAACGTAAAGATGAGTGATGGCGAGATTGCTGCTAAGATCAAGGAGATGTTCGATCTTCGTCCAAAGGCTATCGAGCGTCAGTTGAAGCTCCGTCAGCCTATGTATCTTGAGACTGCCGCATACGGTCACATGGGCAGAAAGAATGAGGTAGTGAAGAAGACATTCACAAGTGCCTATCACGACACAAAGGAGATTGAAGTTGAGCTGTTCACATGGGAGAAGCTTGACAAGGTAGAGGATATCAAGAAGGCATTTTGCATTTAAACGATTCTATACAGACGCAGCAGCCTGTTGTAGAGGAGAACAGTGAGATGCTGATGAAGGTGGATAGTACGGTTGGCAGATTTCGCCATCCGTATCAAATCCTTCGTACCTTGCCCAAGGATGCCACGCCTGCCCAGCAGGACTCTGCCATTCAGGCGGCATTTCATCCGGGCGAGATACATTATTCCTCCCGTCCTGACACGCTACGACTTCCGGGAGAGCCATTGGGCAAGAGCGTGTATGAGGTCTCCATACCGCAATATTATAAGGAGACATATTTCATGAGCGATTCCCTTATGCACCCCGAGATCAACGGAGGCAGAATGGGTATAGCTGGCGACCCGATACCTTATCTGGTATCTAATGACAGTTGGATGACGAGTGTGCTCCTCTCCTTCTTCATCCTAACTATACTGGTGGTCTCGCGCTCCATGCGCTTCATCGTTTACCAGTTCAAGAGTTTTGTCTATCCTGGTCGCTCGTCTGATTCGGTAGAATATAAGGAGACGGCAGGAGAGGTGAACTATCAGTTCTTCCTCTGTTTGCAGGCAATATCGCTATTGTCGCTCTCCTGTTTCTATTGCATGGTAGATAGTACAACAGAGACTTACGTCGTGACAATGTATCAGTTGCTCGGACTGTTCTTTCTTTCAGTATTCGGGATTTTTCTTATGAAGGAACTGTTCTATATCTGGGCAAACTGGACTTTCTTTTCCGCTCATCAGGTTAGTGAGTCCGTACGAACGCGACTATTCCTTACTTCCTTCGAGGGAGTGCTGCTTTTGCCAGTAGTTTTGGTCTATACATTCTTCGCTTTACCGACCAAAATACTGTTAATTTCTACCGTTTTGATCATTGTTTTTATCAAATTACTAGCATTTTATAAGGTTTATCGCATCTTTTTTCAAAGAAAAGCGTATTTTTTGCAGTTTTTTTTGTACTTTTGCACCCTCGAAATCGTACCCCTCGCTACTTTGGGGGGTGTTTTGATGCTCATAGGTAAATTATTGAAGATAACATATTAAACAAAAACTCAATATAAATAAAGAAATGGTAAAGAAGATTCTGATATCACAACCAAAGCCTGCAAGCGACAAATCACCATACTATGATATTGCCGAGGACTTTGATGTGGAACTGGTCTTTCGTCCGTTCATCAAGGTGGAAGGGATATCTACTCGCGAGTTCCGTGACCAGAGGGTCAACATTGCTGATTACACCGCTATTGTATTCACATCCCGCCACGCTATCGACAACTTCTTCAAACTCGCTAAGGAAACACGTGTCAATATTCCAGAGGATCTCAAGTATTTCTGCGTAACAGAGACCATAGCCCTCTACATCCAGAAGTACGTTCAGTATCGCAAGCGTAAGGTGTTCTTCGGTACTACTGGTAAGATTGATGACCTCCTCCCAGCAATGATTAAGCACAAGAACGAGAAGTACCTCGTTCCGCTGAGTGACGTTGCCAACGACACCGTTACCAAGCTTCTCGACTCTAAGGGGCTTGATCACAAGGAGTGCTATATGTATCGCACCGTGAGCAACAATTTTACAGAAGAAGAAATAGCAAACTTCGACTATGACATGCTCGTGTTCTTCTCTCCTGCCGGATTGAAGTCTCTGCACGAGAACTTCCCAAATATGAAGGCTGGCGAGGTGAAGATCGCTGCCTTCGGTCCTGCTACAGCCAAGGCCGTAAAGGATCTCGGTCTCACGCTCGACCTTGAAGCACCTACAGAGAAGTATCCATCTATGACTGGTGCTCTCCGCAGGTATCTTATAGATAATGAGGAATAGCTTTTCTTTTCCAAAGAAGGAGAAGTTGGTGAGCCGTAAGCTCATCGACCGTCTCTTTGTCGGAGGTGGAAGCAAATCAATGTCCTGCTTCCCTCTCCGTCTTGTCTTTATGGTGCTTGACCATAATGATGAGGCTTTGGAAAACAAGGGTAGCAATGCTTCTATGGCAGATGCCCAGATGCTTATCTCCGTACCTAAACGATGCTTCAAGCACGCTGTTGACCGCAACAGGGTGAAGCGTCAGGTGCGAGAGGCTTACAGACAGCATCGCGACCTGTATAGCCTTCCCGAAGGAAAATACCTCGCTATGGCGTTTATCTGGCTTGACCGCCAGCATCATGATACTGCTGAGGTAGAGGATAAGGTGGTAAATCTCCTGCGTAGGTTAGGGGAGAAACTTGCAAGATGAGAAAGGTTCTGACATCCTTGCTTCTTGGGCCGATATGGGTGTATCAGCACCTTATTAGTCCCTATACTCCAGCTTCGTGCAGATTCACCCCTACCTGTTCCGAATATATGCGTCAGGCTATCGTGAAGCATGGTCCTATCAAGGGCTTATGGCTTGGGATAAAACGCTTGCTCAGATGCCATCCGTGGGGTGGGTCGGGGTATGATCCGGTTCCCTAAACAATTGAAAATTGATAATTGAAAATTGAAAATTATATGAAAAATTTCATTGAAGAATTAAAATGGCGCGGTATGCTCGCACAGATCATGCCAGGTGCAGAAGAACTCCTTCAGAAGGAGATGGTGACTGCATACCTCGGTACCGACCCTACCGCCGACTCTCTCCATATAGGCCACCTTTGTGGCATTATGATGCTCCGTCACCTCCAGCGTTGCGGACATAAGCCTATCATTCTTGTTGGTGGTGCAACTGGTATGATTGGTGATCCATCTGGTAAGTCACAGGAGCGTAACCTCCTTGATGCCGAGACTCTCTATCACAATCAGGAGTGCATCAAGAAGCAGGTGTCTAAGTTCCTCGATTTCGAGGCTGAAGGTCCTAATGCTGCCGAGATGGTGAACAACTACGACTGGATGAAGGACTTCACTTTCCTTGATTTCGCTCGTACCGTTGGTAAGCACATCACAGTCAACTATATGATGGCTAAGGATTCAGTTCAGAAGCGTCTCAATGGTGAGGCTCGTGACGGTCTTTCTTTCACAGAGTTCACATACCAGCTTCTTCAGGGCTATGACTTCCTCCACCTCTACCAGACAAAGAACTGTAAGATGCAGCTTGGCGGTAATGACCAGTGGGGTAACATGACTACTGGTACAGAGCTTATCCGTCGTACCCTCGGCAATGATCAGGAGGCATTCGCACTCACTTGTCCGCTCATCACAAAGGCTGACGGTAAGAAGTTCGGTAAGACTGAGTCTGGTAACATCTGGCTCGACCGCAAGCGCACATCTCCATATAAGTTCTATCAGTTCTGGCTCAATGTAAGCGATGATGATGCTGAGAAGTACATCAAGATCTTCACATCACTCGAAAAGGACGTTATTGATGCACTTATCGAGGAGCACAAGCAGGATCCAGGTCGTCGTGTACTCCAGAAGCGTCTCGCACAGGAAGTAACAGTAATGGTACACTCACAGGAGGATTATGATATGGCAGTTGAGGCTTCAGGTATTCTCTTTGGCAAGAGCACAAAGGAAGGTCTTGAGAAGCTCGACGAACAGACATTCCTTGATGTGTTCGACGGTGTTCCTTCATTCACAATCGCCAAGGATCAACTTGGTCAGGGCATCATAGAAGTCCTCACAGCCGTAGCACCAGTATCTGACGAGCAGAAGGATAAGGTTATCTTCCCATCAAAGGGTGAGTGCCGTAAGATGATTCAGGGTGGTGGTGTGTCGCTCAACAAGGAGAAGGTAAGCGACCTCAATCTGGTTGTTACTGAGGCTGACCTCATTGACGGAAAGTACCTCCTTGCGCAGCGTGGCAAGAAAAATTACTATCTGATTACAGTTAAGTAAAAAGAATATAGCGGAAAATTTGGTAATGTCGTAAAAAAACATTACCTTTGCATCCGCATTTGGATAAATGTCTAATTAATTATCAATTATTAATTATTCATTATCAATTAGCGTAGCACTGTCCCATGGTGTAATGGTAGCACAACAGGTTTTGGTTCTGTTTGATAAGGTTCGAGTCCTTATGGGACAACGCAAAGCGAAAGTCGCAACAATCTGATTCTCTCAGGTCGTTGCGACTTTTGCTTTTTCCTTGCTATGATTCAGAGGAGATGCAAAGGCACGGAGGTTATTTCCCGTGTTCAGAAAAAACTTTTTTGCAACAATCCTACATACCTACATCGTCACCTTTGTAACATGCTATGCTTTAGTGTGTTACACGGGTTTTAAATATTACGCAAACCTACACTAAACCTACACTCATCCTACATTCGTAGTGTAGGTTTAGTGTAGGATGAGTGTAGGTTTGGCATATATTTGAAAACGCTGCAAGCTTTTGAGAATCAATAAATTGCACGGCTGCCCGTGTAGGTATGTAGGATTATTGCAAAAAAGTTTTTTCTGAACTTGTATTTTTCATTTTTTTATTTTAATTTTTCATTTGCTTCAGGTTCGCTTCTCCTTCGCTTGTAATCCGTTTCTAAACCGCTCCAAACTCGATGCAAATCCGTTTCTTAGAATGGGCGAAAAATGGGACTTGCATCGAGTTTGGTAGGGATTTGCAAGGGAGGTGCAACGATGTTGATGTTTTCAACGCAAAGACGCAGGGGATTTTTGAACACGGAAAACATGGAGGAAATGGATTAAAAAAAGAAGTGGATTTATCTGATTTTGTCATCGCTCATGCCTTTACTGCGTTAGAGATAAATCAGATACATCCGTTTTCCTTATATATTTTGTGGCCAAATGTGTCCAAATTTGGGAAATAGGGTAAAAACAAAAATCTGCAAACACTGATATTCAGTAACTTGCAGATTTTAAAGGTACCCAGAGCGGGGGTCGAACCCGCACGCCTTTCAGCATCGGTGTTTGAGACCGACTTGTCTACCGATTCCAACATCTGGGCGGAAAGCGAGTGCAAAGGTAATAGTTTTTTTCCGTTTTTGCAAATTAATCTCTAAAAATTTTGCGGATAGATATAAAATTAGTATCTTTGCAGTCATAATTGACAAGGTTTTAAGGTTGATAAGGTTTGAGGTTATAAGGTCTTGAACAATTGAAAATTGAGAATTGAAAATTGAAAATTATTTTTTTTATTTCTTAATATCTTAATTTCAAGACATTCTGACCTGAAAACCTAACAACCATTCAAAACCTCATAACCTTCAAATAAAGCTATGGCACTTGAAAATAGACTCACACAGGAACAGGCTCTGATTCAACAACAGCAGCAGCGACTTACCGCACAGCAGATTCTGCAGGTGAAGTTGCTGGAGATGCCGCTTGCCCAGTTGGAGGAGAATATCAAGTCGGAACTATATGAGAATCCTGCTCTTGAGAGTGCCAATCCTGATGATGCCGACAACCTCAACCCTAATGCCAGTCTGAACGAGAGCGATAGCATAGGCGATGGTGAGGAGGAGGATTTCGATACACAATCGGAACGCGAAGACCGAGAGGAGGCTCTTGACTCTGCCCTCGACAGCATAGATTCTGACGACCGTCTGGCAAGCGACTACCGAGCTTATGGAGACAGCAATCAGACAGGTGCAGAACAGGAGGAGATGGTGTATGGCGATACGGTTTCGTTCTACGACAAACTGATGGAGCAGGTCAATGAGGAAGACCTTACGGAGACTCAGCACCAGATCATGGAGTACCTTATCGGCTCTCTCGACAATGACGGTTTCCTGCGTTCGGATACCTCTTTCATCAGCGAGAACCTTGCCATCTATCAGGGACTTGACGTATCGGAGAAGGACGTAACCAACGTTCTGCACATACTCCAGAGCTTCGACCCAGCAGGCATAGGCGCAAGTTCGTTGCAGGAATGTCTGCTCTTGCAGATAGCACGTCGTGAGGATTCAAGGCTCACCAGAAGGATGCGTAAGGTGGTTCGTGACTATTTCGACGACTTCACAAAGAAACATTGGGAAAAGATTCGTCAGCATCTAAAGACATCAGAATACGAGGCTGAGGAGGTTATCAAGGAACTCCGAAAGCTGAACCCAAGACCAGGAGCATCGCTTGGCGAGACAATGGGCAGAAGTACCCAGCAGGTAACGCCAGACTTCATAATTGATACTGACGATAACGGTCAGGTGACAATGACGCTCAACAACGGGGAACTGCCACAACTCTTCATCTCACGCGACTTCGAGCAGCAGATGCTCGGCTATCAGAACAACGCAAAGTCGCTCAACCGCATGGAAAAAGAGGCTCTTCTCTATACAAAGGAAAAGGTGGAGCGTGCGCGAGGGTACATAGAAGCCATAGAGCGAAGGAGGAAGACGCTGACGCTGACGATGCAGACCATCATCAAGTTGCAACACAAGTACTTCCTTGATGGTGATGAGGCAGACCTTGTGCCTATGACTATGACCGATGTAGCAGAGAAGATAGGCATGGACGTTAGTACGGTTTCGCGAGTATGCAACGCGAAATATGCCGAGACGCAATGGGGAACTTTCAAGCTCAGGCATTTCTTCTCTTCTGGCTTCAGCAAGGATGGTGAGGAAGAGATGTCGAACCGCAAGATCAAAGCGGCTCTTTCTGACATCATCAAGGCAGAAGACAAGAAGCATCCTCTCAGCGATGATGCCATTTCCAAGGAACTCAAGAAACAGGGCTTCCCTATCGCGAGAAGGACGGTGGCAAAATACAGAGAGGCATTGGGAATACCAGTAGCAAGATTGAGGAGATAGGAAGGGGTAGGGAATAAAGTTGGAAAGAATAAGGAATAAGGTTTGATACAAATAAACTCTCATCCTTCAACCATCCCCCTTTCACCCTTCGTCCATCACCTTTCAACGATAAATACATTCGTCTTGTACTCCTTGAACTCCATGTACTCCTTACTACTCCTTAGCTTAAAAAATAAACAAAAGAAATGGAACAGACACAAGTACTGACACAGGAAAGGCCTTCGCGCTCAAGAAGGGGCGTGAACAAGATGATGAGGGCTTCTGTGAATGCTTCGAGGGTGATGAGTATCATCTTCACACCGTTCTATCTGCCATTAGTTGGCATGATAGCCCTCTTCTCGTTCAGTTACCTGAGTTTGCTACCACTATCATATAAGCTGTTCGTACTGCTGATAGTATATCTCTGTACTATCCTCGTACCTACGATGCTGATTCATTTCTACAGAAAATATCAGGGATGGTCAATGCTGAAGCTCGTGACGAGAGAGGGCCGTATGGTGCCATACGTAATCTCGATCATGTGCTATTTCCTATGCTTCTACATACTGAACTATTTCCATTGTCCGCATTTTATGAGTTCTATCGTTATTGCGGCACTCATCATTCAGATTCTATGCGCAACCATTAACGTATGGTTCAAGATATCAACCCACACCACGGCCATAGGAGGCTTTACGGGCAGTCTTCTTGCCTTTGCCGAACTCTTCGTGTTTAATCCGCTTTGGTGGCTCTGCGTGCTCTTGATCCTTGCAGGACTCGTAGGCACAGGTCGAATGCTACTTCGTCAGCACTCGCTTCATGAAGTGGTCTATGGCTATCTGATGGGAACAATAGTAAGCTTTATAACAATATTAATTGTATGAATCCAATAGTAAGCATTATCATGGGCAGTACAAGTGATCTGCCTGTAATGGAGAAGGCAATGGCCTTCCTTAACGATCAGAAGATTCCTTTCGAGGTAAACGCATTGTCTGCTCATCGCACTCCAGACGCAGTAGAGGCATTTGCCCGCGGTGCTGAGGAGCGTGGCATTCGCGTAATCATAGCAGCAGCAGGTATGGCAGCAGCTCTTCCTGGCGTTATTGCAGCAAGCACCACATTACCTGTTATCGGTGTGCCTATCAAGGGTATGCTCGACGGTCTTGATGCTATGCTCTCTATCATTCAGATGCCTCCAGGCATTCCTGTGGCAACTGTTGGCGTTAATGGTGCTATGAATGCAGCTATCCTTGCTATGGAAATGCTCGCCCTCTCTGATGCCGACATCGCTGCTCGTCTCAAGGAGTACAAGTCTGGTCTCGGCAAGAAGATTGAGAAGGCAAACAAGGATCTTGCAGAGGTGAAGTACGAGTTCAAGACCAATTAAGTGAAGAGTTAAGAGTGAAGAGTGAAGAATTTAAGTTTGTATTGCAGATTAAGAACATTAATAGCCTTTTCGCTATAAAATGTAATTTAAATTCTTCACTTTTCACTCTTCACTCTTCACTTTTAACTGGAGCTTGCGAAAGTTAAATATTATGCAAAGAAGATTAACAACTCCTACAAAGGTTGGAAATATAGTGATAGGTGGAGGATATCGTGGTAACAGCCAACACCCAACACCTAACACCCAACACCCAATAAGGGTGCAATCCATGACCACAACCAACACCAATGACACGGAGGCTTGTGTAGCACAGGCTAAGCGTATCATTGAGGCTGGAGGTGAACTCGTGCGACTCACCACACAAGGCTCTCGCGAGGCTGAGAATATGAAGAATATCTCAGCTGCGCTGAAGGCAGAGGGTATCATGACACCACTCGTGGCCGACGTTCACTTCAATGCCAACGTGGCTGATGTGGCAGCCCTCTATTGCGAAAAAGTACGCGTAAACCCGGGCAACTATGTTGATCCTGCACGTGTTTTTAAGAAACTGGAATATACCGACGAGGAATACGCTCAGGAGCTTCAGAAGATTCGCGACCGCTTCGTGCCTTTCCTTAATATCTGTAAGGAGCATAACACAGCCGTCCGTATTGGCGTAAACCACGGCTCGCTCTCCGACCGCATCATGTCACGCTATGGCGATACCCCAGCCGGTATCGTAGAGTCATGTCTTGAGTTCCTCCGTATCTGTCGCGATGAGGATTTCCAGAACGTGGTCATCAGCATCAAGGCAAGCAACACGGTTGTTATGGTACAGTCAGTTCGTCTGCTCGTCGAGAAGATGGACGAAGAGGATATGCACTACCCTCTCCACCTTGGCGTTACCGAGGCTGGCGAAGGTGAGGACGGACGTATCAAATCCGCTGTCGGTATCGGTGCCCTTCTTACCGAGGGCATTGGCGACACAATCCGCGTAAGCCTCTCCGAGGAGCCTGAGTGCGAGATTCCTGTTGCCAAGAAACTCGTCTCATTCATCCCTGAATGTGCCGAGAAGCGCGAGAACGCCCGTATCGAAAACGGCACTCTCTACCTTGACTTCAACGAGTCTTCCCTCGAAGACCTCCAGCTCAAGGCAGCTATGACCGCAGGTGCACTCCTCATCGACGGCAAGGCAAAGGAGTTGGTGATAACTAACAAGACCCTCTCCCCGCTCCCCCTTAAAGGGGGAGAGCCGGTTCGCGATAGCAAGTCCCCCTTTAAGGGGGATTTAGAGGGTCTCCTAAGCGACCTCTCCTCCAGCATCCTTCAGGCTGCTCGTGTAAAGTTCACCAAGACTGAGTATATCTCATGTCCGGGATGTGGAAGAACTCTCTACGACCTCCAAGGCACAATAGCACGCATCAAGGCAGCTATCAAGGCAAAATCAGCAGAGAATCCACGCTTTTCAACTCTCAAAATCGGCATCATGGGCTGTATCGTGAATGGTCCAGGCGAGATGGCAGATGCAGACTACGGCTATGTAGGTGCAGGTCCGGGCAAGATTTCCCTCTACAAGAACAAGGTTTGCGTAGAGAAATCCATCCCCGAAGCCAACGCCGTGGAGAAGCTGATTGAGTTGATTGAGAAGACCCACCCCCAGCCCCTCCCATAAAGGGAGGGGAGTAGATACATTCTTCAAATCAAGGGGAAGGTCTCTCAAATCTAAATAAAGAAATTATAAACAATTTATCCCCGTCAACCACCTCTGCGGGAAAAAACATACTACTCCCCTCCCTTTATGGGAAGTCCGATGTTGATAACATCGGAGTATGTATGTCAGTATCAAACGCATTCGCAGAGAAACTGCTCGCCGTTAAGGCAATCAAGTTACAGCCAAACGATCCATTCACATGGGCATCAGGCTGGAAGTCACCAATCTACACAGACAACCGCAAGACTCTTGCCTATCCAGAGCTTCGCTCATTCGTTAAGCAGGAACTTGTTCACCTCGTTCACACCGAGTTCCCAGAGGCAACAGCCGTTGCAGGCGTGGCAACTGGTGCTATCGCACAGGGTGCTCTCGTAGCTGACGAACTTCTCCTCCCTTACTGCTATGTTCGTCCAAAGCCAAAGGATCACGGCATGGGCAACCAGATTGAGGGTACAATCCCAGAGGGTGCAAAGGTTGTAGTCATCGAGGACCTTATCTCAACAGGTGGTTCTTCACTCAAAGCTGTTGATGCCCTCCGTCAGGCAGGTTTCGAGGTTGTAGGTATGGTTGCAAGCTACACCTACGGTTTCCCTGTAGCTGAAGAGGCATTCAAGAAGGCTGGTGTCCGTCTCGTCACCCTCTCTGACTACGAGCACACCACCGCTATCGCAGCCAAGACAGGTTATATCAAGGAGGAAGACCTCGCCGTTCTCGCTGAGTGGCGTAAGGATCCGTCCAATTGGCGTAACGACCTTAAATAAAATTAATGACAGGTTGCTTTCGCCATTTACAAAAACAAATTAAAACAAAAGAAA